>NZ_CP007034.1:635000-952500 GCF_000512915.1 Barnesiella viscericola DSM 18177
GCTGTTGGTAACCGACACCCACGTGCTCGCCGGGTTCGACCCCAAGCGGTGGGAGGAGGCGCTATGCCCGCAATCCCGCTAACAGCGAATCGAGCCCTATTCCCCGGCACACAAATCCAGGGAACCGAAAGAAAATAAGAGACTTTTATTTGCACGATTCACAAAGAAACGCTACCTTTGCGCCGCTAATGCAAATACTAACCAATTAAAAAATTTCAAATGGCAACAAAAATCAGATTACAACGTTTTGGTCACAAAGACTATGCGTTCTACCAAATTGTAATCGCCGATAGCAGGGCACCACGTGATGGTAAGTTTATTGAAAGGATAGGTTCTTATAATCCGAACACTAATCCTGCTACAATAAATTTGAATTTCGAAAGGGCTTTGTATTGGCTGACAACGGGTGCTCAACCCACCGACACCGTGCGCAATATCCTTTCTCGTGAAGGTGTATTGTTGAAGAAACACTTGCTGGGCGGTGTAAAGAAAGGTGCCTTCACCGAAGAGGTTGCCGAGCAACGCTTCGAGGCTTGGTTGAAAAACAAGAAATCGGTTACCGATGCCGAAAAGGCTAAAATCTCTGCCGCCAAAGACGCTGCCGCCAAGAAACGTCTCGAAGAGGAAGTAGAGAAAAACAAAGTGAAAGCAGAAGCCGTAGCTGCCAAGAAAGCTGCCGAAGCTGCCGCCAAGGCCGAGGCTGAAGCCGCTGCCAAAGCAGAAGCCGAAGCTGCCGCTGCCGCAGAAGCTCCCGCCAAAGAGGCTGCTCCTGCTGCCGAGAGTGCTGAATAATTAATCTTAGACAGCATATTCAAACCGGGGTGTCTTTGTTAAGACACCCCGGTTTTTCTATCTTCACTTTTCTCATCGCCTCCCCTTCCTGTAACAGCACTCTCGCTTGAAACAGGAATCACCGTCCCAGCAACATCGTCCCACCATTCCACCCGATAACACAAACCACACAGCTCTTGGTATACCCCATCTCCCGTCCCCACCCCAAAGGGCACCAATTAAGACCAAGAAATACAATAAAAAAATGTTGTGAAGAATATTTTTATTGAAAATTTTATCTAATTTTGACTCTTGATCCAGATAAGGTTAACCTTAATTACGGGGACAGTTCTTTTTGAAATCAAACATAGATAATATAACGGGGCAATATTGTTTAACTAAAATATTTTATCATGAAAAAACCATTTTTACTCCTTGCTCTATTGGCAATGATTTTTCCGTTCTTTGGCAGTCAGGCCCAAGAAACCGAAAGTCCAAAAGCCGTATTGGTGCCCGAATCCAACAGCACGTATAAATACCAGTTCCGCTTCGACGACATCGTATTGGGTGAACACGAAAACGGCGTAAACAACTCGTGGAACAACGGGAATCCGACTGGAACCGACCACCGAACCCGTAACTTCACCATGTCGGCCTGGGTAAAGGCCGTTAGTACCGAAGGTCAGATTCTGGGCCACGGTCAATCTCTTTTTTATGGTGCCACCGGCACATTCGGTGTATATCTGAGCGGCGGTAAACTGACCTTGAAAGCCCGTGCCTGGGAAGATAGCGGGAATTGCCCCGGTATTGCCGAAGTGGCTACCGAGGCTACTCTTATTGCCAACGAATGGGCCTTCATCTCGGTCGTAGTCGATGACGACAACCGCACCATCAAATTGTACAAGAACGGCAAGTTGGCCGGGACCGGCGATTTGGGTACAATTGTAGAAGGTGGAGAGCGCGAAGGTCACGGCATCGGGTTACTCCAAGACGAATGTGTATTCTTCGTGGGCAACGGCGGATTCTCCTGCTACGTCGACGAAGTTCAACTCTGGAACAAGGCTTTGACCGAAAAAGAGTTGAAAGAGTCGATTCTCGGCGGATATACCCAAGGAAACATTCCCCAGGAACTGATTGCCTACTACAAGATAGAATCGGACTCCCAGGCCGAATTGGAGAACAAAGGTTCCTATGAAGGATCATGCCCGGCCGGTGTCGTACAAGGCACTATCGAAGATTTGGGCTGGGTTCAAAATTACACCTGCGATTTCATCTCCGTACAAATTGTAGAGGGTCACACCTTCCCGAGCTATCAGCTCACCCTTACTCAACCCACCACGGGCGGAACCTTCAAAGTGGTAGATGCCGAGAACAACGAGGTGAATGCCGGAACGATTCTGCAATACACCGCTCTTACCGTCGTAGCCGAACCGGCCGAAGGGTACAGACTCGACCAGATATTGGTTAACGACGAACCCATCGAGGGTACCACCTTCGTCATCGAGGACGACACCGAGGTAACCGTTACCTTCACCGACAAGGCTACCGTAAGCTACACGGCTGTTGCCAACGGTCAGATCGAGATGTTTGTCAACGATGCCACCGAGGCTACCGCCTTTGGCAGCGAAATCACCATGGGTTCGAAAGTAACACTGAAAATAACTCCGGCCGAAGGGTATGAATTGACCTCCCTTCTGATCAACGGAAAAGAGAAAATCGACGAGGTAACCGACAATACCTATACCATCGCATCGCTCGACGGCAACACGACCGTCGAGGCCACCTTTGCCGAACAAATCCTCTACTGGCAGGTAACCTGCATCGTCGAGGGTGACGGTACCGTCGACATCACCGACGAAGAGGGCACCGTATATCCCAGCGGCTACGACCAGATTCCGTCGAACGTGAACCTGAAACTGGTGTTCAAACCGGCCGAGAACTACAAAGTATCGGAATTTGCCGAGAACAATCCCGAGGGCGACAACATCTCGCTGTTTGACCAGATTCAAAACAACGAATACGCCATCGGCCACTTGACCGGCAGCAAGATTTATATAGTTAAGTTCACAGCTATCAGCGGTATCAACGACGCCAACACCGACGCTCTCTCGATCTACTGTCAAGGCAGTATGCTCCACGTCAACGGCGCCAGCGAGACGGCATCGGTAACCCTCTTCGACCTGGCCGGCAAGCAGGTATTGACAACGGCCGAAACGCCTGCCGACATCAGCTACCTGGCTAATGGCTGCTACCTGGTTCAAGTGAAAGACGGCGACATGGTCAAGACCGTGAAACTGCTCAAACGATAACCGCATAGAACGCCGGGGCAACAGGCCTGCGGCTTCGACTCAAAAAAGAGAACAACGCCACATCGGGGCGGCCCCGTTTCTTCGAGGCCGCCCCGATTCGTTTCAACGCACAAAAAAAACGCAAGAGTTTTGTCATAAACTCTTGCGTTTTTTATCCGTGGAGCTGGAGGGATTCGAACCCTCGTCCAAACGAGGAACTAATGAGCTTTCTACATGCTTATCTTCGTTTTGGTTGTCGGGCACAGACAAGACCGAAGCCACCAATCTGTACCTTAGTTTCTAAAATTTCATCGTCGGCCCGAAACCTGCCTTCGACTATTTCCGATATTATTGCACCACCGTTTCGGAACGCTTCGGAACCACAGCAACCGGGTGATGTCTTGTCTCCGCAACTGTTGCAGAGATTAAGCTAATCTACTGTACTTCGATTAAGCAGCAAGAGCGTAGTTATTTTCGCCAGTTAAATTTTTGCTGTCTGAGATTATAGAGCGGGGCAACAAACGCTCTGCATGCTTACCCACCACTTCTACCCGCTGTCAAAACCGGTCAGCCCCAGTGGCAGTATCCCCCACTTGCGAGGGGACGACAAAGATACACATTTTTTCGGGCCGGTAGTACTTTTTTAGGGTTAAAAATGCGTCCGACTCAACTCTTCAACAGCAGAATGAGTTTGATGGCCAGGTCGAAGAGTACGATTTTGGCATTGGCATTCTGCCCGATGTCGTTCTGGGCGTCGCTCAGGTGCTTCATGATGGCCTGTACGTTGCGCTCGTGTATGAAGGGGGCGAACCGGGTGGAGAACTGCTCCTCCTCGCGATTCATATACGAGAGGTCGGGCATGTGCAGGTTGTAGATGTAATTCTCGCGCACCATGCGCTGGGCATAGGCAAGAAAACGACGCAAGCGCTCGCGGCCCAGGTCGGCCACCTCCTCGCTCCACGCTTTCAAATCCTTGATCTTGCGCATGTAGGCCAGGCGCATCACCTGCACGAAATAGTTGAAGAACAGGCGGCTCTCCTCATTCAATTGGAGCGACTCGCAGGCCCGCAGGAAACTTCCCTCGGCTACATGTGCCACCGCCACGGCATCTTGTGCGGCTATGCCATAACGGCTCTGCAACGCCTCGGCGATGACGGGTGTAGAGAGCGACCGCATCTCGACCCGCTGTGCCCGCGAACGTATGGTACCCAACACGCGGTCGGGGTTGTTGCTCACCAGCAGGAATACGCTGCCGGGATAGGGCTCTTCCAGCAGCTTCAACAACTTGTTGGCACAAGTGTCGTTCATACGCTCGGGCAACCAGATAATCATGATTTTGTAGGGCGACTCGTAGCTCTTCAACGACATCTTGCGCAAGATACTCTCACTCTCCTCGCCATAAATCATGGCCTGCTTGTTGTCGGCGTTGATGTAGCTCAGCCAGGCATCAAGTCCGAAATAGGTGTGCTCTTTCAAAAATTCGCACCACTCGGGCAGATAGTCGTCGCAGATGCGTTTCTTCTTCTCGACCTTCACGATGGGAAAGACAAAATGCAAATCGGGGTGCGTAAACGCGACATATTGCCGGCACGAGGGGCATACCCCGCACGCATCACCGTGCTGACGGTTGGTGCAGTGGATATACCGGGCATAGGCCATGGCCATGGCAAACTTGCCTATCCCCTCGGGGCCGCAAAACAGCTGGGCATGGGCTATGTGGCCGCTGTCGACCGAGCGCAGCAACCGCTCTTTCACCTCATCTTGCCCGATTATATCTTTGAAAAACATATCGTGTTGTCTCTCCCTCCCGTTTTAATAAACTTGCTTGGCTATCTGGTAGACACTGTCGACGGCCATCAGCGAATAGAAGTGAATGCTGGGTACTCCCCGCGCCTTCAATTCGCGCGACTGGGCCGCGCACCACTCGATACCGACCTGTTTCACCTGGGTATCGTCCTTGCACTTGGCAACCTCGCGCACCAGGGCGTCGGGTATATCGACGTGAAACACCCGGGGCAACAGCGTCAGCTGCGAAGCCTTCGAGATGGGCTTCAATCCCGGTACGATGGGCACGGTAATACCCATGGCACGGCACCGGTCGACAAAGTCGAAAAACTTGCTGTTGTCGAAAAACATCTGGGTCACGACATAATCGGCCCCCATATCGACCTTGGCCTTCAACCATTTCATATCCTCTTCGGGATTGGGCGACTCGTCGTGCTTCTCGGGGTAACCGGCCACTCCGTATGAGAAGGGTCGTGAGCTGACTACGTCCATAGGGGTACCGTCGATGAAATAGCCCTCGTTGAAACGATTCACCTGCTCTTCGAGTTCGATGGCGTGCTCATACCCACCCGGTACCGCCGTGAAACGACTCTCGTGCTTGGCCTTGTCGCCCCGTAAAATGAGCAAGTCGCAGATACCCAGAAAGTTGAGGTCGATCAAGGCATACTCCGTCTCGTGAGCCGAAAAGCCGCTGCATATCATGTGGGGCACCGTAGGTATCTGATACTTGTTTTTGATAGCTGCGGCTACCGCCACCGTGCCGGGACGGCTGCGCTCCGACACCCGGCGGAACAGCCCGTCGGGCGTATCCTTGTAGACCAGTTCGCTGCGATGTGTCGTTATGTTGATGTACAACGGGTCAAATTCCCGCAGGGTATCGATGGTCTTGAACGACTTCTCGATACTGCTTCCCTTCAACGGCGGTAATATCTCAAACGAAAAACCGGTACTCCCGTGAGTCCTTAACAAATCGGCAACCTTCATATCTGTTTTTTTGCGAGGCAATCGCCGGGGATTGTCTGGCCCGACACACCGCCTCCTGTTCGACACATCTTTTTTACGAAAGACAAATGTACAACAAAATCCCGAAATAGAGAATAACCGCTATATCTTTCCCTTTCAACTGTTAAAGACTCTATACAAAACACCTGTAAACGATTCACATTGATTAAAATGAGTTAAACACAAGCAAATTTCCGGTCAATTATTATGTTTGACAGCATATTTGAGCTTATATTTGCACTGTGTTTTTCATGGTATTAGATTTAAGGTTAACAAAGATTGGTTGTCGTGAGACAATCAATTTTTTTTTGTCCCTATCCGAAACCGGTTGTTCGCTGTGATGAAAAACGAATCTGTCGGATAGTACCCCGAGTTGAACCCAAACGGCTCATGCACATGGACGGCCAACGGTCTGTTCTCCTTTCCTGTCCCCTCCCATCACAGTCCACGAGGCATAAAAAAACCGAATGCAGAAACAAGTTCCGCACCCGGTCTTCACAGTTATAGACTGAACTATCAATGTCTACTTTACATACGAGGCAATGTTCCTCTCGTTCGTCTCAGAAGCGACGCCCCTGCCGTCGGTCTCACTCTCGGCAAAATCGCAGGTATAGTCACGCGTATCACTCATGGTGCGCACTTCGATTTTCAGACCCTTCAAATCGGGGAATTCAGTCCTGATGTCGCCTAACCGAAACGAAGCTACCCCCCACAAAAAGTGATCAAGATCGGGATCGTTCATGCGGTTGTGACGCAAGTTCAGATGCAGATACCCTTCGGAATCGGGGTTGGAGGCCAGCGAATAATCGCGCACCAGATTCATCATGTGTTTCTCACGCCCCAGCCCGCGCACCTCGAATTGTACGGTCAGATACTTGTCGCTCGTCCACATGTCGAGAATATTGATGGGGTCGTTGCCTATACTATCGGTCGTCTCTGGAGTAATGGGGATTACATTCTTTACCAGCACCGAGTCGATGTCGTTGACAAGTATGTAATAATCATACCCCTCACGATTCCCGTCAAGATAAGAGAAATTGATGATTACCCGCTGTCCGTCCTTGGTCAGATAGTTGGGCAGCCGTGTCCCGTTCGAGGGGAACATCGTTTTTTTATTATCCAACAGAATATACGGATCATGATCCTCGGCAACTACCATATCGCCTATGGCATAGGAATAAGGCACATAGTACTCGTTTTTGTCATCGCCACACGACGACAAGCCGCAAGCCAGGAGCACACCCAGCAGTCCGGCTCCCAAAAGATGTTTCATTTTCATATCGCTTTGTTTTTAGTTTTTATCCACTTTTTATGAGATAAACGAAAGTATGATGCAAATACTGCATCGCATACTGTTAAAGAGTGAAAAACAATTTTTCTATCGCCGCCCGTGCAGTATTTTTACATCGTCGCATTTATTATATAACAGGATTCTCACAATGAACGAAGCAGAGCTGGTAGCGTGTTGCAAGCGAAAAGAGCCCTCGGCACAAGCCGAACTCTACCGACGGTACTCCGGCGAAATGTTTGCCCTCTGTATCCGCTACGCCGGCAATCGCGATACAGCCCAAGACCTGCTTCACGACGGATTCCTCAAAGCGTTCACCTCATTCGACAAGTTCGACTACCGAGGTGAGGGCTCTTTGAAAGCCTGGTTGAGCCGCATCATGGTGAATACGGCTCTGGAAGAGGCCCGGAAACAGGCACAGCATGCCGATGTCGACATCGACGAGGCTCCCGACCTGGCCGACCCCGAATCGTGCGACGACTCTCTTGTGCAACACCTCTCGCCCGACACGCTGCTCCGCTTCATCGCCGAGTTGCCCGACGGCTATCGCACCGTATTCAACCTGTTCACTTTCGAGAACAAGTCGCATAGGGAGATTGCCCAGTTGCTGCACATCAACGAGAAGAGTTCCTCGTCGCAACTGTACCGAGCCCGTACATTACTGATGAATCGAATCAAAACGTATTTGTCGAAACATGGAGACGAATAGAGATAAAGATTGGAGAGACCGCTGGAAAGAACAGCTCGACGGTCATTCGGTCACGCCCCCACCTAAGGTGTGGGAACGGCTGACCGACGAGATTGCCCCCCGCCGTATCGTCTGGGGACGCCGGGCCGTACTGTGGGCTGCCGCAGCCTGCATTGCCGTGCTGGTGGGGACCTTCGTGGGGTTGCAATATTTCTCGACGGGAGTCCCCTCGCACGAGACACCCCTGCAAACGGCTCAAACCGGACAACCGGCAGTCGACCGCCCCGCTCTCGCCAACGAGCTCTCCTCATCGAACCCGACGAAACCGCTTTATTCCCAAGTCCAATCACCGGTAAACGGCCGCACGACTCGAACTGCCGATTCGCGTGTCTCCCCCTCCGCTACACCTGGGACCATATCAACCGAGGAAAGCATACCGGTAGCCGAGTCACGAACTATTGTCCCCGACTCCGACCAAACAACCGGCCAACAGATCGCCAATTCCAAGAGAGAGACCTCATCAAAGCAACCATCACAAGCAACAACCTCATCGCACGAGCGCGAAAACTACACGTTATATCCCCGCTCCGGCAAGAGCGAACAGGCAGCCAGTCGCCCCATACGCACCCGTAGCCGCACGAACGAAGGCTGGACAGTGGGTCTATCGCTGGGCAACAGCCTGATTACCGCCGCCGACAACCGCAGCGGATTCGGTAACCTCGCCCCCTACTCGCTCATCGAGATGGCCAGTATTCCTTCGGGTGAAGACGCCTCGACCGCCTCGGGCAAGAGCACCACACCCTACCAGCACGTGATGCTGCAAAACCTCAACGCCCAGCCTACGACCGACGTGAAACACCACTTTCCCGTATCGGTGGGCATTACGGTAGAGAAATCGCTCACACCGGCCTTTGCGCTCGAAACGGGATTGGTCTATACCTACCTCGCCTCCGACCTCACGGCCGGTGACGCCACCTATTACACCCAGAAACAGCAGTTGCACTACCTGGGAATACCCCTGAAACTTCGTTGGAAATTCCTGCGCAAACGCATCTTCGACCTCTATCTGGCCGGGGGTGGCATGGTCGAGAAATGCCTCTCGGGGAAACTGTCGGCCCACTACGAGGTCAACGACCGCCCGTCGCTTACCGAGGACGAGACCCTGCGTGTCGATCCGTTGCAATGGTCGGTATCGGCCGCAGCCGGTATCACCCTCAAACTGGCACCCCACGTCAATCTCTATGCCGAGCCGGGTATCGTCTACTACTTCGACGACGGCTCGCACGTATCGACCATTCGCAAGGAGAAACCCCTCAACATCAATCTGCAAGCCGGTCTGCGATTCGATTTTTAGACCCGCCTTTTCCCCCCAAAGACTAAGGTTCAGCCAAACACAAAGGCGTCGATGGGTCCAGCAAACTTCATAAATTGAAACCGACCGAGAACCAAAGGACTATTCCTGAAATACACAAACTCTCGGTATCGAACTCCACTCGTAACCGACATCGACCAAATTCTCACGACTCGACCGGATAGTACCTCACGGTTTCTATCCGGTCTTTTTGTTATTTAATAATGTATATTTATTTGATAATACGATAAAATCACGTGTATTTATTCAATTTTAGGGGAATTTAGCAGGAATACATTTGCATTATTATTACATTTGCACCCATAAAAGTATTGAGACGAGATGAACGAAAAAACCAAAATACCTGCACCTTTCATTGCAATTATTCCCTTGATTGTTCTTGTAGCCCTGCTGGCGCTGGTAATTCCCACCTTCGGGAGCGACGCCCTTCTGGGCGGCAGCCAGGTGTCGCTGCTCGTGGCTACGGCCGTGTGCGTGGCCATTGCCATGGGTCGATACAACTACAAGTGGAGCGTACTGGAAGAGGGCATGGCCAAAAATATCAAAAAGGTGACCCCGGCCATCATCATCTTGCTGCTCATCGGAGCCATCTCGGGCACTTGGATGCTCAGCGGGGTCGTCCCCACCCTTATCTCCTACGGATTGCAGATTCTCACTCCCCGGTTCTTCCTCGCATCGTGTTGCATCATCTGTGCCATCGTCTCGGTAATCACCGGCAGCTCCTGGACTACTATCGCCACCATCGGGGTGGCCCTGCTGGGCATAGGAAAAGCTCTGGGGTTTGCCGAAGGGTGGATTGCCGGAGCCATCATCTCGGGAGCCTATTTCGGCGACAAGATCTCGCCGCTATCCGATACCACGGTACTCGCCTCGTCGACCACGGGGACCAAACTCTTCACCCACATACGCTACATGCTGATTACTACCGTACCGTCGATGGTCATCACCCTCATCATCTTTGCCGTAGCCGGATTTTCCATGAGCCATACCGACAGCGCCCAAAGTGCACTCTTTGCCGAGACGCTGGCTCAAAAGTTCAACCTGTCGCCCTGGCTGTTGGTGGTACCCTTCATCACCGGGGTACTCATACTGGCCAAGCTCCCTACGATTATCACGCTCTTCATTTCGACGGTCATCGCCGCCATCTGCATCTTGATTTTTCAGCCTCACATTCTGCTGCAAATCGTCCCGGGCGATACACTCGACTTTACCACCGGCTTCAAGGCCCTGATGACCTCGGTATTCGGGAGCACCACGCTATCGACGGGACAACCCGAAATCGATGCGCTGGTGGCCACGCGGGGTATGCGGGGCATGATGGATACCATCTGGCTCATCATCTGCGCTATGTGTTTCGGCGGAGTGATGTCGGCCAGCCAGATGATTCGCAGCATTACCGACCTCTTCGTGCGGTTTGTCCACAAACCCAAAAGTGCCGTCTGCTCGACTGTCGCATCGGGTTTCTTCTTCAACGCCTGTACTGCCGACCAATACCTGTCGATTATTCTCACCGGCAACCTGTTTAAGGAACTGTATCACAACCGCGGGCTCGAAAGCCGACTGCTCAGCCGCACCGTAGAAGACTCGGTGACCGTCACCTCGGTGCTCATACCGTGGAACTCCTGCGGCATGACCCAAGCAACCGTGCTGGGTGTAGGTACACTCACCTACCTGCCCTATTGCTTCTTCAATCTGCTGAGTCCCCTCATGTCGATTCTCGTCGTATTCACCGGCTTCAAAATCAAGCAGGGACTTTCAACCCCCATCTCCCACCCGGAGAATCCGGGAGCCGAGGCTGCTACACATGCGGCATGACACCCCCCTACTCCTGGGTATCGGGGAGTGTCGTGGTGCTGAGAATGGTATCGGCCTTCTCCACATCTTCGGCAAAGACATTCAGCCGAATTGCCCCTACGGCCGAATTGGTCAAAGGCAGGACACTTGAAAAAATCTCGTTCGACAGAAAACAGGGCACCCCATTCGTCTCCAAAACATCTTTCACGATATTCGCTTCGACTGCCGAGTCGAATGTACGATACAATACAATCTCTTTTTCCATAACAGGTGTTTTTTCAGGTGATTACTCTCTTAACTATCTATATCTTTTCGCCCTTGAATCGACCAAGCCGAATCCTATATTACCCAAATATAAGCAAATCTATCGAGAAAGCAAACAACCATCGGAATTTTTAATCAATACTTCATCGAGAGCCCCCTATCCAACGCTAATACCATAAAATATTCCCTATCAATACCCTATCGATACTCCCGTATCGAGAGCCACAGAGCCTGCACGGCCTCGGTGTATGCCTCAACCGAATGAGCTTTCAACACCCGTTTCCGCAAGCGCTTGTCGACATCGGGCAACAGGTATTCCCAAAACGAAGCCATGCGGGCAAGCAGCTGATGCGCTCCCTGAGAGACCTCGGCATAGTAATTCCATACCTGTTCATGCAACCGAGCCACCCGTTCGTACCGATCAGGCGGAAGGGCGCCATTATTGGCATAGGCCTCGGCCAGCCAGGGTGTGGCCAATAATCCCCGCCCCAACATCAATCCGGACAATCGGGGGAATCGCTGCTCCATCGCCGCCATATCGGCCACCGTCGTGAGGTCGCCGTTATAGACAAGAGGCAGATGGCAAACCTCATAAAAGCGGGCAAAGGCTTCCCGGTCGGGCTCACCCTTGTACTGCTGTTTTCCCAACCGGGCATGCAACGTAATCTGCCGCACAGGCGCACTTTCGAGAAGCGGCAACAGCCGCAACGACTCGTCGGGACTCTCCCACCCCAGCCGCATCTTCACCGAGAAGGTAAAACCGTCATACCCTTCGAGCGCACGCAACAGCCGCTCCACCTCGTCGGGATAAGGCAACAGGCCCGAGCCTTTATGGCGACGAACCAGTATAGGAAACGGGCAACCCAGGTTGATGTCGATGCGACGGTATCCATACTCGGCCACCTTGTCGACCAATCGGCACAGTTCGTCGGGTTGCGAGGCAATCACCTGAGGCACGGTCGGTACCCCGGCATTATGAGTCGGCTCGATGTCGCGCAAGTCTTTCCGCCGAAAGTCTCCCTTCTCGATTCGGACAAAAGGTGTATAATAGGCCGTCACCCCACCAAAGAGCGAGGCGTGGGCACATCGGTAAACAGCATCGGTGTAGCCCTGTAACGGAGCAAAATAGATAGGTAACGCCATATTGCAAATGTAGTACATGTGCTGCTCCGAACCAAATTTATTGCCAACTCTCACCGCCCGATTTCATCAGGTACAGCCCCAAACCAGACAACCGTATATCACCACTACCCCACACACAAAAAATAAAAAAGGAGTGCGCCCCGAAAGGCGCACTCCCCATAAGAGTTTATTCATATTATTCCCCGAGGGGAACAATCACATTTCACATTAGCGGTTCAACACTTTGATAGCGCGAACAACTTTGCCTTCTTTCATGACTTTCACTACGTAAACGTCCTTGGCACCGAGCGTAATGCTCATGTTCTGACCAGCGGCAACAGCAGCCTCTTTCTCAGCAACGAGCATACCCGATACATTGTAAACGTCAACTTGGTAAGTACCCTCTTCGGCAAATTCTACGAAGAGAACACCGTCAACGGTATAGGTGCGCATGTCTCCCATAACCTCGTCGGCAACGCCATCGCCACCACTAACTTTGAATACAGGATAGGTCTTCGTATCCGATCCGAGCGTATTCTCAAGCGTCAAGGTAACGGTATAATCACCAGCCGTGCTGTAAGAGAGTTTCGTAGAACCTTCGACATCGGTACCGGTCGATTCGGTAAGTTCACCACGTTTAGCAGTCCACGTCGGGAGAGTTTCTACCTGGAAAGCAGTTCCGGCGATAAACGGACAACCCGAGATGTAGAGCGGTCTTTGAGGAGTTTGAATACCCGAACCTTGAGCCGTCGAAGCTACCAGTTTGAACGAGCAGGCTTCTACGTCCGCTTTCGAACCTTTCGACAAGAAATAATTTTGTTCGTTGGCATCAGTTTCAAAATCCCAGTAAGCGATTACCTTGCTAGGCAAGTTAGAAGCATCGAGACCAGCTTTCACTTGGTTAACCTCATCTTGCGTCATGCCACCGTCCCAAATCAACAGGTCATCAACGATACCGTTGTTGGTAACAGGTTGTTCACCACGACCACCGGCGAAGCAGAACCAGTCGGAAGCCGAAACATTGTAATCAGCCTTGGGAACCCACTCCTCGGTTGTTCCACTTGCCGAAGAACCATAAGTCCAAGTAGACTTTTGCAGAATACCGTTCAGATAGAAGAGCGAGCGGAATTGACCTTGCTCGTTATACTCAAAAGTCAGAACCACATGGTTCCAGGCATTGGGCGATACAGTCGTATTGGGGAAAGTATAGTTCAAAGCGACCGGAGAAGCGGCACCATCGCCACGAATCGTATAAACGCTGATCTTACCCTCGCTGGAAATATTCGACCACATCCAGCCCCAGTTGTTTACCGGCCATCCACCGGCGCGGTTTTCGATGCTGAAGAAAGCCGACGACTCAGGCAAAGTAGTAAAGCGAACCCAAGCCGATACCGAGAAGGACTTACGGGCAACGATACCTGCGTCATTCAGTTTACCGCCAATCCAACTGTCGTTAATTTCGATACCACGCGACGAGGCACCGTTGGCTTTTCTACCGGTATAACCCAGCGTGAGCGATTGATTAGCATCAATTGCAACCTCGGCATTTTCGGTCGTATTACCATCGACAGTCAGGGTATAGATTTCGGGCAGAGCACCTACGGCCTCGCTTGTAATCTGTACATAATAGCCATACGTAGCAGTTTGACCGTTGCAGGTTACTTGCAGGTCATAACCACCAATCTCTTCAATACCCTCTTCTACCGAGAATACCGTTGTGTTGGCAGCTTGTTTTACAGTCTCACCGTCGCTGTTGAGCAATTTCCAGTCGGCAGGAGCGTGACGAGGATCGACGTAAGAAATCTCGAAGCTCTCGTTCGGTTTGATTGTCGTCTTATTGATTTGAATTTCGTCGGTAGTCGTGTACTCACCCATATCCATATATTCGCTCCAAGTAATCTCAGAATCGCTCTTCATGTCGACCGAAACGGCTGCAACACCCAAGCGGATACGATCAGATCCTTGCAAATTGGTAGGAATCGAATAGTACATACCGGCCCACGAAGTGGTGATACCCATAAAGATAGGCTCTTCATTCTCCTGTTGAGCATAGAGTTTGAACATCGAAGCATTTACATCGAGGTTGTAAACCGGCTCACCAGCAGGTTTGGTATTATCCATCTCGAAAATAACCTTGGCATCAACACCCTTGTAGTGCGAAGCCAATACTTTGGCTACCGTGATACGGGGAGCGGCAGGAGTAGTCATTTCGTTACGCGTAATCGAGAATTCACCCAGGTAGAGTTCCAGGTTCTCGGCATTTGCAAAGTGGAGAGCAACCATGGCAATATTCTGGTTGGCCATCGAAGCCAAAGGACCTAGTACCGTAAAGGTCTTCTCTACCCACATCTCATCGTCGACCACGCTATTGGCGGTAGTCAATACGCTGAAACGAGATTCGTTCAAAACCGTATTTTCAGCACCCTCGGCCGAAAGCGCCAAATTAATGTCGGCTTGACCACGAATCAATTTGTAACGGATTGTAATCTTATCACCCGAAGCCAAAGCGAATCGGGTCTTGAACAGGTGCAGATACTCGTTGGATGCCGAACCGAAGATGCGCAAGCACGAACCGCCTACGTAAGCATCGTCGAAGGTAAACTTGGCGTCCAAACCATTGGCTACTACCTTGTCCTTCGTTTTGCCCAAGAACTCGGAAGCGAACCAGAAACGCCAGGTAGGTAGGTAGTCTTGTACACCAATGTTGTACCACTCATTGTTGTTTTGACGTTCGCCCATCCAGTTGAAGAACTGACCGTTACCCAGGTTGAAATAGGTAATGAACGGCTCGGTGGTCAAATCCCAGCTGAGTGAGCTACGAGCCGTCATGAAGGCCGACATACCGAACCAACCTTCGTTGGGGTGGTGGTTACCACGATTGAATACCTCAATCTTGTCAATCGGGTTGCGTTTACCATTCGAGAAGAATTGCTCGATCACATTTTGATAGCCCAACTGTTTCGACATATCGGTACTACCATAGTTGGCGCGGTCGGCCCACAACATGTTGAAATCGTGAGCACCCCACAGACCAATAGAGATGTTATAATCTTTAAGCGTCGTCCAGGTCGAAGGGTCACCACCCTGCATGTTGAAACCGGCATACAAGTCGAGCAAATCACGACCGGGAGCCTTGCTGGCAACAGTACTCGTATTAAAAGTACCTAAGGCACTTCTCCACCAGTTGTAATTCAAGAACAACGAGGTGCGGATATGTTCTCCATCACCAAAAGTTTCATTGTTATGATCTCCAAGACCTTGGTCAAAAGTACATTGTCCATTGTCATTCGTACCGTCGTACCAGAAATTCTCGGCTACAGGATTACCTTTTTCGGTCAAATATTTGTGAACCTCTTCGTTCAACGAACGTACATTGGCCACCATTGTCGTATTCGAAGTGGAGAACTCCGAGTTATATCCCAAACCGTCTACACCATGATAGTGAAGGAATTCGGCTACTTTCGTACGAATATCTGCGGTTTTAGACATGTTGTTCAATGAATTTTCCCAGTCCTTGCCCAAACCGCCCCAAGGAATCGAGGCAACACCCGATACACCTACACCATTCTTGTGTGCAACATCGGCAAAGCCACCGGGTACCCAACCTTGCGGCGAGGTCCAGTTGCCATAGTGTGTAACGTACGACCACATACTGAATACTTCGGAATCGAACTTACCGTTAGGACGCGCATTGGTGTTACCGTCAGACGCAGTACCTACGGGTACCCAGAAGACCAGTTTCTTATCGGTTTCTTCGGTCAGGTTTTCGTTAATCTGCGTACTGGCATTACGAAAACGTGCCTTAGGTTTCACACGCGAGATATAGAAATTCTCGTCTTCAAACAAAGGTGTTCCCGGTGTCCACTGGGAAACATACTCACCCAGTTTCTGGCTATCGGGCCACTTCATGTAACCATCTTTCAACTCTTGTGCTTGGGCTGAAAGCGACAATGCCAAAATCCCGGAAAATAAAAATAGATTTCTTTTCATGGAAAATGTTTTTGGGTTAATAATGAATTATGTAATCTCTGGTTGTTTTTATAATTTCATAGTAATAAGGAGATTGGGAATAAGGAATGAGTAGATACCCCACTCCTTATTCCCAAACATTTTTTAGAATACCAATACCGGTACATCTTCTGCCTTCATCGAGAAGACTTGACCACCTACACTACTCGAGATGGAGAACGAAACAATAGCTTCTGATCCCGTCGTAGTAACCGTGACGCTACCCGATGTTACCTCGGCCTCGGCACCATCTATATTGAGGATTGTACCGCGGGGAACAGGATAGGTTCCACTTGGAGTGCCTGTATATACACCCGGGAGGGTAATCGTAATCGATTTATAAGCAGCCCCTTTTACAAGAGCGAAATATACACTGAGATCGTTGAGAGCGCTACCATCAGCATATACCGACGATAAGCCTTTCTGGGTATTTTCAGCAGTCAGCGTGAAATTATTCGGGAGAGCAATAACCTCCACAGGTGCGGGATCGGACATTACTCCGGCAACCTCGGCCGTCACATTGGACGATCCTACGGCAAGACCCGTAATCGTACCATGCTTGTTATCGCTGCCCGTCTGTTCAGCTTTAACCGCATCGGGATTCGACGAGTGCCAGGTTACCTCATAGGGGTTTTCACCACCCGAAGAGGTTCTCGCATCGACACCCCATTGTACCGTTTGCCCGGCAAAAATCGTACGGGCATTACCCGATACCCACAGTACCGAGTTAATACCCTCGGTAATCGTTACCGGAACTCGTTTTTCTTTACCGTTGGCAGTCAAGATCAACTCGGTTTCGCCCATAGCCAGACCACGCAATGTAATCACATTACCATCATACGACCCAACCGAAACCTTCGTGGGATCGGCAGCCGTAACCACCGGTTTGTGATAAGCATAAGAAGTTGCCGGTATTACACCTGTCGTTAACCGTACGGTACCACCCACAGGCATGGAGACGGTCTCCGGATCGACAGTAATTTCGTCAACCGGATAACGAACTTTGAAATCTTTCACCTGGAAGGTGGCTACGAATACCGTATCGGGAGTTATACAGTGAATCTCGGTATCGCCCTCGTCTACTCCGGCACGCACCGAAAGCACGGCATCGAAACCTTCGTTCTCCACATATTCATTGGTCCGGCTGGTAATAACAACCGAGCTGCCCGAAGCAATTTCCCAACGGTAAGCACCGTAGGCATTCTCGATATCTTCCTTCAAACCCGACTGTACGTTCATGGCGATGCGAATCGTGTCAGAAGTATTTATATCCATCTCTTTCTCATAAGTATAGGCAAAATACATCGGAAGGATTTCCTTACCGGGACGAGTCGCCAAATAAGGCATATTGGCATAATACTCTCCATAGAAGGTGGCAAATATCTGAGGAGCTATCGTAATGGTACATGAACCCGACTGCGCCGTTGAGGACTCACCCAAAGAAACAGTTATTTTCCCTTCTCCCGACTCACGAGGCGAAGTAAAGTGAACAGTTACGATACCCTTCTCGTAATTGATAGTGGTCAACGGATCATAGGCCGTAACCCCTTCGAGTTTCACCTGAGGTTCATAATCATAAAGCAATGTCTTGGGCGACACGGCAAACATAACCGAGTCGTGAGGGATATTGTAACTTTGCTTAGAGGTCATCTCGGGCATCGTGCTGTCGTTAGCGACACAGGTTACCCCTTCGGGCAGGTTGCGCAACACAGAGACCGTAGTAATGGCATACTTGCCATTTTCCAACGTGGCTTTAAGAGTTGTCCTTTTTTCCTGTCCTCCATTAACAGCCACAATGGCGCTATCGCCCAGCAACTTGGCAACAGTTTCGTCGGCAAGCGACCATGAGATAGGTGTATTGATGATTTTTCCGCTCACATTGGTAACCTTGGCCGAAATTTTCACCGTATCGCCGATTCTCAACGATATGTCCGTGGGGTTGAGAGTGATATACACCTCGGTCGCACCATCGAGCGTAGCTTCTTCTTCACAGGCAGAGAAAATGGTAACGCCAAAGAAGACAGCCAAAAATAATATAATGCTATATCGTTTCATTGTTCTTAAAGATTTATAGATTAAAAGTTGTGCGGTACTACCAACAGGTATTCATTGTCGGGACTCTGTTCTCCTCGAGTTTCAGTAGCTACATCCCAAAATACACGAGATCCTCCATTATTAGGCTGACCACCAAGAGCTTGTACGAGCGAAGCCATCTCCAAGGCATTATTGGTCGTTTCAACAATAGGAATACGACGCACCTGCAATTCGGTATCAACGCCATCAAAGCCATTGACCTTAACCGGGAACAGACGAGGATAACCCGTGCGACGGAAGGTCGTCCATGCTTCGGCGCTCATGGGGAAATTGGCGATATATTTTTGAGTAATGATCTTTTCGAGTTTGGTCTCATTATCGTCGCTTTCATTCCATTTTACACACACGTTCACACGACCGGCAATATTGTTCTCGCCATTATAGGGATCGACATAATCCACATCGTTAACTTCGGTCTGCGACAAGTATTGATTGATAACCGACTCGTCGGTAATACCGTTTTCCTGGAAGCAAAGGCGAATACCGGCTTCATAAAGTTCCTGGGCCGTACGACCTTTCGTATTCCAACGTCTCAGAGCCCCCTCGCCCATCAAGAACAGGCTCTCGGTACGTTTGAAGAAGGGTTGATGCATATATTGGAACTCACCCGTAAGCGTTGAAAAAGGACCATAGCCTCCTTTGTCCTTACCGGTGGTATTGTTGTTACGCATGTTGATACCGGCACGAACTCCATACACATCGATGGGAGCCGCAATACCCGAAGACTTGTCTGTAATAGAGTATGCATTGGTGTCGAACCAACGGGTCAGCAAGGGGTGATTGCAACGTTTGAGAATATTCTCCAACGAAGCACACAAGCGAATATCGTTCCACGAGTTTCCAAGTACATACCAAACGCAAGCATTTTGGTTTTGATAGTAAGCGATATCACGAGCATCAACCTCACTGAGGACTCCAATATCGTCGTTTACCGCCTGTTCAAATTTCTGTTGTGCCGTACCGGCATCGTACTTCACGATATTCATGGCCATACGCATCTTGATGCTGTTGGCAAACTTCACCCACATGCGCCAGTCACCGTCAGACAATGTTCTGATGGTCAAATCTTCAATCTTGGCAATCTCGCCACGCGAGGGCTGACGCTCTTTCAAAATGCGGATAGCCTCATCGAGATCCTCAAAAATCTGCATGTAAATGTCCTCACCTCTTTCATAAGTCAACGGCGGATTCCGTTCCAGATTTCGCCAGTCGGTAAAAGGAGCAGCGCCATAAAAATCAACGATTTCGTGTCCTTGATAGGCCTGAATAATCAAAGCCACAGCGCGCCATTCGGGTTTACCCAACTCCGCTGCATGGTGAATGGCATTGTACGATTGGGTAAAGATCGTGTTATCCATCGGGCCACCCAAATAGTCGTTAGGATAGGTGTAAAGAGTAGGCAGAGCTCCACCGAAAGCGAAGGTACCTTTGGTGGTCGTCCAATATCCGGCATAGTTGTCGATATTGTTGGAGCGTTGATACTGGTAGGCATGAGGCATCCAGCTTCCCCCCTTAGTATAGCTAATCATGTAGGGAATAGCTCCACGAAGTTCCTGTTCGAGAACGTTAATATCGGTAGCACCGGCACCCTCTTCATTGGTATTGTCCATGTCTTCCTGCCGGCCGATCATCCAGGGATACTCCTCCTGAAACTGGTCGCCACAAGCCGTGAAGAGACCTATTGATAATACGGATTCAAGAATAAGGAACCCAATTGAATATATTGTTTTTCTCATCTTTATAATTGTTTATAATAATAGCATTTATTACAAATTGAATTTCAAAGTCAGAGCAAAGCTACGAGTCGTAGGCAATGCATAGCTGTCAATACCCGAATATACATTCGCCGACACCGAAATATCGGGATCAACAGGAGAGTTCTTATAGATAAAGAAGGCATTCTTTACCGAGAATTGTACCGTCATACCTTGGCTCTTTCCAAAGAGGTTGGGCATATCGTAACTCAACGATATATCTCGCATACGCAGGTTGGTAGCATCGTAAACATGATCTTCCATAGGGAATGCACCAATAGTCGTATAGTAGTTCTCGACCGAAACTTTGTGGCCTGAGCCGTCGGGCAACTCTTTGAGAACATATTCCTTACCGTTTTGAATTACTCGCTCACCATTCAGACGATCTTGTGCCGAACGCTCGGAGAGACCATACAAATCAAGGTCGGCCTCAGTCAGTGACATCACCTTACCGCCAATACGTCCGTCGATCAAGAAATAGAGAGTCCAGTTTTTCCAGTTAAAGGTGTTGTTCCAACCCAACGTGATGGGAGATGTCATATTCCCCACATAGGTTTCATATTTACCAGAAGACATCACTGGAACGGCATTTTCATAATTCCCGGCATCAGTAATCTGAATATATCCATTTTCATCACGAGCAAACGAATTCACATAGATATCGCCAAAACGGCCCCCTTCTATATACTTAATCTTAAAGGCATTGGGACCTTGTTGAACCTCATAGGGAGCACCCGACTCGGTTTTGTAGGTTTCCAAGATGCGGTTATCGTTCCAAGCAATGTTAAATCCGGTCTGCCAGCGCCAGTCTTTATGGAAATTCCAGCGGTATGCTGCCTGGAATTCCAAACCATAGTTGCGAATCACACCCGTATTGACAGGTTTGGACTCACCATTGGCCGTGGTAATATACAAGAACTGGTTACGGAGCGTAGAATTATAATAGGTCAAGTCGAAATTGAACTTGTTTTCAAACATCCACACATCAAGTCCCGTTTCAAACGAAGAGGTCGTCTCGGGTAGAGGATTGTCGAACAACGGGGGGCGAGTACCTACAACTCCCGTAGCAAAATCGATAGTTTGACGAGCAAACAAAGTGTTGGGGATAGGGTTACCTACTACCGACCAGCTACCACGCCATTTCAACTGATTGAGCCAGTCTCGGCGAGGCAGGAACTTGTCGAGAAGGACATTGGCACCAGCCGAATAGTAATCGAACGATTTGTAGCCGCTACCTTGTGTAAACTGCTGGAATGATTGTGCCCACTCCACGCGATAACTACCATCGAGATAAATTTTGTCGAACAATCCGATAGATGCCGTGGCAAAGACCGCAGAACTCCAATCGCTGTTATTCCAGCTATCATAGGCCGACGTTGCACTACCATTGGGATTGTCGGGACGTTTCTTCACACTGTTTTGAGGGACAAAGGCATTGGGAATACCGCAAGTATCTATCGCCGTCGTAATATTTGTGTTACGATCATAATGACGGGTAAAGCTGGTACCCACGGCCGCATTCACGTCGATTTTATCGGCAAAGCGGTCATTCCAAGTAAGCATGTGGTCATTATAGATATCGCTCGAACGCGAGTTGCTCGAATAGTATTTACCACCCACATAGTCAAATGCGGTTCGGAACATACTGGCATACTCCTCATTCAGGTTATTACCAGCCACATAGTCAACGCTAAAACGAGTTTGATATTTAATATTTTGCCAAATCTTAGCATCTAACGTCACGTTGGCCAGCAAGCGATCGCGCTTGTTTATATCGGTCAACATATTAGCGACCCAATAGGGGTTATTCAGGTACTGGTCATACCAATACCACGTTTGTACCGGCTGACCTTCCAACTTGGGGTTACCGGTTATCGGGTTACTTACAATATCATCGGCGGCAGTACCCGGGTGTTGATAATTGTGCTTGAAATAGCGCATATCCACATCGGCCGGTGTACGATACAAAGCATGGAGAGCACTCAACGCCTTACCTACCACAGGACCGTTATCGGTTCTCTGGTGAATCCAGTTCAAACTGGTACTGATATTAATGCGTTTATCAAACAGAGAGAAGGACTCCTTAAGCATCACATTATGGCGATTGAACTTATTGTTCGGTATCAACCCCATTTGATAGGTATTGTTATATGAGAAATAAGTACGGAAATTTTCAGTACCGCCACTCAAAGTCAATCCATTATTGGTAGTCAAACCCATATTGAAGAAATCTTTCACCGCATTGCGAGCCGAGTTCATCAAATAAGGGGCCGAAGCCACTTCATCAGCCGAACGGGTACCGATTTTCGGGCCCCAGGCCGACCACTGATTATTGCCACTAAGACCATAAATCTGTTGAGTTTTGGGATACATGGCAATCGTTTCAACCGATGTGGAGCTCGAAATATTCACCTTCACGGCACCGGCAGCTCCCGACTTAGTTGTAATAATAATTACACCGTTGTTGGCTGCACTACCATAAAGAGCGGCGGCATTCGGGCCTTTCAGAATGGTCATGTTATCAATATCCTCGGGATTAATAGTAGACAAGAGGTCATCACCACTACGGGCACCACCATTAATCATACCTTCACCTACCTGTGTTCCCATACCATTCTGCATAGGTACACCGTCAATAACAATCAACGGCTGGTTGGTTCCAAGAATTGAGGTGGATCCACGAAGTACAATTTTCGTAGCGCCACCACCTGCACCGGTATTATTAGGAACAATGGTCAAACCGGCACTTTTACCTTGGAGCGAATTGATGAAGTTCGTTTCCTTGATACGAGTCACCTCTTCATTCTTAATTGTCTGAGTGGCATAAGTCAGGGTTTTGGATTCACGCGAAATACCCATAGCCGTTACAACGACCTCGTCCAAGACACGGGTCTCCTCCTTCATAACCACATCGTATGAAGTAGCGCCTGCCAACGACAGCGATGCTTTCTGATAACCTACATAACTAAAGTCAAGCACGGCGTTGTTATTCGGGACCTCAATCGAATAAACACCATCAATATTAGTAGAGGCTCCGATAGCCGTTCCTCTTACTAACACGCTCACACCGATCAACGGTTCACCCGTTTCATCGGAAACCACACCTTTAATACGGTGTTTGTTCAACTGAGTCTCTTTTGCAGAAGCCTGCCCTGCCGGTTGCCCCATGGCATTTGCCATACATGGAGCAAAAAGAGACAGAGTAAGCACCAAAAGCCCAATCTTGCACGTCTGATTTTTTTTCATGCTTTTTAGATTTAATTGTTCAATGTAACTCTATTTAAACATTTCTCTCTCGTATACACACTGAAATAAAAACGTCATGAAACGTTTTTGCACATCGTATCACTATTATTAACCCTAAATTTTGGGTTACCCCTAGTGAAAATCGGTTATTTTTTTTACAAAATAAGAAAATAGTAAGTTACCAAAACATAATTTATTGATATTCAACATAATTAAGATATATATATTTTTTATCTCTCCTTGCACTTTTTTTCTCTCTAAAAACATAACTATCTCTTTCCCCTCCCCTATGGCAAACGATTCCACGGCCTTATCATAAAATGCTTCTCTTCGCATTTAATTACGCAAAATGAGAAAACCTTAAATCCGCAACTCCATTCCCGAAGTGCTACCTACATAAAGAGAAATGGACTTTTGATTCGTAAGATAACCATTAAGTCCTCGCGTCCGTTTCAATGCGCATACCATCCCCTTACCCCATAAAGCGACTTGAGGCAATACGCAATCAGTGGCCATCAAGTGATGTAAATCATCCGGAAGAAGTTTTGAAGGCTTCTGCATATGCATGGTTGTCGGTGTAGATATTCAGCACACATTGCCTTGCGGTCTTAATCCACTTGGCAGGTACTGAAATGAATTTGAAGACAAACGTCTTGATACGGCTGGTTTCCTTGAGCCCGAACTTCTTCACTTCAATCCTTTGCATGATGGCCTTGTAGAAATTGCGTATCAGTGCCGTCAGGAGCAGGAACACGGTATTTTCCGCCATGAAGGATTTAGGCAGTCTGTCCCATCCAAACCCATTGTTCATGTCATCAAAGACGCGTTCCTTGCCACCGCGCATGTTATAGAACTCCACGATGTCCCTCATGGATGATTCGTAATCGTTGGTCAGGATGCAGCGGTATGTATATTCCCCCTCCCACAGGTCCGGTCCACTGCCCATGCGTCTCTGTCTCTGGATTACCAGGCGATACGGTTTGCCCTTCCACTTCTCAACGAGAATGGAGTTCAACTCAAACACGATGCCGTTTATCTCTTCCTTCTTCCACCCTCTGAGCGCGAAGATGTCATCATAGAGCGAGCAGCAGCGGTTGGCGCGTATGTAGAATGTCCTGCAATGCTTCCTGACCTCATCCACAATGTCTTCAGAGCATGAGCCGCAGTCGGCCCTGAAGCGTTTGACTGTCAGCTTCTTCTCTTCAAGTCTCTCCAAAATCCTCTTTAGCGTGTCCTTCTGGTGAAAGCGTACATTGGTGTTGCCGTCGCTGTTCTCTATGCCGACAATCATGTCGCCGATAACGGCCACACCGGACCTGTAACCAAGAAATTTCTTGTACGTGGGCTTTGCATCGTACTTCTCCGCCTCAATGAACTGGTGGTCAAAGTCAACGTCATACTCCCCGCCCTCTTTCAACTGCCCTGTGGACAACAGGCAATTCAGGAGCAATGTGTTGAGTGTGTCTGCCGTATTGAAATCATAGGACTTTCCGGCATCAGACGTGTATGAGATGTTTTCCCGGGTCAGTTCGTTTATTGCCCTAAGGATGGTGTCGGCGCTACAGGTGCGGAGTGTGGGGTGAAGGGAAAGATGACTCATTAAGTGGGCGGTGACATCCTCAACGCAAGAACCGCCGCAGAAGTAAACGCATAGGAGGGAGCGGATGATTTCGCTGTATTGATAACCATAGAGTTTGCATCTCAACCCAAGTGTTGAGTCAATTGTAGAGGAGAGAAGGGAGGTAAATTGCTCCATGATTGGAAATATGCCTCCAAAAGGAGTGAGTCTTTCGGATTTTATTGCTACCTTTGCCATGCCTGTTGCGGTTTTCTTTGTCTTTGGATTCGCAACACTAAGGTAAGTGAAAACGCTGACATGGCAAAAACCTGGGCAACAAAATGTTGCTCAGGAACTTATAAAAATAATTATCAATTATGTTGCGGAATTAAGGGAAAAGTATTTCATTTTGATATTAACGCTTGTTAAAGCGCAGAAAAACGTATCGGCAAAACCAATTTTACATTACTTTTATATTGTTTAAATTTAATATTTCAAGATGCAAATAAACTGGACCATTCTACTCACAATCCTGTTCCTATGGAATAGCACCTTATCCTCTTTCGCCACAATAAGGCAGGAGATGCCGATGAAAATCGACTCGGAGATTCGCATCATCTCTCAGAGACATGATGCGACTATCGGGGTAGCTTTTTCGCTCGACAACCGGCTCTATATCTACAACGACTCCATACGTTATCCGCTCATGAGCGTGTTCAAACTGCACGTAGCCGTAGCAGCCCTCCAACGCATGGAGGCCAAAGGAACCCAACTCGACGAGATTCTGCAAATAGATTCCTCCCAAATGCAGCGCAACACATACAGTCCACTGCTCGACCGCTATCCCTCGGGCAGCTTCCACATCTCGTATGCCGACCTCCTGCATTATGCCCTTGCCCTGAGCGACAACAACGCCTGTGACATTCTCATCGACTATGCCGGAGGTATCGAGGCGGTCAAGGCCTGTACCGATGGGGCAAGCCTTACCGGCTATGACCTCACCGAGACCGAAGCCTCTATGCATGAACACATTCCGGCCTGCTACCACAACTGGGCTCACCCCTCGTCGGTAGTACAACTGTTGCAAAAGATTCACGATGGCGCTCTACTCAACGAGGAGCATACTCGCTTCATGATCAACACCCTCATCGAAACCTCGACGGGGAACAACAAAATACGGGCCGGGCTACCTGCAGGGATTACAATGGGGCACAAAACCGGCAGTTCGGGAAAGGTCGACGGACTGACGATAGCCGACAACGATGCAGCCTTCATCTATCTCCCCGACGGCCGGCTGTGCTATCTGGTTATTTTCGTGAAAGACTCTCACGAAACCGACTCCCAAAATGCCGACCTCATCGCCCGCATTACCCGCATCATTTACAACGCCGTCACGCAAGTGCACTAACAGGAAAATTATCCACTCGACACAACTACGGAATCACCCAAGCCAATACAGCAGGAAGAACGAGTAACCGACAACAATGTTATATATAATAATGTATATACATGAACGCCATACCGGGTTACAGGTATGGAATCCCAATTAACCGACCAAGAGCTTAGCACAAAAGACTTGCCTGCCTCACATCGGGTGCAGAATACTTATGTGATTCGAGGAAACAGCTTAACGCAAATGCCGAGGAATGAACTCTTCCTCAGGGTCGCTCCACACTTCTCAGGCCTATACCGGAACAAAAAAAACCGCCCGACACATCTTCACGATGTACCGTGCGGTTTCATTTATCATATCCTATGTGTATATGTTTATTCAAACATGTGGCGCAACTTGCTGAATATGCGTTGTTTGGTAGTCAGCGTAGGCTGTATGTTAGGCGAAGTCTTCAACTCCTCGAAATGTTTCTTCTCGGCGGCGTTGAGATTTTCGGGGATATAAACCGATACGTTCACAATCAAATCGCCCACCCCATACCGGTTGACTGAGGGCAGACCTTTACCCCGCAAGCGGAATATCTTGCCCGGTTGGGTTCCCGGTTCTACCTTGATACGGGCCTTGCCATCAAGCGTGGGTACATCGACCGAGCCACCCAATACAGCCGTAGGCAAATCAAGAAGCAGGTTGTATATCAAATCGTTCTCGTCGCGTACCAAATCGGGGTGAGGTTCCTCTTCGATGAGAATGAGCAAATCGCCATTCACACCACCATGACGGGCGGCATTTCCCTTCCCGGCCATCGAGAGCTGCATGCCCTCCGATACACCGGCAGGAATATTGAGGGTGATTACCTCCTCTTCCCGCACAATACCTTCGCCGGCACAATGAGGACATTTCTTGGTAATGATGCGTCCCTCACCGCCACAGTCGGGACAGGTCGTGGTCGACTGCATGGCCCCGAGGAAAGTCTGTTGAACCCGTGTCACTACACCCGAGCCGTTACACTTCGAGCAGGTGGTATAGGCCGTTCCATTCTCGGCACCGGTCCCCTTACAGTAGGTACAACTTACATATTTGGGCACCTTGATTTTCTTCTCGACACCCGTAGCAATCTCTTTCAAGGTCAGTTTTACCTTCACGCGCAGGTCGGAGCCTTTATTGACGTGCCGACGGCCGCCACTACGCGAACTGCTACCACCGCCAAAGCCTTCAAAGCCACTAAAACTGCCACCGAAGATATCGCCGAAATGCGAGAATATATCTTCCATCGACATACCGCCACCGCTGAAACCACCACCGGCTGCACCGCCCAAACCTTGATGTCCGAACTGGTCGTAACGGGCCCGCTTATCGGGATCGCTCAATACCTCATAAGCCTCGGCAGCCTCCTTGAATTTCTCCTCGGCCTCCTTATTCCCCGGGTTTTTATCGGGGTGATATTGAATGGCCTTTTTACGGTATGCCTTCTTTATCTCTTCGGGTGTCGCATTCTTGGCGACCCCCAGCACTTCATAGTAATCTCTCTTTTCCATTGCTCTCTATCCCTCTAAATCGTTATTCTCCCACTACTACCTTGGCAAAACGAATCACCTTGTCGTTGAGCGTATAGCCCTTTTGAACCGTGTCGATCACCTTGCCTTTTTGGGCAGGATCGGGAGCCGGGAAGGTAGTCACGGCCTCGTGATACTCGGTATCGAAATCGGCTCCCTGTGTGGGAATCTCTTTCACGCCGTTTTGTTCGAGATAGGCTTTGAATTTGTTGTATATCAAATTCATGCCCTCTTTCACGGCTTCCAGATCGTTACTCTTTTCCACAGCGGCCAATCCCCGTTCAAAGTCATCGACAACCGGCAGGATAGCCTTCATGCAGCTCTCACCGCCGTTCTTAATCAGATCGGCTTTCTCGCGCAAAGTCCGTTTGCGGAAATTATCAAACTCGGCCATCAGCAACAGATAATCCTTCTGCATCTTCTCGATGGTCGCTTTCAGCGTGTCCAACTCGGCTGACAATTTGGCAGCCTCGTCAGCCTCGCCCCCTTCGGCTGCGGCATCAGGTTCACCTGCTTCCGTCTCCTGGGGCTGTTGCTCGCAAGGTTCCTCTTTGTCTTTTTCAGGAGCCTCTTCCTCAATCACTTGCGATTTCTCGCGTTCTTTTTCTTCAGCCATATTTTTAATTTTTCTTTTTTTACTATTCATATTCTTCCTCCCGAAGGATTAACCTTCAACAAGCATTTATATAGTATCAAAAACACTGCCAAACCGGTTGCGGCTGTATTTTTGTCACGCCCTCCCTACCCGACTGTCAGCCTCACCCTCATACCCGATATAACACCGAGGGGCTGACCCTTCCGGACCGCCCCTCGTATATCTGCGACAAAATGTCGTCTATCTATCTCTTGACCGGTACAATTTCAAAAATCTCGGCTTCGCCCAGAATCTGTATGGTCGCAGCTCCGGGAAGCAATTCGATGGTATGGAACGGGGTGGTAACCTCGGTCTCGGCCAAGGTCGAACCATCGGCAGCCAATTGTTTCACCGTCAAGGCCAATTTCCCGTTATCCTCCCGATCGTTCATCAGCAACATATAAGACTTCACTCCGGACTTAACACCAAAAGTGAGCATGCCCCGATTTTGATAGCTCGTGGCCAGCTGACCATCGAACAGATAGAGAGCCTGTGCCACATCGTCGGCTTTCAAGTCGAAGCCCAAGCGTTCGATGCGGGGAGGATTGACTTCAAACGAACGAATCGCTGCATAATTGGTACGCGCCGATTCGAGCCGTTTCAGACGCACATACCGGGCTTGCACGGCCTCACCTTGCCAATCGATAATGTATTGCTGTTTCAATTCGCCGGTAAGAGGCTTCCACGTTTTCCCGTCGACCGAATATTCCACCACCGCGTGGTCGAAATAGTCGACATCGTCGACCGAGTTACGGCCTTGCAGAATCGAGACCTCGATAACCGGCTCGACCTTACCCAGGTCGAGTCCAATCCAGTCGCCAGCCTTCTGGGCAATACCCGAGGTGTAATAGGTGGCCGTATCGTGGTCCAACATGAGTTTGGCCTGGGGAGTCCTAACCGTACTGAACGAACCTATACCCTTGTAGTAGAGTGGTGTCTCACCACACACCCGGGCCAGGAAACCGTGTGCCATATCGTCCATGGCATTTTCGTAGAAGGGTTGCAGTTTCATGGTCCCCACTTTGTGGGTTTCGTAGTCAGCCCGGGCCGAGTCGCTCATAAGATTCTGTACGAAACGGTTCCAGAACTCGGCACGGTCGCCGTTGCTGCGATAGAGACGAGCCAACTCGATGGTCCGTTTCCCGCGAGCTCCCAGCTTCTCAAACTCTTGAAGCCAAGGTCCCAGTTCCTTCACCAGTTGCCGGTTGGTACAGCCCCGTTCTATTTCGCCGGGCGCCTTCTCCACCCGGTCAAACTCCTGCCACAGAGCCTCGGCAACCGCATCGTTCCAGTCGGCCAGACGGAAGATACGCGTCTCCCACGACTCGTCGCGGCGGTATCCGTTCTCGGTATCGCACGAGTGAATGGCAAAGGTACGGTAGGCCTCGCGAGCCTCGGGCATCAGTTCACCCAAGCCACGTTCCCAGTTATCGATGGGGTTATAATCCGATACGTTCCACGTATAGTCGGCCACCCCGTAGAGGGCCAGTTTCGAGGCCTCGCCATGCTCCATGGGATTGCTGGCAATACCACAAAGGTCCTTCGCAGTCAGGGTGGTGTCGAGTCCATAGACCGGGCCCTGCAAGATGATGTGACGCACATAGTCGGTCACGGGATAGTTCCACCAGAAATAGGCCGGACGTTTGATGCGGCTGTTGACCCACGCCATCGTCTCGGGCGTGAGGTCGCTGCACACCACGTCGCCCGTCCAGAATACCTCAACCGAAGGGTCGAGCGTCTCACCATAAATGGCCAGAGGGCCCTGCGGTGTGGGGTTGGCCCACAGCTTGGAATAGTCGGTGGGACAAACCGTGAGGTAGGCCACATCGCCTTTGGTCTTGACGAAATCGGTGGTCAGGCGATTAAGCAACTCGGTCTGCTTCACGGGATTGGTACCCTCGCCCGAAATATCGTCGAAGAAGAGGGCAAAGGCACGCACGCCCAGGTCGTACATCCAGTTGAATTTATTCACTAGGTTCTGATAATCCTCTTCGTTCCATTTGATATCCTGCCCCGGGTGAATAGCCCATACGAAATCGACCCGGTTGCGGCGGCACGCCTCGATAAGCCCCTTAATCTGCTCGGCCTCCTGTTCGGGATAAGGCAACCGCCAGTTGGGGCAACTGTGATAGGGATCGTCCTTGGGACCGTAGAGGTAACTGTTCATCTTGAACTTGCCGTAGAAATCGATCAACGACATGCGCACCTCGTGCGACCAGGGTGTGCCGTAGAACCCCTCGACCACCCCGCGGTATTTCAGGTCGGGATAATCGTTAATTTCGACATAGGGCAAACGGCCCTCGGCTACGGCCGGACTCTCGACCAGCTGGCGCAGCGTCTGCAACCCGTAGAAGGCACCCCGCTCATCATAGCCCACAATCTCGATACCGTTCTTGTCTACCTTCAACCGATAGGCTCCCGACACCGGCTTTACCCCTTGGCGTTGCGAGACTTTCGTTCCGAAATCGACCGAGAGCTTCACCCCCTTTTTCTGTTGGGTCAGGAACGGTACATCGGCCAAGAAGCAGCCTTGGCGATCTTTCAGATTAACCCCCTGCGAGAGGTCGAGCGTATGGGCCCGATCGAGAGTCATCTGATGCGGGGTGGGATTCACCACAATACCGCCGTGATCGAGCTTCTTACCCGGAACGGGCAATACATCTTGCGACTCCGAGCGCTGGGTCGTCAAATCAAATTCAGACTCCTGCGCCCACACACTACCGCAGGCCAACATTGCGACAGCCCATGCGGTCAATACTTTTCTGCACTTTATCATAATATATAGGATTTTATTTTCATGGTCAAGACGCACCCCAGGTACCTCTTTTCTCTTTCGGGGTCAAAAATAATAATTATTTGCGTTTATTCAAAAAACGGCGGCTCAACCAGCGACGCACCGGCTCATCATACAGTTTCAGGCAGAGGTAGGCCACCACCACGTTCCACACATACACGCACAGAGCCACCTGCCAGGTCTCGCCAAAGGTAAAGTAGCCCTTCTCGATGAGCCAGGCGTAAAACAGATACATGAAGGCATAGTGGGTAATGTAGAGCGGATAGGAGATGTCGCCCAGGAACTTGCACACCCGGGTCGAAAAGACATCGGTAGTAGCCCCCGAAGCCCCCAGCACGATAAGCAGCGGGAAGACCACGACAATGCAGAGGGTCTCGAATACCCCATTCAAACAAATCACCTCGTTACCGGGCAGATAGGGTACATGAAACAGCAGCAGCAAAATGAGCGAGCAAATCCAGAAGGCGCCGCGCACCCGCACCGGTTTGAACCGTCGGGAGAGCAGCAACCCCATCGAGAAGGGGAAGAGCATGCGCAACAACCCGCCCACGAAATTGACCGTGTCGAGCGTCCACCCTACCCCGATATTGCCGTAACCCGACACGTCGAAGGTGGCAAACGCGGCCAGAGCTACTCCCAGCACCACCACGACCCCGGTCAGGAGACGGGTCGAGAGCCGGTGAAGCACCAGCGCATAAAGCAGGTTGCCGATGTATTCAAAGAAGAGCGACCAGCTGGGGCCGTTCAGCGGGAACATCTCGCCGTTACCCCTCACCTCGTAAGCGGCCCCGGGAACGGCCGGAATGAAGAACATCGCACACAGCAGGGCCAGCATCACCAGCGAGGTGGCCACATGGGTACCGTCCCACTGCACACTGCCTTGCAACATGAAGGTGACGGCTCCCAGCACCGCCCCCATAACCACCATCGGGTGGAGCCGAATGAGACGGCGTTTGAAGAAGTTTTTCAGCGTCAGGCTCTTGCCCCAACGGTCGTCGTAGGCATACCCAATGACAAAACCCGACAGAATGAAAAAGAAATCGACGGCCAGATAGCCGTGGTTGATACCTTCAATGAGAGTACCCCCGGCAAAGGCATACCCCTCGAACACATGATACCACACGACCAGGAGAGCCGCCACGCCCCGCAACCCGTCGAGCAATTCGTAATGAGGTTTGGTGTCGGAGAAGGCGGCAGAAGAGATGTTTTGCATGATGATGATTTTTCTTACTTAATGAATTTCTGTTTTACGGTAGCAGCGCGCTGTACCGGCAAAGGTACAGAGGTTGTCCCGCACAAAATTTGTCCTATGTCAAAAACAGCCGGCCGGCTCCTACTTTTTGCTTCGGCGCAACCGGCTCAGCGTCGAGAGCGTGATACCCAGATAGGAGGCGATATATCCCAACTGAGCCCGCTGACACACCTGCGGAAACTGCTGCTGGAACGCCTCGTAACGCTCACGGGCCGAGAGGGTGAGCCGCTCCTTGTGCGAACGGTGCAACCGCCGGTATTCGTCTTGATGAATGATGCGTCCCCAATTGGCCAGTTCGAGATTGGTCTGGAACAGCTCGCGCAACCGCGACAAGGCGATGCGGTAGGCCACCACCTCTTCGAGCGTCTCGACATACTCCTCGCTCACCTTGTTGTAGTAGAGTTCGTCCATGCTGAACACGATGCCCCCTTCGCACGAAAACGAGGTGGTTATCTCCTCGCCGTTGACCAGCCAGAACGAGCGGGTCATACCCTGCTCGATAAAATAGGCATACTTGCAGTAAATCCCCGCCCGCACCAGCTGGTAGCGCCGGGGAAAGCGACACTCGGTCACACTCTCTTTCAACGCCTGTTCCGTCTCGGGCGAGAGCGGATAGGCCGCATTGATTTTCGCTAAAACTACCTCCATCATAAGTTTCAACCTCCTGTCGGTCAAAGGGTCGCAACCATTACACCTCGCACGGGCCGCTCCACACGAAACAGGTGCGATAGCGGTCGGTCAAATCGACCTCCTGGTCGAACAACCCGAAGACCGACGACCCCGACCCCGACATCGAGGCATAAACGGCACCGGCCTCATACAGGCTCTCCTTGATGGCTCCGATTTCGGGGAACCGGGCAAAGACACTCTTCTCGAAATCGTTGACCAGCCGGTCGCGCCATTCGCTCACCGGACGGGCAATGGTCTCGCTCACCGGCTCCTCGGGCTCGGCCGGAGTCACCAGCGAATAGGCCACCGCCGTGGGTACGGCTACCGACGGCTTCACCAGCACCAGCCGATACCCCTTCAACGACAGGGACACCGGCTCGAACTCGTCGCCTATGCCACGGGCCAGCAACGGCTTGTTGTGCAGGAAGAAGGGACAGTCGGCCCCCAAGGCCGCGGCCTCGCGGTCGAGCTCCTCGTCGCTCAGCGGCAGGTGAAAATAGTCGCGCACCATCGCCAGCAGGAAAGCGGCATCGGCCGACCCTCCGCCCAACCCCGCACCAAAAGGTATCGCCTTGTGCAGATGTATCGAGACCGGCGGCAGCGAAAACCGTTCGCTCAGTCGTCGCCACGCCTTCATCACCAGGTTGTCGCGGCTATCGCCGTCGATGACAATGCCCGAGAGCGTGAGGCGGGTATCCCCCTCGGTTGTTGAGACCACTTCCAGCGCGTCCTGCAACTGAATGGGATAGAAAACCGTCTCTATATTATGGTATCCGTCGGGGCGGCGTGAAACGATGCGCAGCCCCAGGTTGATTTTGGCATTGGGAAATCGTATCATCGGTTTGACTGTTTTTCGAGATTCTCTGCGAAATTAACCATTCTCGTCCACATAGCCAACCCTGCCGCCGTCCAAAAGCATAAAAATTCACATCGTTCCCGATCCTTGCGCCCACCGGAGCTGTTGAAAAGTTTATCATAAGATTTTGTCGCCGCTCTTTCCCGAAGCGCAAAGATTCGCTATTTTTGTAACCTGAAAAAAGAGAAAGGAAAAGAATCGACAAATGGAACCTCGCAGAAACTATACCTCCCGCCAAAAGAAAACCTACGCCCCGAAGGTCTCGGAACAGGGCAAATTACAGCCTCAGGACACAGAACTCGAAGAGGCCGTGCTGGGAGCCCTCATGCTCGAAAAAGATGCCTACACCACCGTATGCGACATCTTGAAGCCCGAGTGTTTCTACGAGCCCAACAACCAGATTATTTACAGTGCCATCGCCAAGCTGGGTGCCCAGCAGCGCCCCATCGACATGCTCACCGTTACCGAGCAGTTGCGGCTCGACGGCAAGCTCGACGAGGTGGGCGGAGCCTTGCGCATCTCGGAGCTGACCGGCCGCGTGGCCTCGGCCGCCCACATCGAGTATCACGCCCGCATCGTGGCGCAGAAATACCTGGCCCGAGAGCTCATCGAGTTTTCGAGCGAAATCCTCAACAAGGCCTTCGACGAGACCAACGACGTCGACGACCTCATGCAGGAGGCCGAGGGGAAACTCTTTGAAATCTCGCAGCGCAACCTCAAAAAAGATGTGGTGCAAATCGACCCCATCATCAGCGAGGCCATCAAGCAGATACAGGTAGCCGCCAACCGCAGCGACGGATTGAGCGGTCTGCAAACCGGGTTCCACGGCATCGACAAGATTACCTCGGGTTGGCAAAACTCCGACCTCATCATCATTGCCGCCCGTCCGGCCATGGGTAAAACGGCCTTCGTCCTCTCCATGGCCAAAAACATGGCGGTCAACTACAACACCCCGGTAGCCATCTTCTCGCTCGAAATGTCGAACGTGCAGCTGGTCAACCGTCTCATCATCAACACCTGCGAGATTCCTGGCGACAAAATCAAGAGCGGACAGCTGAGCCCCTTCGAGTGGGAGCGCCTCATGTCGCGCATCGAAATCCTGCGGAACGCCCCCATCTACATCGACGACACCCCCAGCCTCTCGGTGTTCGAGTTGCGTACGAAAGCCCGTCGGCTGGTGCGTGAGCACGGCATCAAAATCATCATCATCGACTACTTGCAGCTGATGAACGCCAGCGGCATGTCGTTCGGCAGCCGTGAGCAGGAGGTGAGTACCATATCGCGGTCGCTCAAACAGCTGGCCAAGGAGTTGCAGATACCCATCATCGCCCTGTCGCAGCTGAACCGTAGCGTCGAATCGCGTGGTAACGACAAGGACAGCAAGGAGGGCAAACGACCCCAACTCTCCGACCTGCGTGAGTCGGGAGCCATCGAGCAAGATGCCGATATGGTGTGCTTCATTCACCGTCCCGAATACTACACCCGCTCCAAGGAAGATGCCAACGGCAACAGCATCGAGGGTCTGGCCGAGTTCATCATCGCCAAGCACCGTAGCGGTGCCACCGACACGGTGAACCTCAAATTCGTCTCCTACCTGGCCCGGTTCCAGAACTACGACGAGGATACCCGCCTGTCGGACCTGAGCGCACCCGTCACCTCGAAATTCAACGCCGGCCCGGCCGACTCGGCTCCCGTTACCGGTCAACCCGGCGCCGCACCCCTGCCCGGGAATACCAATTTCCTCAACCCTGCCGGCAGCGACGAGAAATTACCCTTCTGACCCGCCGAACTTTCTACCCGCCGTCGACGTTACTCTATCGCAACCAATAGAGTAAACTCGATCTATGGAAAAGAAAAAGAACAATTGGAAAAAAATTTGGACAGCCGTAGGCGTGGCCCTGGCCATCGTCCTCCTATTGTATTGGCTCACACTGGCCATCTGGATCGACGATTCGCCCGAAGCCGCCGTCGTACCCGAAACAGAAGAGGTCTCCAACTATTAAAATACGTTAAATAACAAACTCGCCAGAACTTTTCGCCACCCCGCTTTGTTTTATTATCGAAAGCGGCCCACAAGGAGCCCCTCCCACTCGGGAAAGCGATGCGTCGCTCCCGGCAGGAGACCGGTTGGGGCCAATTTCAAAAGAGTTTGATTTATACGATAATATTCTTGTTTTTTGTGTGTTTCATTGGTATTATATTATCCTTTGTTTATTTCTGTAATAAACATTATCCTCTTTCTTGTTTTTGATATATTTCAAGTAGTAAAGCCCCGTCGCGAGACGAGGCTTTACTATTTTAAATCGTTCCTTTCCCGTCGAGAGCCGCCGCAACGCCACCCGGCGGCAGGAGTCAGCGTATGCCCCGGCGGTTCAGTTCACGCTGGTAGCGCGCGGCATTGCGCTGGTGCTCGCTCCAAGTGACGGCAAAATTGTGATACCCCGAGAAATCCTCGCGGGCACACATGTAAATATAGTCGTTGGGGCGGTGGTTCAGCACCGCATCAAGAGCCTGCTTCGAGGCGATGCGTATCGGGCCCGGCGGCAATCCTGTCACCCGATAGGTATTGTAGGGTGACTCGATGGCGAGATGAGCCTTCAAAATGCGCCGCAACGAGAAATCACCGCAAGCAAACTTCACCGTAGGGTCGGCCTGCAAGGGCATGCCCTTGCGCAAACGGTTCATATAAAGACCCGCCACCGTACCCATCTCGTCGGGTTTGTTAGTCTCCTCCTCCACAATCGAGGCCAGGGTCGCCACCTCGACCGGGGTCAAGCCCCACGCCTGGGCCTGCTCCTCGCGCTGCCCCATCCAGTAGCGGCGATACTCTCGCTTCATCTTCTGCAAAAACTCCTCGGGAGTCACCGTCCAATAAAACTCGTAGGTATCGGGCAGAAACAGCGCCGGCAACGTGGCCTGCGTAAATCCCAGATCGGCACACACGCTGTCGTTCTGCAACAACGCCAGCAAATCGTCCTTGGAGAAACACAACTGCTCGGCAATGCGACCGGCCAGCTGGTCTATCGTGCGCACGTTGTTAAAAGTCACCCGCACCGGGGTCTGCCCCCCTCGTGCCAATTTCAGAGCCACCTGCCAGGCACTCATACCCGGCTCCACCCGGTAAGCCCCCTCGCGTTCGGCCGCATCAAAATCGAGCAACGAGAGCAACCGCTCTACCCGGGCTACCGAACGGGGAGCGTCCAGCACCTCACTCAACGCACTGTCGAGTTGGGCCGCACTCCACTGCCGATGCACATAGACCATCGCCCGCTCACCCACAACCGAGTTGTAGACATAATGTTTTGCCACCCAAAATGCGGCGCACACCAACACGACCGCCACAGCCGCCAACACACCGATAAATATCTTTATTCCTCTCTTACTCTTTACTTTTACCATAAAAAACCGATTATTCTACGTGAACAAAATAGATAAGATTGACAAAAATACGGATTATTCGTGAAATAAAATAGGGTAAAAAAATTTGCGGTTTCAAATATTCGACTTATCTTTGCGCTGCGTTTGGAAAAACGCCGTTCAACACGGCACCATCTTTGGAAGGATGGGTGAGTGGCTGAAACCACCAGTTTGCTAAACTGACGTACTCGAATGGGTACCGGGGGTTCGAATCCCCCTCCTTCCGCCAACGCTTCACAAAAGCCTGTATCGTCTTCACGATACGGGCTTTTTCATTTTCTGCTTAGTCCATAATTTTTCGCGGGAGGGCTTTGGAATATTGCCGCTTTGGTTGTACTTTTGGGCTTGTTCGGAATGGACAAACCAACTGGGCTGCCCGGAGGGAATCATGGCACTATACCACCCGCATCGCGATGGAGCCTGCTCCCCGCAAAGCTGATTTTTTTATCATTTCAACTTGTTTTCAAAATTGAACAACACTTTTGCGGCATGAAATTTTAATACAGACAAAAAAACGAACCTTATGAACTATCGACGACTCTTTTTATCGACATTATCTTTCATGCTTCTGGCGGGGCCGGTTTCGGCCGGCACCTCGGCTTTCAAAAACGACTCACTCAACATCACACTGCCCAATACCGACTATGCCGACGAACTGCGGCAGATTCGCATGCACATGCCCGACATCGAGGTGGGCAACGGCATCTCGTTCCAACCCAAGAACAAGAGTTACAAACTCACCATGCGGATACGCATGCAGAACATGGTCGACGTGGGTTTCAACAACAAATTCGAGGCGCAGGGCATCGACGCCCGGGTGAAGCGGTTGCGGCTGCGCTTCGACGGATACATCTACACCCCCAAACTCACCTACCTCGTGCAACTGGGATTTACCCCCTACGATACGAAGGTCTTGCCCAACGGCAACACCAATATCGTGCGCGACGCCATGATCTATTACGTGCCCAATGCGACGTGGAACATCGGCTTCGGCCAGACCAAGATACGGGCCAACCGGGCACGCATCAACTCGTCGAGCGCCTTGCAGTTTGTCGACCGCTCGATTGTCAACTCCGAGTTCAACCTCGACCGCGATTTCGGTCTGTTCGGCGAATACAACCAGCATCTGTTCGGCTCGTTCGACATGGCCGCCAAAGCCTCGATTACCACGGGCGAGGGCCGCAACTGGGGCAAAAGCAAAGGCAGCGGACTGGCCTATACCGGCCGGTTGGAGTTCTTCCCCCTGGGCCGTTTCAAAGGTAAGGGCGATGCCATCGAGGGCGACTTCGAACGCGAGTCTACCCCCAAGATTCTCCTGGCCGGGGCATACAGCTACAACGACCGCGCCCTGCGGGCACAAGGCTCCAACGGCGATATGCTCCTCTTCGACCAGACCCGCAACCTGTCGTCCTACTTTGTCGACTTCATTCTCAAATACCAGGGGTTTGCCTTCTATACCGATTTCATGGGCCGCGTGTGCACCTCGTCGCCCCTCATCAAATCGGGCGAAAGCGTGGAGCAATATATCCTCACCGGCATGGGGCTCAACGTGCAGGCCAGTTACCTGTTCCGCTCTAACTGGGAAATTGCCTTACGCAACTCGACAATCCTGCCCGACAGCGAGGTACGCCCCTATGCCAACTACCGCACCTACAACCAGTCGACCCTGGGGGTGACCAAATACCTCATCGACCACCGGTTGAAGGTGCAGGCCGACCTCTCGTATAACTACAAGGACGAGTTCACGGCTTCGGGCTATGACCGCTGGCAGTTGAGATTCCAGGTAGAGCTCGGTTTCTAAGAATCGGCTCTATCCCCTACTTGCAGAACCTAATACCTAAACTAAAATACCATGGCTATTCAGTATGATTTTGACACCATTATCGATCGCCACCACACCGGTGCCGTGAAAACCGACGTGCTGTGCGAACGATACGGTCGCGACGACCTTATTCCCCTGTGGATTGCCGACATGGACTTTGCCGTAGCTCCTCCCATCACCGAGGCTCTCGTGCGACGCCTGCAACACCCGGTCTACGGCTATGCCGAGGCTCCCGCCAGCTACTGGCAGTCGATTGTAGACTGGATCAAATACCTGCACGGCTGGGAAGTAAAACGCGAGTGGATTACCTATATCCCCGGCATCGTCAAGGGTATCGGGCTGGCGGTGAACGTGTTCAGCAACCCCGGCGACAAGATTATCATACAGACACCCGTCTACACCCCCTTCATGGCGGTACCCGAGGGCAACGGACGGCAAGTGGTACACAACCCGCTCAAATGGAACGGGTCGTGCTATGAAATGGATTTCGACCACCTCGAATCGATTATCGACCCTCAATGCAAACTGCTCATTCTCTGTAATCCCCACAACCCGGGCGGAGTCGTGTGGCCGCTCGAAACGCTGCAACGGGTAGCCGAGATTTGCGCCCGCCATCATATTCTCGTCATTGCCGACGAAATCCATGCCGACATGCCCCTCTTCGGTGCACACCACCACCCCTTTGCCTCGGTTTCGGAGACGGCCGCCCAGAACAGCATCTCGTTCGGAGCCCCCTCCAAAACCTTCAATATTGCCGGACTGGTGAGCTCCTACACCATCGTACCCAACCCGACAATCCGCAAACGGTTCTTCGACTGGCTCACAGCCAACGAGCTGAATGCGCCCACCTTCATGGCCACCATCGCCACCGAAGCCGCCTATAACCATTGCCGGGAGTGGCGCAGGCAGATGCTGCACTACATCGAGCAAAACATACTCTTCGTCGAGGAGTTTCTCGACAAGCATATCCCCGCCATCAAGGCCATACGCCCCCAAGCCTCGTTCATCGTCTGGCTCGACTGTACCCGGCTGGGACTCGACCACGACGCCCTCATCGACCTCTTCGTCGACAAGGCTCGGCTTGCCCTCAACGACGGCGAGATGTTCGGCCCCGAAGGCAAAGGCCACATGCGCCTCAACATTGGCACCCCCCGTGCCGTGCTGCAAAAAGCGCTCGAACAACTGGAAGAGGCCGTGAGCCATCTCAATCGATAGGTTACGAGCCACTTTGGCGACAAAGGACTATCTTTTTCGGAAAATATTTTATACTTTTGCACCCGATTGGCGCAAGAGGCAGAGGGCCCTGTGCCACCTAACAGTAAGAATCTCTGAAAGAATCGATTTATGAACGAACTTGCCACAAAGTACAATCCCGCCGACGTGGAGGAAAAATGGTATGCCTATTGGTTGAAAAACGGGCTTTTCAAGTCGAAGCCCGACGGTCGTGAACCCTACACCGTAGTCATTCCGCCCCCCAACGTCACCGGTATTCTGCACATGGGGCACATGCTCAACAACACGATACAGGACATTCTCGTCCGCCGCGCCCGCATGGAGGGCAAAAATGCCTGCTGGGTACCCGGTACCGACCACGCCTCGATTGCTACCGAAGCCAAGGTGGTGAACAAACTGGCTGCCCAGGGCATCAAGAAGAGCGACCTCACCCGCGAGGAGTTCCTCAAATATGCCTGGGAGTGGAAAGAAGAGCATGGCGGCATCATCTTGAAACAGCTACAAAAGCTGGGTGCCTCGTGCGACTGGGACCGCACCGCCTTCACCATGGACGAGGTGCGCTCCAAGAGTGTGCTGAAAGTGTTTGTCGACCTCTACAACAAAGGTCTCATCTACCGCGGCGTGCGCATGGTCAACTGGGACCCCAAGGCGCTCACCGCCCTCTCTGACGAAGAGGTAATCTACAAGGAGGAGCACAGCAAACTCTACTACCTGCGCTACTACATCGAAGGGGAGGACAAATACATCGTCGTAGCCACAACCCGCCCCGAAACCATCTTGGGCGATACGGCCGTGTGCGTCAACCCCAACGACCCCCGTTACACCTTCCTCAAAGGGAAGAAGGTAATCGTACCGCTGGTCAACCGCGTCATACCCATCATTATGGACGACTACGTCGACATCGAGTTCGGTACCGGCTGTTTGAAAGTAACCCCGGCACACGATGTAAACGACTACATGCTGGGCGAGAAATACAACCTGCCTACCATCGACATCTTCAACGACAACGGAACCATCAGCGAGGCCGGCGGCCTCTATATCGGCATGGACCGTTTCGACGTGCGCAAGCAGATTGCCAAAGACCTGCAAGCCGCCAACCTGCTCGAAAAGGTGGAGGATTATGACAACAAAGTGGGCTACTCGGAGCGTACCAACGTGGTAATCGAGCCCAAACTCTCGATGCAGTGGTTTGTCAAGATGGGTAAACTGGCCGAACCGGCCCTCAAAGCCGTCATGAACGACGACATCAAGTTCCACCCCGACAAGTTCAAGAACACCTACCGCTACTGGATGGAAAACATCAAGGACTGGTGCATCTCGCGTCAGTTGTGGTGGGGACACCGCATACCGGCCTACTACCTGCCGCAAGGCGGATTCGTGGTGGCCGAGACGCCCGAAGAGGCTCTCACGCTGGCCCGCAAAAAGAGCGGCGACAACTCGCTGCAACTGAGCGACCTCCGTCAAGACGAAGATTGCCTCGACACCTGGTTCTCGTCGTGGCTGTGGCCCATCTCGCTCTTCGACGGCATCAACCACCCCGGCAACGAAGAGATAAAATACTACTACCCCACGAGCGACCTCGTAACAGGTCCCGACATCATCTTCTTCTGGGTAGCCCGCATGATTATGGCCGGCTATGAATACACCGGCGAGAAACCCTTCAAGAATGTCTACTTTACCGGTATCGTGCGCGACAAAATCGGACGGAAGATGTCGAAATCGCTCGGCAACTCGCCCGATGCTCTCGAACTCATCAAGACCTACGGCGCCGACGGCGTGCGCATGGGCCTCATGCTGGCCGCACCCGCAGGCAACGACATTCTCTATGACGATGCACTGTGCGAACAGGGCCGCAACTTCAACAACAAAATCTGGAACGCCTTCCGCCTGGTAAAAGGCTGGACCGTCGACGAGAAGCTCGAACAGCCGCAAACGGCACAAATCGCCGTCAAGTGGTTCGATGCCCAACTCAGCCGCACCCTGGCCGAGGTGAAAGACCTCTTCGGGAAATACCGTCTCTCCGAAGCCCTCATGGCCATATACCGCCTCTTCTGGGACGAGTTCTCGTCGTGGTACCTCGAAATGATCAAACCCGGCTATCAACAACCCATCGACCGCGCTACCTACGAGGCTACCCTCACCTACTTCGACGCCCTGCTGCGCATGCTGCACCCCTTCATGCCCTTCATCACCGAGGAGTTGTGGCAACACCTCTACGAGCGTAAAGAGGGCGAGAGCATCATGTATGCCCGTATGCCCGAGGCTCACCCGGTCGACGACGAAATCATCAACCGCTTCGAGACCACCAAGCAGATTGTAGCCGGCGTGCGCACCGTGCGTCTGCAAAAAGGCATTGTCAACAAAGAGCCGCTCACGCTGCAAATCATCGGAGCTCACGACCACACCAACGACTGCGTGCTCACCAAAATGACCAACCTCTCGTCCATCGAGACCATCGACGAGAAGGACCCCGCCGCAGCTTCGTTCCGCGTGCATGCCACCGAGTATGCCATACCGCTGGGCAACAACATCGACGTAGAAGCCGAGTTGAAGAAACTCGAAGGTGAGTTGAAATATGCCCAGGGATTCCTCAAAACCGTGATGGGCAAGCTCAACAACGAACGCTTCGTACAAAACGCCCCCGAAGCTGTCGTAGCCATGGAGCGGAAGAAGAAGGCCGATGCCGAAGAGAAAATCAAGTCGATTGAAGAGAGTATAGCCGCTCTCAAAAAATAAGGCCGGCTATCGTTCCGAAACCATACAAAAGCGAGGAGGCTCCCCGGCAACTCAATGCCGGAGAGCCTCCTCCTCTTATCACATAATTAATGTCAATCTCTACGAAAAAAATTTATTTCAGAGGCACCTCTTCCACGTAAGACTTGTAATAACCTTGGGTCGTACGGTAAAACAAATCTTTCAATTCGTTCAACACATCGGGATACTCCTTGGCCACATTTGTCTTTTGAGCCGGATCGTTTTTCACGTGATACAACCCGAAATCCTCCAAATTACCCAATTCATTTCCCGTCTCATTCCGTTCGGGCCCGGCATACGGCGGAATCATAATCCAGTCGCCTTTTCTGATAGCCATCTTTCCCTGTGCTTCGAGTATGATATAGTCGCGCCCGTCACTACTTTCCCCCAATAGGGCCGGCAACACATTCCTGCTGTCCAGATTCAACGAGTCGATATTTACCCGGCTATCGACCAAATCGGCAAATGAAGCGAGAAAATCCAGTTGAGACACAATCGCATCGGATTGACATGGCTGTATCCGCCCCTTCCAATATACAAAAAGCGGAATGTGAGTTCCTCCGTCATACAAACTGTACTTGCCTCCCCGCAAACCTCCTGCCGGTTTATGATCTTTCAGATTCTCTACCGAGCCGTCCCAATATCCATCATCTACAACCGGACCGTTATCGCTTGAAAAAACAATCAACGTATTCTCCAAGAGATTCAAACTGTCGAGACAAGCAACCAACTCACCGACACACCAGTCGGCCTCGGCTATTGCATCGCCACGGGCACCGAGGCCGGTAGTCCCTACAAATCGTTGATGCGGTGCCCTGGGCACATGAGGTTGATGCAACCCGTAATACAGGAAAAAGGGGCGGTCCTTATTCTCCGTCACAAAACGCTTCACTTTACCCAGAAAATAATCGGCCATATTCTCGTCGACCCATCGAGCCTTCTCACCGCCCTTCATATAACCAATACGGGGGATTCCGTTTACAATCGAATTGTTATGCCCATGGCTCCATTTCATTTTCAGCAATTCGGGATTCGACAAGGCCGTAGGTTCACCCTCGAAATTATGCTCATAATCCACATAAATAGGGTCGGCGGGATCCAAGCCTACCACCAGACCATCTTCAACATAAACGGTCGGGACCCTATCGTTCGTTGCCGCAATCAGGCAGGAATAGTCAAATCCTATTTGATTGGCTCCCGGAACGACCGGCTTATTCCAATCGACCTGGCCACGGCCCATACCCAGATGCCATTTCCCTATGGCAGCCGTCTTATAGCCGGCCTGCCGCATCATCTCGGGCAAGGTAAAGGTCTGTTCATCGATTATCAAGGGAGCATCGCCCGGCAAAATTTTCGCCTCACTGTTTTTCCAGGGATACATGCCGGTCATCAGGGCGTACCGACTGGGGGTCGATGTGGCCGACGTGGCATATCCATTGGTAAAGCAAACCCCTTCCCGGGCCAACTTATCGATATTGGGGGTGTGTATGGTTTTCGAACCGTAGGCACTCACATCGCCAAAACCCAAATCATCGGCCAAAATCACGATGACATTGGGAGTTGCCGGTTTCTGCTCCGTACAACCCAACAGAAACAAAGAGGGTAATAATAACAGTTTTGATTTCATAACTGTCGTTTCTATTTAATTATACTTGTTATTAATAAATTGGTGATTCTTACTACTTCATCGGGAATAACGAACCGGTGAAAGCGCATTACTTAAACCGGTACACGGTGAAGGAATAGGGCTCTACGGCAACTTGCGACGGGAACGAAAGAGTCACGTCCGATTCTCGGGGGGCTATTACCCCCTCCCTATCGGGAGTTTGACGGGTCCGGGTATCTGTCATCAATGTAGTCATACGACATTTCTTCTTCCCTTTCAATCCATCTATTTGAATATTCATCGCATAAGGCTTGCCCGACATGTTGATTACCTTCAACACATACTCGTGTGTAGCCTCATCTTTTCCCAAAGTCGCATATACCTCGTCCGACTCGCGAGCCCCGTCGCTGACCACGGCCCGATAGGAAACCCCAATCGTATTATCGCGCAACATCTTACACAGGAAATAGTTAAAGGTCTTTACACTCTTGGAGGTCGTGTGCAAGAACAACGGACATATCTTGCTGTCCCGGACAAAATCCCAGTTACGCATCAGCGGCCTGTCGGCCATCAACGGGTTCATATCGCCATTCCGCTCCAAGGCCATCTTGAAGACACCTTCGGCCAAAACAGACCTGGGATACTGGCCTCCAATCCCCAACTCACCGATGAATATATCGGGCCCCGTTCGGTCATACTCATCAAACTTATAATAGTTCTCAGCCACCCACTCGGGGGTTTGATAGTAATGCTCGTCGTAAACCTCAATATCCTGGGGCGAAAGATAATCCTTTATATATTTGCGCTTATCGTTCTCCTCCTTGAATATGATACTGCTCGATATCAGTATCAACCGGGGATACTTGGCTTTAATCGCATCATAAATCTTTTTATACCGTTTGTAATATTCGGGACCGAAATCTTCATTCCCTATCTCCACATACTTCAACGGGAACGGCTCGGGGTGTCCGTTTCGCGCCCGTTCCGCGCCCCAACGGGTAGCGGTATCGCCAATCGCATACTCGATAGCGTCCAAGGCATCTTGCACATAATAGTCTATATCGGTATCCAGATGTTCGAAATTCCGGTTCTTATCCCGGTGCAGAAACTCGGTACAGACCATTCCCGTAGGCGTTACATACATGGCATCGGCCCCTATGTATTCGCACAGTTCATAAAACTCATGATAGCCCAGGCCATCGCTTCTGAAAAAAGGTGCCCACTTGCTCCATGCTCCGGGACGCCGGGCTATATCACCTATTGTCTCTTTCCAGTGATACATCGTCTCCTCATTAATCCCATGCACAATACACCCTCCCGGGAACCGGAGGAAATCGGGAGCATAGTCGACAAGATTCTGTACAATATCCTTCCGGAAAACCGATTTCCCGTTATCCCAGGTATTTCCCGGGAACATCGAGACTATATCCAGTTGGAATATCCCCTGTCCCGACGGCTCTATGCGCAAGCAACCCCGGTCGTCATCGGCTGTTGCCGTAAGTTCAAACTCATATTTTTTCCAATCCTTTGACAGATTATCCACTACTACCGTCGGCGAGATGCTGCGGGCATCTCTGTCGGCCAGCGAAATCTTCAACTCACCTTTGTAGGTAGAAGCAACGGCATAAAACGACAATTTATACCGTTCACCTTTCTCTATATTCATGCCGAAGAATCCCTGATTCACAACTGCCGCACCAGGGAATTCGGACAGGTTTTTATGCACGAAGACCCTCAGAGAATGTGGATTCTTTTCATTCAGCGGATTCTTCTTTGTCCGACTAATCTCAATCGGGCTATATGCGCAAGGCGTTGTTACCCAACCGATAACGGGCGACACGTGAAACACCTTCTTATTAGGTCCGGTAGGATTGACAACCCCTACGTATTGTTCGTTCATCACAGCCATACCCTTGGGAGGTGTGGCCTCTTCAAGTCCTCTGTTCCTTACCATCTCGGCATATAGTCCGCCCTCTCCTATCATACCGATTTCCTCATAATGAAACCCATACTCAACCGGACGCACTTTCCTGGCCGCATTCAAATCGGCCTGCAAATTCAGTTGAGACACCGTTGTCTGAGCCGTCAATGCGCCACACGCCAAAAGGCTCAATAACATCATGGTATTAGCTTGTATCCTCATAACTACTTTAATAAAATTTTTTGACTATCCAGCACTTTATTGTTATCGACCAATTTCAACAGAACAATTTCGTCCGGGACTGACAGCGGAAGCGTTCCCGATGCCGACTCCAACGAATGCGACGAATACAGCCTCCCGTCCATGGCATATATATAAAGCCTGGGAGAGTTTACCGGCCCGTTTATCTCATATTGGATTGCTCGTTCGCCGCCTGCCCCAGAAGCCACCCATATACACACCGGGCTATTCTGCTTCACAAAAGATATCATGCTCGTCGGTTGCCCTTTCAATACACAGGGTAACCAGGTATTGGGCTTATCGCCATTGCCTCCCGACAGGTTCTCATGCACAAACTTCTTGTTGTTATCATTGTTGTGAAGTTTTATATGTATCCCGAAATCGGTTTCAGGGCGACCACCGAGGTTGCTCCATGGAATAATCATTTCCAAAGTATAACCCGTCTGTGTAAGCGACGATTTGCAAACGATATCATTTTCCTCTTCCTGCCACACTCCTGCCACCGACTTGTGATATACCGACTGTCCGCTATAATCACACAGCAGCTTAAACATACCCGACGCGATTGTTCCGGTGTTTTTGTTGAGCGGGTCGATATACACCTCAACTCCGTCGCTCTGCCACATGGGCTCTCCCTCTTCGGCCAAGGTTTGAACCGGGTCAAACACATCGAAAAGCAGGTATAGATTGCTATTGTCCCAGGCCGATTTCACTTGTAGATGGGCATATCCCTCAGCTCCCAGATACAAGGGGGAGAAATTGCCGTATCGTTCGGCCCGGCCCTCACAGTTTTCTATTTCCATAGAGTTGAACAATCGACCGGTAGCAGTCCAAATACCATTCTGAGAACTCAGTCCGCTTATTGACGATACGGCCAATAGAGTCGTGCTGTCGACGGCGCACAGCGAGTTCCACAATACCGAAACTTGTGAATCGGAAAACTGGAAGGGGGTCGACTTGCGAGCGAAGTTTCTGCACTCCTTATCGCCTACATACACCTGCATCAAAGCACTATTTTGTGTATTGGGCTCGTCTCTTCCCTCACCCGACTGCACCGACAATACCGTCTCGCCGTTCTCCAACTGAATCAGATAGGGAGCCCCCGCATAAATGTTCGCACTCAACTTACAGTCCGAACGCAACGCCTCCCAACGATTTTCGCTACTGCCGCCAACCGGACCGTCGGCCCAGTTATTCTCCAACGTGGAATAGATGATTGCCGGCTTAAACGTCCCGTCAATCCCGTTATCCTCGATTGCCACGGCGATTCCACCCTGCTCCTGCAACAAGACCGGGACAGGCATTCCATCTCTATATCGGTCGCGAAAACAGACAACCGTTTCATCGCCCCACGTTTTTCCTTGGTCAATAGAGCGCAGCAGGGTTATATTCTGATTGTTATCGGCTACACCATACTCATTGGCAAAATACACTTGCAGTTCCCCCGAAGGCATTTCCAGACAGACCGGTTCCCAACAGCCCTCGCGTTTGGTGACCCCGGCCACATAAATGTCCTGCTCACCATACCAGGTATCACCGCAATCGTCCGAGAACTTCATCATGATTTTATAGGGATATTCTCCTTCCTCTTTGGGTCGGGCATTCCACACATAAATCAATCTCCCGTCCGAGAGTTCGCTCAATTCGGCATTGGTATAATTATACTTCCCGGTGTTATCGACCGACACCTGTATGGGGTTGCCCCAGCTTTTATCCGAGACACTCTTTTTCCGTATATACAGGATATCGCCCGTATTATAGACCAGCGCCATCTCCCGATTGGAGAGCAGTTTTACCCGGGCATAGACCCCTTGATTCACAAACGACCTCATGCTGTAAACCCAAGCGATTCTCGTTCCGGGATCAAAGGCAAATGCCGAAATGCCTATTAAGGCCATCAGTAATATAGAAAATCTTCGTCGCATAGAATCTGTCGTATTTTTTAATGTCATGGTCACTGTTTCTCGTCAGAAAGATACAACGGTACCAGCGAGTGTGAGTCAATCGTTATAATCTCAGGGCCATTCCCGTCACACGTCGAGAACAACACATCAACCGTCCAAGTCCGCCGGTTATTGACCTTCGTATTATCGGCATGAGAATGAAATACATACTTATAGTTATTGTCCTTATCCACAAACAAATCGCCATGTCCGGGACCATTGATGCCCACATCGTACTTATTGATAATGGGATTATTCCCCGCCTTACGCCAGGGCCCATAGGGACTCTCCGAGTAAGCATATCCAACAGCATAGTCGGGGCTCATGAAATGATTGGCCGAATAAAACAGGTAATAATATTTCCCTCTTTTTATCACCGTGGGCCCCTCTATGACAGGAGCCGACGGGTAACTCTGCGTATCTTCCCAATGTTCGGTTGCTGTCACACACTGTTTCAAGGTCTCTTCTTTGATGCCACTCATATCCTCTTTAAATTCGGCAACCCAAATCGTGTTTCCTTTGAACAGTCTCACATGATACAGATACATCTTCCCGTCAGTATCGACAAACAGATAGGGGTCAATCTGTCTCGTATCCGCATCGATCGACTGCACGTTTTTCTGTACAAAGGGTCCCTGAGGCGCATTACTCTCGGCAATGGCAATGTGTTCGTTGGCGGTGTAAACCATATAATACCGTCCATTTCTGTACAAAACCTGTGGAGCCCAAAATCCTTTATCCCCATAGGTGTCGCCCCCTTTCTTCAAGGCATAACCCTCCATGCAACCGACAGGATGCCAAGTCTGCAAATCGGTCGATGCCAGTGCAGGAAAACCCTGCTGCGGACTCTTTTCCGTTCCATACAAATAGTAGGTACCCTCAAAACAGGTTATAGTGGGATCGGCAATCTCCACGATATGATTTTGTGCCCATATAGGAGCTATTCCCAACAGGAATAGTCCAAGCACGAATCTGGATTTCTTCATTGTCGTATTTTTTTTAGATTTCTTCATTGTCGTATTTTTTTTAGGAAACTAAGAAAAAGGCCGGTACACCTCACGGACTGACGATGAACCAGCCTCCATGATTTTATAAAAGCGAGACACTCACCTCGACTGTCGATTCTACCGACACATCGCCATCTCTCGTGGTAAGCGTATACACAACCGGTTCGGTAAAGTCGACCACCGTCTCGCCCGAAATCTGCTGCTCTCCATTTACGGTTATCTGCTGAGCATCGGCCGATGCAAACACAGGTTTCAAAGCCGATACATCGGTACCGGCCGGTAACTCAACTGTAATCGATACTTTATCGAAATAGTATTCCGAACAGGCACTTACCCCGTCGACGCCCTCAATAGAGAACGATTCGAATACAGGATAATGCATCACTACCGAATGATAAGTCTTGGAATTACCACTGGGTGAACATACCTCAATTTCAAAAGGCTGCGTGAGGTCATACGAGGTATTCTCGTTATAGGCCGCACCATTTACCGTTACCACAGCCGAATTTGACATGGGCTCGATGCTTACCCGCTGCTTGTTCATGGATACAGCTATATCCCGATTGGAGACCCGCACCTTATACGGTACCGCAAACAACAGAGTATTATCGCCTATTTTCTGAGCCTGCAACTCTTTTAGATACATATCCTTGCGCAAGGAAACCGACCGAAGTTCCACATTATCGTCGTTTACGGTAATCCAGGCCGAGTCGACCGAATATACCATATCCTCGGCCCGGTCGTTATAATTGGTTGCAATCAAAACAACCTTGTAAACGCCGGCCGTTTTATATGAATAGGTGAGTAATCCTTTGTTCAAGACCAACCCACTGTTCCCCTGATGTATCAAATCATGGTTGTGCCCTTCATCTCCGGTAAAGAGGACAACCTGTTCGGCTCCGGTACCCGTATAGGTAAATGTTACCGTCTCATTGATAGACGTTTCTGTTGCCGACATCGTAAACGATGCAACTGGTACGGACAATCCCTCTTTATCACAAGCAGTCCATAAGAGAGCTATCGGGAGCATCAATATATATAAATACTTTTTCATATTCTACACTATTAAGTTATTAATAACCTGGATTCTGAGTCACAACGCCATTGGTTATATCGACCTCATTCTGAGGTATCGGGAATATCTCATTCACTCCCTCTATAAAGTTCTTTCCCCGGTTATGCGTCGTCTCTGTGGCAAAATCGTGAAGCACTTGCGCCGCCCGGCCCTGTCTTACAATATCAAAAAATCTATCCCACAAATGACAGAGTTCGATACGACGTTCTTTCCATATTTGGTCGCGCAACTCGATATAGGTACCGGCCTTGTAGAGCGTAGAAACATTGGTTATCTTGTTGGCAACCCGCTTCACCGAGTTCAACTGTTCCAACGATTTTTCCCGTTGTCCCATTTCATTGAGGGCTTCGGCATAGAACAATACAACTTCCGAGTAGATAAGAACCCGACGGTTCTTCCCGCTGTCATTTACATCGGACGGAGTTTCGGCGCTCGGCGTGTACCACTTCATGCAGGCCGTTTTTCCAGGCGGTACCTCAATACGCACACCGTCAAAAGCCACCTCGCCATGCTCTTGTATGAATACTCCCTTTCTGGGATCACCGGCAATCTCGTCTTTAAATGACTTCGAAGCAAACATTCGATTAAAGAATATATCGTTGAAAATTTCGGTACCCTCGTTCTGGTCATCTTTCAATCCATTGGCCGACTCTTTGAACACGACTTCAAAAATAGACCGGGTGCAAAACTCGCCTTTCTCATAATACAAGTCGGCATATCCCAACGTATTGCCATAGCTGTCTGTCGTCTCCAACGAATACTCGTTGGCCAACGAGGGCATGGTCGTCTCGGGAGTTTCATACGGCTCATTGGAGGCCAATAGCGCCTTATCCTTGAACCATAATCTCGCTCTGAGTTCGTCCCACGACTCTTCATAATTTTCGAAATGGAGCATATCGCCGTAAGTCAACGTGGCCCCTTCGATGAAATAGGCTCCCAACTTGGTGATTTCATTCCACTTCTCCGACTCCATACCGGGAGTTGCCTGATAGGCCAACACTTTCATCAACAAGGCTACGCAAGCTCCACACCCGGCTTTGCCGGCCTCTTTTGAGACAAACTTGCTTCTCAACATGATGGCGGCCTCTCTCAAATCTTTCTCGATATAGGCATACACCTCTTCTTTCGTAGAACGCGGAATGGTCAAGGCATCGACATCTTCCTGTTCCGGCCGGATAGGTACTCCACCAAAAGTCTTCACCAGATTGAAATAGAACAAGGCCCGTAAGAACTTGGCCTGTCCCAAAATCTCTCTGACTTTCGTATACTGCTCAATCTCCTGGGTAGCCAACTGTACTCGCCGGGCTCCGGAAATCACTTGATTGGCCCGATTAATACCTTTGTAATTAATTGTATACCTGTCTCTTATCCAGGTATTCGAGGTATTGAACTGGAAATTGACAAGCTCCGAAATAAGGTTGGTCGTACTCTCATCATTACCTACCACATCGTCACCGCAGGCTTCGCCAAAAATCCACTCGCAATTATTATAGTTATTGGTCTGCAATATATCATAAACCGCATCTAGACCCACTTGTAACTGGTACGTGGTATTATAGAAATTGTTCCCGTCGTATTCTCCCTGCAATTCCATGTCAAAAAAGTCGTTACACGAAGACAATGACAGTGCGGCAAACAATGATATAAGGAAATATTTAATATCGTTTTTCATCGTTCCTGTATTTAATAAGTTATTTTAATTCCCGCCATAAAGGATCTCGATTGAGGATAATTACCGTGATCGACACCCAGATAAAGGTTGTTTCCCGTATTCGACTCGTCACGACCAATCTCGGGATCAAAACCGTCGTACTTGGTAAAAGTCAATAAATTCTGTGCCGACACATAAATCGAGGCATTGGACAGTTGCAATTTCTTCAACACCTTCTGAGGCAAATTATAGGTCAACTGCACATTTTTCAACCGGCAATACGAACCGTCCTTTACATAGAAATCGGAGGCTCTAAAATTTCTGGGTCTATCGGCCTCATCGAGTTCAGGAACCGTACCCTGCGGGTTGGCCGGATAAAAACTCTTTTCCGGGTCATACGTCCCCGACCAGCACTTCGACCGGAGATCGGCATACACATTACCCGTACCATGAGCCGAATTCAAATAGTACTCCATGACGTTAAATATTTTATTTCCCCATTGCCCTTGGAAAAACATATAGAAATCAAAATTCTTATACGAGAGTGTAATGGGAATACCATATACAAAATCGGGGTGCGGCGACCCAAGATAGGTCCGGTCCGAGGCATCGATTTTCCCATCGTTATTCAAATCCTTGAAGCGGAAATCGCCCGGTTCGGTAATACCGTCGTTTTGGGCACTGGCAGCCACCTCTTCCGGAGTCTGGAATATACCATCTGTCACATATCCATAAAAACAGGCAATCGGTCTGCCCACCTCGGTCTTGGTCACATAGTCGTTGATGCTTTCCTCGGTTGACAACAAGGCCCCGTAAATAGGCTCGTTGCCCGTACCCAAACTGGTCACCTTGTTCTTGATGTATGAAATATTGAATCCTATATCGTACTTGAAATCGGCAATCTGGTCTTTATACGAGATATTAAACTCAATACCCTTGTTTTGAATGGAACCGGCATTCACCATGGGATTTTCGTTAAGTCCGGCCGAGAGCGAAACCGGTACCTGAATCAACATGTCTGAGGTATTTTTCACAAAACACTCAATCGACGAACTGAGTCTGTTGTTCAAGAAATTAATATCCAATCCCACATTATACGACTCGGTTTTTTCCCATTTGATATTATCGTTTCCCAGAGTCAAAGAGGCCGCACCCGGATATGTCGTATGCAATCCCGTCCCGAATGGATAGGAAAGGTTGGTATCCATCATCTTATACCGGGCATATTCCGATATTCTATTGTTTCCAAGTTGACCCCAACCGACCCGCAGTTTGGCAAAACTTATCACATTCTGTGACTGCATCCACTCCTCGCCCGAGAATTTCCAACCCAAGGATACCGAGGGGAAAAAGCCCCATCGGTTTTTCTTCGAGAATACCGACGATGCATCGGATCTGAAATTGGCCTGCAACAGATACTTGTCATCGAACGAATAACTTACCCGGCTGATAAAACCCATGGCATTCCACTCGTTCAGCAATCCATAGGCATAATCGCCAAAGTAGGCCGAGGCCAAATACCAGTAATTCGACGAGTTCCCCGGCGCTCCCTTTTTAGAAGTCTCCTGATCGTAAACTCTCGACATCTCTATCGTCTGACCCACTAATGCACTGATATTATGCTTGCCCGACTCATAGGCATATGTGAGAATATTGTTCAACTCGGTTTTATTGGTTCGAGTATCAAAATTGGTCACCTTCGTCAAATCGGTGGGAGCCTCGAAATTCTCTTCCAGTTTATTCACCTCATCAAACTTGCTTCGATTGTAGAAGTTGGTATAGTTCGACAACTTAAACTGATAGGTAAAATATTTCAGGAACTTGGCCGACAAGTCTATATTGATGTCAAATCTGTTTGTTGTCGCGCTGTTATGATTGCGCTCAATCATCGCAATAGGGTGATTCTCCGAATAGTATCCGGCCGTGTTATAGGTATGAATCAACGGACTTTGATACAAGGCCTTCTTCAACACGCCATCGGCCCCTTCGGGTATCAAATCCCGATCGGTATTCGTATACAGGATATTGGTCTTCAACGACAACCAGTCGGTCAGTTTGTTATTGAGATTCACACGAAGCGACAGACGTTGATAGTCCGATGTCTTCACGATACCCTTCTCGTTATAATAGTTGCCGCTAACCATAAACTTGGTTCTATTGTTTCCACCGCTGATACTTAAATTATATTGTTGCTTGATGCCGGTTTGAGTCACGGCGTCCCACCAACTCTTGGGAGTATATGGCGAGGAGGCAATCGTATCGAGAAGCTGATACTTGCGAGGGTCGTAATACAGGTTTCCACCGTTATCCTTAGACATGTATAGTTGACCGTCTTGCGAATAATAATGGGTTCCCTGCACATAATCCCGCATCAGTGCGAAATCTTCGATTCCCATGACATCGATACTCTTCCACGGGTTCGAAAAGCCCACATATCCATCAAAAGAAATCCTAGTTTTCCCCTCTTCTCCGCCTTTCGTCGTTACCAAAACCACACCATTGGCAGCCCGGGCACCATATATTGAGGCAGAACCGGCATCTTTGAGCACTTCGATACTTGCAATATCATTGGGATTTATGTGGTCGATATTATCAACGATAAAACCGTCCACGACATAAAGGGGATCCGAATCATTAATGGTACCCGTACCCCGAATCTTTATGGTCGTCGACCCTCCGGGTGCTCCCGAGTTTTGTATAACCAAAACACCAGGTGCCTTTCCTTGAATTGCCTGCGCCGGATTGGGAACCGCCGAAGCTACAATCTCATCGGCCTTTACCGAAGATACGGCTCCGGTAAGGTCACTCTTCTTTTGAGTGGCATACCCTATCACAACCAATTCGTCCAACTGCTGGTCATTAGACGATAACTGTATGGATAGCGCATTGTTATCTTTTATCTTTACAGTTTGAGAGCTATACCCTACGTAACTGATTTGTATTTCGTCACCTATTGAACCTGCTATTGAAAAATTCCCGTCAAAGTCCGTTATGACGGCTTTTGCGGTATTTTTATTTTTTATCGTGGCACCGATAATCGACTCTTGAGTCGCACTATCGACCACCCGGCCCTTGACATACGACTGGCCTTGTGCCCAGCAGTCTATACCCAAGTTTATAAAAAACAGGATTAGAAATAAAATTGTAAAACCTCTATTTCCCATGGTATCTTTTTTATAATCATACACAAATCAATACAGGCCAGCCTTCGATGAGGGAGCAAAGGCTGGCCTGCAACCTCCTTATCACTTCACGGTCAGCTTGCTGTTCATCACGCCTTCCGAAGTCTCCACGCTCAGTATGAACATGCCGGCGCTCAAATCATCGAGCATAATCTTGTTCGAATCGGCATGTCCCTTTACCAGTAATTTCCCTGACAAATCGGTAATGGTATATCCATACACCTCGGCATCGGTATCGATGCAGACATAGTCCGATGCAGGATTGGGATAGATATCGACTGTCTTATCCATGCTCGACGGAGCCATGACGGCCGAGGTCTCACCAAAATCGGGATCCATATTCTCTTTATCCTTTTGAGGATCATAATCGGCTTTGCGATAGTGATAGACAAAGAGGCTCTTCTTTATCTGACTGGTGAATACCAGGTCTCCATCGAGATTTCTCAACGAATGGACAAAATCGGGGCCTTCACCCAAATCGACCACCTTCTTGGGGAACTCGTCCTTACTGTCTATCTTAAACAACTCCCAGGCCTGGCTCGAACCGGCTGCCGGAGTCTGATCCTGCGCTCTGAAATAGAAGCTACCCGAAACCACCATTCCTTCCCAGGCAGCATTGGGACCTATCCCCGGATTCAAGTCCGATTGCATTTTCGAACCTTCTGCGGTTCCGTCGGTGTAGAACAACTCCAATCCGAAATTCGTTTCGGGAAGATTGGCATCGCTACCGGTTGCTCCTTTCATAAACAGCACACCGTCAAATTCACAGAACAAGTCAGGTGAACCATTGGCCGTACCTGTGGCCGTAGGATTGGTATTGAGGTCAAATACGATATGGGTACCTTCGGCGGTAAAGTCGGTTACAAAAAGTTCCAATCCGTAATAAGGGTCATAACCTCTAAAATAGACTTTGTCCTTATATACTCTGGGAGTGAATGCCCCATGTCCGGCCGGCAAACCGTTAGCATCGGTACCCTCGGTCAAATCTTTTATCATATAGGTACCCTCGGTTGTTCCGTCGCTAACCCAAATTTCATTGCCATACTCATTGGAATATGCAATAAAGAACAATTTCTCGTTTTTGAAATTGGTAAACCAGTCCAGTTGGGCGCCAGCCGTAGCTCCCGTCTCTTCGTTGGCAACCGTCTTGTTGATATCCAGCAGCATCTTTGTCCCGGCTTCTGTCCCATCGGTTATCCACAACTCTTCACCGAATTCGTTATCCTTGGTATCGGCCTTAAAAAAGACCTTTCTCCCTACCCGAACAAAGAAGCGCTCGTCGTCGGTAGCCACCTTCGCTCCCGGATAAATAACCTTGCAATCTTTCAACAGGCGCGTCCCGTCGGCCGTTCCGTCGGAAATCCACAACCATCGTTGTTCCTCTTCACCATAACTGATACTTTCGTAATCCTTGGCTCCAAAGATAAATTCATTTTCATTAATCTGAGTGAACCCGGCCGGCTCCGACCCACCCAGTATGTTGATGTCGACAATCATACGGGTACCGTCCTCGGTACCGTCCGAAATCCACAACTCGGCTCCTTCGTCGTCATTGGCTGTTGCCTGAAAAACCACCTTGTCATTAAATCTCGTAATGTACAATACATTAGAACTAGTGACACCCGGATATATATCCTTCACCATTTTGGTTCCCTCTTTCGTTCCATCACTTACCCACAACTCCTCGCCATGTTCAGCATCTTTTGCCGTGAAATAGGCCTTATAGCCATTCTCTGCACTACCGGCTATGGTAAGAGCCTTGTCTTTATCATTGGCTCTTGCCGTACTAACGGTCACCTCTACATTTTCGGGAGTCAGTATTTCCATACCTTCCGGTAAAACCAACTCTTGGGCATTGATAGCGGTAACCCCCATCAGGGCTACACCGAATGCCGATACAAATAAAGTCTTGTTTTTCATGTTATCTATAATTTAAATTAAAAGAATTGGATTCAAATGAACTTCACATGAGCAAAATTAAGAGAAATAAACTATTTTTACAAGTAAAATTATTCCGATTACTAGCTCTTTTGTTCTTAAATATTTTTTTCTTTGCACTCATAAACAAGAAATAGACTTTTTAACGAGAAAGAGAAATGAGCCGAAGCCATCTGTTATACATCTTTCTAATGATTATCTCTTTTTCCTGGGAAACACAAGCCCACGAAATACGATTTGAGCACTTCGATTATCTGAAAGGGCCCATACATAACGGCATTACCTCCATCACACAGGACTCATACGACCAAATATGGACCGGTAGCCGCAACGGCCTGTGCAAATACAACGGGTATGACCTGACCTCTTATATCTCTTCGAGCTCCCCGAACTCGATTCCCAACAACTTTATCAAAACCTTGGCACAAGACAGCAACGGATACATGTGGATCGGGACCGACAACGGCATCTGCCGCTATATCTATGAACTCGATTCCTTTGAGAGATACGACATACCCAATGCAACAATCGGCAAAATAGTCATAGACCGGCAAGGGCAGGTTTTCTGCTCCTCTCACATACTTTATCGCTTCCATCAAGAGACACAGACATTCATTCCTGTACAAAGTGGAACCGGAAAAGAAGTATCATGTGACCTTTTTGATTTCGATGCACAAGACAACCTGTGGGTTACCGTAGGTTCCAACTTGATTTGCTACGATAAAGACTTTAACGAGCAGTTCAAACTGGATATATCGCAAGAAAAAGATACCCCAAAAAACCGAGATGCAATCATATCGCTCTATATCGATGAGCAAGGGAATAAATGGATTGGGAAAAATGGGAACGGAATTATAAAGATAGATTCCAAGACACACGAAATAAAGAGCATATACACCCCGGAAAGCCGCGAAGAGGGTATCATCAGGAGTATTGCCCAGGACCGACATGGAGACATGTGGTTCGGGACAGAAAAAGGTATCCTGCTATACAATGGCTCGGGCGAAATGCAACACATCAGAAAAAATACCTACAACAGCTCCGGACTTAACGACAATGCCATATATTGCATCAAGAAAGACAATCAGGGAAACATGTGGGTAGGAACCTATTTCGGCGGCATCAATACGTTCTATGACATATCCAGTCAATTCAACTATTATACCATCAACTACAACTCAAAGGGGCTCAAAGCTTCGGCTATAAGGCAAATCATCGAAGACGAAGAGCACCAGATATGGATTGCCAGCGAAGACGGCGGACTCTATCGGTATAACCCGAAAGAGGACCTGTTTACCAAGTTCAAGCACCCATCGATCAATACCGAAAATATTCACAGTATCCAGATTGACCCGGAGAAGAACCTGTGGATTGGCACATTTATGCACGGATTGGTCAAGTATAATCTCCGCACCGGTCAATCCTCCCTGTTCAACAGAAGAAACAGTTCGATTCCCGAGAACAGCATTTTCTCCCTATACATAGACCCTGCGAAAACCCTATGGATAGGGACCTCGTCCGGATTGGCATTTTACGACTCCAAACAAAATCGAATAACGCCAATCAAGAACAAGATACTCAACAACAACTTTGTCTATTACCTCACCGGCGATTATCAGGGAAACATCTGGATTGGATTGCGAGTGGGCGGACTGGTCAAATACTCACCTAAAAAAAATACCATCAAACAGTGGAATATCAAATCGACTCACAACCGGCTTACCGACAACTATGTCACGACCATTATTGCCGACAAGAAAAGCAATATCTGGTTTGGCACCAACAACGGTGGATTGTACCATCTGAATACCTCAAACGACAGTCTATCCTCTTTCTTAAATGAAGGTAAAATCAATGCCAACTGCATATACAGCATCACCGAAGACAGCCAGGCCAACATATGGGTAACGACCAACAACGGGCTCTACAAGATACAACCCGACTTATCGGAAGCCGTACATTTCACATCAAACGACGGCTTACCCACGGAGAACTTCAATTACACCTCCTCCTTTTTCAGTTCACAGGGACTGATATTCGCGGGGACAAACAAGGGGCTAATCACGTTTAATCCCCAAAGTCTGAAAAAAGATACGCATATTCCCCACATCATATTCACCAACCTCTCTATCGGTGGGAAAAATATACTTCCACAAAACGGCGGTATTCTCGACAAGAATATAAACTATACCGATGAACTGAAAATATCGTACAACCAAGCCAAATTCCTGGGAATAGAATTTGCCGGTGTACAGACAGGGGCCAATAAAGCGCAAAACTATCAAGTCTTTATCGACGGGCTAAGCACCGACTGGCAAAACATCGGAAGTCAACGGAAATTCATCTTCCCCGTATTGGATCCCGGGAAATACGTATTTAAGGTACGTACCCACCCCAACAATATCCGCACACTAAAAATAACGGTTACCCCACCCTTTTACGAAACGATTTGGGCCTATCTCACCTATATGATTATAGGTCTATTGGCTCTTTACTACCTGTATAAACGACAAGAAAAACGATTATATGAGAAACAGCTGATACGCATCAACATCATCGAAAAGGAGAAACTCCTCGAAATGAATGAATTAAGGAGGAATTTCTTTATCAACATATCACACGAGTTCAAGACACCTCTCTCTCTCATCATATCGCCGGCTCAAAAACTGCTCAACGCCTACGATATGCCCGAGAAAGCCAAAGTCATGCTTCACGACATCTTGAACAATTCAAAGCGACTTTTTGACCTGATACAGGAATTGGTCAATTTCAACAAAATGGAAATAACCAAGCCCTCGTTATCGGTCTCGACCCTAAATCCCCGAGGTATTATAGAACAGACGTCCAACTCGTTCAAGTTCATGGCACAAGAGAAATCAATAGATTATCACATAACCATGACAAATATACCCGAAGAAATTACAATAGACAAATCAATCTTGGAGAAGGTTCTCACCAACTTGCTTTCCAACGCCTTCAAGTTCACGAACAAGGGCGGACGGGTCGACTTGGACATCTCCACGACAACGAGCGGAACCCAACATTTCCTGGTCATCAAAGTAACCGATAACGGGATTGGCATTTCCAAAGAGCATCTGGACAAGATATTCGACTCTTTCTTCCAGGTAAACAGCAACAATAAAACCGGCTGGGGTATAGGCCTGTCATATATCAAAAATCTAATTGAAATGCACAAGGGCGACATCACTGTCGAAAGCACGATAAACCAAGGGTCCTGCTTCACGGCCAGAATCAATATCACCCCCGAGTCTCTTCAAGAATTTATCGTTCGAGACACTGCACAAGTCGAACAAGACAAGAACAATGACCTGAAAACCGACCCGACCGACCCGGAAGATACCGGGGTATTCTCCGAGAAAAATGAGACGGTGAACACACAACCTCAATATGAAATCATGATTGTCGAGGATAACAGCGATATGCTCCGTTTCCTTGAAGAATCATTCGCCCCGGAATATAAGGTTCTCACGGCAACCAACGGGAAAGAAGCTTTATCCTTATTGGAAAGCCAATATCCCGATTTGATCATAAGCGATTTAATGATGCCCGAAATCAACGGCCTGGAATTATGCGAGAAAGTCAAGACCAATATTCTCACCTCTCACATTCCCTTTATCCTGCTCACGGCAAAAACGGGCGAAGAGTCTACGATTGAGGGGTATAAACATGGAGCCGATATCTATATCGAAAAGCCTTTCAACTACCAGATACTGCAATTACAAGTAAAAAACATATTGCAAACGAAGGAAAATGATCGGAAATATTTCAAAAAGAGCCCCACAAATATCAAGCGAGTAGCACACAACCCGTACGACGAGAAATTCCTCGAAGACATCAAACAACTGATAGAGAAAAACATATCTAATGAAGATTTCAGCATAAACGATATTACAGAAGCTATCGGTGTGAGCCGAACCGTCCTGCATGTAAAATTTAAAAAAATGCTCGATATGACTGTCGGAGATTACATCAAGGAGCTTAGAATCGAAAAAGCCAAAAGAATGCTGGAACAGGGATATACCATCTCGGACACAGCCTATGCAACAGGTTTCTCCAATCCCAACTATTTTTCAAAAAGTTTCAAAAAAGAGACCGGACAAAGTCCCAGCGAATACATTAAGGGTCTGATATCCGAATAACACAGGTTGAAGATTCGACACTCATGCCCCCTGCCGCCCTTACAAGGGCGGCAGGGGGCACTTATTTATACCACCTTCTCTCGCAAAACATATCCCAACAACTCCAAAACAAAGGCATCTATTACAGATAGCACAAAATTACCATCTTTCGGAATAGAATTACCCCACTAAAATTTTGAGAATATATAATATTGCACTACGGAAAAAACGTACCTTACCACTTTTAATCACGATACCTATATGAAAAATGCCGTTTTTCTTGCAATCACCATTTTGATACTCCTCTCTCAATCATTATTCGCCCAAAAGTTGAGCAATCCTGTCGTCCCCATATACGACGGATGTGTCGAACGATTCATGGGCTACTACTACGCCATGGGCACAGGTACCATGGGACAGATATATTCGTCAAAAGACCTTATCAACTGGTCGGATCCGGTTCTAGCAGCAAAGACCCACGAAGCTACCTGGCTGAACGACCCGCAATGGAACCAACGGAGTGTATATACTCGGGTCGGAGCCGGTGACATATTGTATCGGAACGGAGTATTCCACATCTATTTCAACGGTATCGGGCATTCATACGCCGACAATCCTTTGGGCATGTACAAGGAGCAGGCCATCGACGAACCCTTCGACGATTATGGAATCGACGTACAGGTATTCCAGGACGAAGATGGTGAATTATACTATGTAAAGAAAGTCAATCCCGACGACCCTCACCCCATCACGGGAGCAAACTATCCCAAATCGGGAGCCGAGGTCTGGGCTTTCGAAATGAACTCTCCGTTTGTCCGAAAAGGCATCGACGGCTCCGTTCAAATGACTCATCAGATAGGGCACCCTACAAATGTCGATTTCATCAACTTCGAAGGCCCCGAGCTATTCAAATATCGGGACAACTACTATATGATGTACTCACCCAACAGAATGTCGGCCCGAACAGGCATGTATGAAGTGGGGGTGGCTCAAAGCGACAAACCCAACAATTTCGACAATTCAAAAAAATATCCGCACCCGGTCCTGACCCGAAATACCGAAGATCATCTGGTCATCTATAAACAGATTCTAAACTCGGGAGAACATGGCCCCTGGCAGGCTCAATACATCACGACCGACCCTATCGGGAACTGGAAAGAGTATGACTATGACGATTCAAGTTGGAAATCCGGGAACGGTGGATTCGGTCTTAAATCAACCGATTTGGCCCCCATACGTTCAAACCGCACGACATGGAACACCGATAAACTATTTATTCGACGCACCTTCGATTTGGACTATATTCCTCAAAATGCAGCTTTGAAATACAGGATTGAGGCCGATACCAAATTTTACATCAACGGAAATGAATTGGAGCTAAGCGATTCGAGTACGGCCTACTCTCTGATAGACATCGACCCGGCCTGGCTGAAACTGGGAGGAAACATCATTGCGGTCGAAGCCCTCAATGAATGCAGCGGAAGCAATTGCTTCAAATTCGTGGATTTCGGACTGTTCGATACAGGAGAGCAAAAGGCCGAGAAAATCGTAATCGGACAATCACAATCCAATTACGTGGTAGGACCCGGAGGATTCGAACGATGGATCATGTACAAAGCCTTTTTCAACGGAGTATCCTCACAAGGGATTGACCGAATGCATTTCTACGACAAAGAACTGGTTGTAGAGTCATCGGCCTCGGTAAACTCGCCGGGCTACCACCCCGTACCGGCAACCCCAACCTTCATCTCCTATTTTGACTATAACCTCTACAACTCACTCGAATTTCTCAACAACAGTTCGTGGAGTATAAAGAATAAAGAGTTGTATCCCAAGGAGGATAAAATATCGTCGCTGCTGCTCCGGACCGACAGTATGACAAACTATCGATTTGAAGTTCCGTTCAAAATTCAGGCGGGGAGCAACGATTATGCGTCGGTATATGCCTGGTATCAGAACGAAGATAATTTTGTCAGGGTAACCATATATCGGGACAGTTATCTATGGGAATGCGAAATAAGAAAAGCGGGGAACTCAGAGGTTCAACAATATAATCTCCCCGACCATTTCGAATTCCTCGAAACGAACGACCCGGTGAGTCATTATGAAGAGCCCTGGCACACAATGACCATCTACAAAAACGGAGGAAATTTCAAGATAGAACTTGACTATTTCAACTTAACGTTGAACACCCCCGTCAAAACCGATTTCGAGGGGAGCGGACGCATCGGGATTGAAGCCTCATCGAGCAAAGTCGCTTTCGATGCAATCCAATATACCATCGGGTTCGACGAATGGGACAACCATATAACCGGCTGGGAGTCGTCCGAGTCATGGGACATCTCCCAGGCCGGAATGACAAATACCCTGTCGACCGGAGTTTCGGAATGCTTCAAAGGCGATTATCTGACCGACTATGAATTCTCTACGTTTGTCAGGAACGAGAATATCCCCAACAGCGGAAAATGTGGCTTTTATCCCCTCTACATCGACCCGGAGAATTATGTGAAGGCTTATATCGACTACCAAGACCGCACCTTGCATATTGACCGAAAAGAACAAGGCGAATTTACCGAACAAAAGATATATCCGCTCGACCGAACAACTTCCCGACAATACACGTTCGAGACATATCCTACCAACTCATACCGTTATGATTTCAGAACCGAAACCGAAGTCTCCGGATTGGATATCCTTTGGTTCGAAGGGTATTATCCCTACTTGAAACAGACATTCGATTTACCCCTCGATGTGGACTTCTATGCGTTGCAGGGCTCTACCTGGACCCCTATCGATGCGACCTTAGATGGTGAGCTCCGCTTTGCCGAACTTAACCACTACACTTTCAATCCCATCAAGACAACGGCTATCAAACTGGAAGTCACGCCCCAATCGGGCAAAGCAGCCAGAGCCTTCTCGGCCTATTTCGACGAAACCCTTGCGGCAGGATACTATTTAAGAGCCCGACGGGAAAACGACCAGCTGTACCTATATCTCAACGATAAACTGATAGCTCAAATGTCGGGTTATTGGGCTCCGTCCCGGATAGGACTGTTCACCGAAGGCATGAAAGCCACCTACAATGGCAATCTGTATTACCAAACCGGACAGGTCCCCGTCGAAGAGATAGAAATAACATCTACCGCATGTCCGGTGGGTGAAACCATTGAACTTACAGCTAATGTTTTCCCCGAAAATGCGACCAACAAGATTTTGGTATGGAGCAGTTCCAATCCCGCCATTGCCAGCATAGAGGGGAACAAGCTGACCCGACACAAAGAGGGTGTTGTCAAAATATCGGCTTGGCCGGCCGACGGCTCCATCAAATATGCCTCCATCAATTTGGGAGAGTCGTCCGACCTGGAAGAATCGACCTGTCCTTACATCGACATTTATCCCAACCCTGCGACCGACGAAGTGCATATCCGCTCCGGTGAAACCCTAAAAAGAATCGATCTACTCTCAGCCAACGGCATCTGTATCCAAAGCATCACCCCACACGACGAATGTATCGACTACAACCTGTCCATAGGGAATCTATCTCCCAACCTGTACTTTATCAAGATTACAACATCAAACAATAGTATTACACATAAAATCATTAAACAATAACCTCATGAAGGATTTGATTTATATCGGAATTATAGCTCTTTGCGGAACACTCATCAGTTGCGACCAATCGGCCGACACACCTCCTTACGGCTCGGCCGACACACACAACACAGCAACCCAGATACCTAAACAGGTAAAGCCCTTGATGGACTATTGGATGCGCGATACCTGGATTACTCTCGGGAACGACAACTACTACTATCTGATAGGAACAACGGCCGATCCTGATCGGGAATTTACAGGCCAAGTTCACTGCTGGGACTGGAATGACGGTTTATACCTATTCCGCTCCAACGATTTAAGGAGCTGGGAAGCAATGGGACTTATCTGGTCTATGGACAGAGACGGTACCTGGCAAAAAGAGTGCAAGAGATTCAATGCCGATGAAAAATATCAGAAAAAATCGCTCAACGGCGATACCTTGGACAATAAATTCCGTGCCGTATGGGCTCCCGAACTCCACTACATAAAAAGTCAGAAAAACTGGTTTATCGTGGCTTGCATGAATAACTCGAAAACCGGGAAAGGCTCTTTTATCCTGAAAAGCACAACCGGGCTTCCCGAAGGCCCTTACATAAATATCAAAGGGAACGAGAGCAAACCGCTCTTCCCCAATATCGACGGTAGTCTTTTTGAAGACGAAGACGGCTCGGTATATTTTATAGGACACAACCACTACATCGCCAAGATGAAGCCCGACATGTCGGACTTGGCCGAACCTATCAGACAAATAAAAGAGACTGCCTACAACCCCGAACCCTATATCGAAGGAGCTTTCATTTTCAAGCATGACCACAAATACCACCTCGTACAAGCTATCTGGTCTCATCGCCTGAAAGACGGTACAGAGACTTATTGTCCTAAAAAAGATGATGATGCGACAAGATATAGCTACGATTGCGTCATTGCGTCGTCGGATAATATTTATGGCCCCTATACCGAGCGGTATAATGTGATTACAGGCGGCGGACACAATAATCTGTTCCAGGACAAAAACAACCAGTGGTGGGCAACCATATTCTTCAACCCGAGAGGAGCCCAGGCCAAAGAATACACACAGACGTGTCGGCCGGGAATCGTACCCATCAAATACGAAAACGGGAAATTCAGCATAGACTCGACACGTAACCTCTAATCCACCGAAGCCATGTTTTTCAATCGTAATATATTACTGTCTCTCACATTTGGAGTAAGTATCGCCTCTGCACAACAACAACGGCCCAACATCGTTTTAATTCTTGCCGACGACTTGGGTTTCTCCGACCTCGGCTGTTACGGCGGTGAAATCGAGACCCCCAACCTCAACAAACTCGCCGACCAGGGAATAAGGCTCACCGAGATGTACAACTCGGCCCGAAGCTGCCCCTCCCGTGCATGTCTCCTGACAGGACTATATCCCCATCAAGTGGGCCTGGGACACATGGAGGCCGGGAAAAGCCGCCAAAATTGGCCCCAAGGATACAGCGGGTTCAGAGACAACGATAATGTTACCATTGCCGAAGTATTGCAAAAGGAAGGATACTACACGGCCATGTCCGGCAAATGGCATTTGGGTTTACAAAAGCCCACGAACCGGGGATTTGACGATTACTATGGTCTGTTGGGAGGCTTCGACTCCTTTTGGGATTCTTCAAAATATGTCAGACTCCCCCAAGGAGCAGAGCCCACACTACCTATCGAAAACAACTTCTATGCAACTCATGCGATTACCGACTACGCCATCGAGTTCATGGAAAAAGGACGTGAGCTGAACAAACCGGTATTTCTATACCTGGCATACAATGCACCTCATTTCCCGCTCCATGCGCCCAAAGAGGTAATCGACAAATACATGCCCTACTATTTGAAAGGTTGGGACGTGATTCGAGACGAAAGGTTCAAACGGATTTCACAAATGCATCTGCTTCAAGGCAATCCTCAAATGAGCCCGAGAGGGCCGGTTCCGGCCAGCATGTTTATCGACGAACCGCATGAAGTGCCGGCCTGGAACAGCCTGACGAAAGAACAACAATACGACTTGGCCCGGCGAATGGCCATATATGCGGCCATGGTAGACATCATGGACCAGAATATCGGACGATTCATTCACGCCATCAAAGAGAGCGGGCAACTGGACAACACGCTTATCTTCTTCCTCTCGGACAACGGGGCCTGTGCCGAATGGCATGAGTTCGGATTCGACTACAAGACAGGAACCCAATATGTTATTCACACCGGTAAAGAACTTGATGAAATGGGACAACCCGGCACTTACCACCACTATGGAACCGGCTGGGCAAACGTTTGCAACACTCCGCTGAAACTATACAAGCACTTTGCCACCGAAGGGGGTATATCAACACCGACTATTGTTTGGTGGGGCAATCATATCAAAGAAAAGGGGGCGATAAACCACACTCCCTGTCACTTTACCGATATCATGTCCACATGCGTCGATGTAGCTCATGCACAATACCCTTCAACATATAAAGGTCATGCTGTACAACCTATGGAAGGAGTATCGCTGGTCCCCCTTATCGAGGGGAATGCTCTCAAAACAAGAGCTATCTTTGCCGAACACGAAGGGAACCGAATGGTTCGGCTCGGCGATTGGAAATTGGTTGCCACCCACTATACAGGACAGGATTGGGAACTCTACAACATAAAAGAAGACCGAACGGAGCAAAATAACCTGGCCCCTCAATACCCCGAGATGGTCAAGGAACTCGAAGCGATGTATTTCCAATGGGCCCAAAGGGCTCATGTCGAGCCTTTCCCACAAATGTGGAACAAATACAACAAAAAACAATTCAAGATATACAAAGAGAGATAGTATAAAGCGCTCCAAATTGAGCATTGATATTATCATTCGATTTATCCAAATAACAAAGCAGGAGAAAATATGAACAGTAAACTGATTTGGGCAGGGGCATGGGTTGTATTGCTGGCTGCCTGCACTTCGAAATCGGACACGGAAGGGGTAACGAAATCGGGTTTGGACCGCTCGAAGTTCGAGACTACCGTCGACGGGAAACCGGTGAAACTCTATGTACTGGAAAACCAGTCGGGCATGGAGGTGTGTGTGACCAATTACGGCGGGCGTATCGTGTCGGTCATGGTTCCCGACCGCGACAACCAGTATCGCGACGTGGTGCTGGGACATGACTCCATTGCCGACTATATCCATATCGACGGGAATTTCGGCGCTCTGATCGGCCGCTATGGCAACCGCATCGCTCAGGGTCGTTTCACCCTCGACGGGGTGGAGTATCAACTGCCGCAAAACAACTACGGACATTGTCTGCACGGGGGGCCCAAGGGATTTCACCACAGTGTGTGGAATGCCGTGCAACCTAACGACACCACGCTTGAACTGACCTTGCAAAGTCCCGACGGCGAGGCCGGCTTCCCCGGCAACCTCGATGTGAAGGTGGTTTATACGTTGACTTCGGACAATGCACTGCGGCTGCAATATACGGCCACGACCGACAAGCCTACCATCGTGAACCTGACCAACCACTCCTATTTCAACCTGAGCGGCAACCCGGCCCACGATATTCTGGACGAGACGGTGCAGTTCTGTGCCGACGGCTTTACGCCCATCGACAGCACCTTCATGACATGGGGCGAGATTCGTCCGGTCGAGGGGACGCCGTTTGATTTCCGGGCCGGCAAGACGGTGGGGCGCGATATTGATGCCGATGACGAACAGTTGAAGAACGGAATGGGGTATGACCACAATATGGTTCTGTCGACCGGCGGCGATTTGTCGAAAGTGGCCTGTCGCATCAGCGACCCCACGACCGGCATCGTACTCGAAGTCTATACGACTGAGCCGGGTATCCAGTTCTATACGGGTAATTTCCTCGACGGCAAGGTGAAGGGAAAGCGGGGTATCGCCTATCCTCGGCGGGCTGCCATCTGTGTAGAGACACAGCACTACCCCGATTCGCCCAACCAACCCAACTACCCCTCGGTAGTGCTTCGTCCGGGCGAGACCTATTCGAGCACCTGTATCTACAAGTTCGGGGTTGAATAAGGCGTTGTTGTGGTATTGGGGTTAAAAAAGGTGCTCATAAGAAAGGCGAGTCCAGCAAAAAGTTGGACTCGCCTTTTATTTATATACCGAATTAAGTAATCAGAACTTATAATAGAGGCTGACACTCAAATCATTGCCCGTTAACGACAATCCCGATACGCTGCTACCGTTGTATTTGTCGCGATAACCGAGGAAACCGCAATGGGCTACCAACGAAAATTCGTCGGTAAGGTTAAAGGCAATACCCGGTTTGAAACCGATTTCAAAACCATTTACCGAACTTGCTCCTTTGTGTTTCCCGGTAGAGAAGCCAAAGCCGCCATCAACCAACAAGCTCACGAAATCTTTCGTGAAGAAGGTCCAACGGGCATAGGGAGCAATGTAAAACGAATTGTAGTTATCCATGTGAGTATAACCGATCATACCGGCCACAGTCCATGCATCGTTAAAGGCATAGCCAAACTCGGGAGCAATACGGAAAGTCGTATTTTCCGTGTCATTGTCATAGGTCAAACCCAACTGACCACCCACAAAAAATTGTGCATTGGCTGTCAACATGCCAAATACCAGAGCTAAGGTTAAAACTAATTTTTTCATTTTACTTATTTTTAGTTTAATGTATAGAACAAATATATTAATTTGTTTCTAATAAAACACCCTGTTGCTCTACTTTTTTCGGACTAAATGTTAAAATAGACAAACCTTACCGTCAAATATTCATTCACGACCTGCCGTACTGAACCTACTGCTTGGTCAGTTCAAATCCCATCAACACTCCGTCATAGCCATCGAGCAAGCTCGTAATGCTTTGCAGCGTAGAGCTTTGTGTTTTCGAGGCAATCGTGGTCAAGACATTGACCAGTTTTTCCACATCGAAGAGTATTTCCATCGTGTTGCCGCTCTTGGTAATCGTGGCGTCCATCACCATGACGGGGATACGACCGACCAACGTGAAGGTGACCACAAACTTGCCGCTGGGCTCGTCCTTGACAAGATAGCCTTCGAGTTTGGCACTGCCATAGTTCATGACCATTGTCGTATCGGCAAAGGTAAATGATACCCGCGACGAAGTGATACCGGCCTTTTGATAATAGGTGTCCAACTTGTCTTTGAGTGTAGAGGCAACCATCTCACCACCGGCCGCTTTCAAGAGATCGTCGCTCTCAAACTTGCAGGCAGGTGCCGAATAACGCCAGGTTCCGGCCAAATCGGCAACGGTCAGATTGGCATCGTTGTTGGTTATCGCATTCACCACCTTATTGACTGTCGATGAATTGAACAAATCACCCAGCGAGAGTTGTGCCTGGGCTGCACTTCCAAATAAAAACAGGCTACATAAAGCCAATACCCATCTTTTCATAACAAAATTATTTTAGACCATTTATCTATGATAGTGCAAATATACTATTTATCGGGATATATGAAACAGGCTCCTCAACCGTTTTCGCTTCACATGGCACCTCTTGGACCATATTTTTTTGAGCAAACCACCACCCGGCGCGAACCAAAATCGACAAGCGATGTTATTATAGGCAGAAAGGGCGCTCAGGCGAAAATCCCCGCACCGTAACGGTAAAAGGAGGAGCAGCCATTGCGAGCGGAAGAATATTCGACGGGCCCCTTTCCCTACAAAAAAGACAGATATCCTCCCCGGGATAGGGTGCATATCTGTCTTCTTTTTTATCTCGGTTCCGACTTGTCTTTAAGCATCGAATCAATGCAGAGGCCGACCGATGCTGCGATAAACAAATCCCATCTCTTTCATCTCGGCCGGGTCATAGATATTGCGTCCGTCGAAAATCACGGGCGATTTCATGGCACGGAGCACGGCCGACCAGTCGGGCATGCGGAACTCTTTCCACTCGGTCACGATGAGCAGGGCATCGACCCCGGCTACCGCCTCGTAAATATTGGCGGCATACTCTACCCGGTCGCCTATGCGGCGGCGACACTCGTCCATGGCTACCGGGTCGTACACCCGCACACTTGCCCCAGCCGAACACAACCGGTCGATAAGAATCAGAGCCGGAGCCTCGCGCATGTCGTCGGTTTCGGGCTTGAACGAGAGTCCCCACACGGCAAACTTGCGACCCGACAGCTCTCCGTTAAAGTAGGTACTCAACCGGCGAAAGAGTAGCTCCTTCTGCGACTCGTTCACCCGCTCGACCGATTTCAGAATCTGCATATCGCAACCATTCTCCTCGGCCGTCTTAATCAAGGCCTTCACATCTTTTGGGAAACAGGAACCTCCGTAACCACAACCGGCATAGAGGAAACGGCTCCCGATGCGATCGTCGGCCCCGATACCCTTGCGCACGGCATTCACGTCGGCACCCACCTCGTCACACAACAACGCAATCTCGTTCATAAAACTGATGCGTGTAGCCAACATAGCATTGGCCGCATATTTAATCATCTCGGCCGAAGGTATATCGGTAATAATGATGCGATACTTGTTGATCATGAAGGGCTTGTAGAGCTTCTGCATCAACGCCTCGGCCCGCTTGCTCTCCACGCCCACCACCACGCGGTCGGGGCGCATGAAGTCGGCAATGGCATTTCCCTCTTTCAGGAACTCGGGGTTGGAAGCCACATCAAACTCGATGTTCACGCCCCGCCGGTCGAGTTCGCTCTGGATAGCCGCCTTCACCTTGCGGGCCGTCCCTACCGGCACGGTGCTCTTGGTCACCACCACCAGATAGTCGGTCATGCAGCGCCCCACGTTGTGAGCCACATCGAGCACATAGTGGAGGTCGGCCGAACCGTCCTCATCGGGAGGAGTACCCACGGCGCTGAACAGAATTTCCACCCCGTCGAGACATGTTGACAAATCGGTAGCAAAACGCAACCGCCCGGCCTTCATGTTTCGCAGGACCATCTCGTCGAGCCCCGGCTCATAGATGGGAATATCTCCCCGTTTGATGCGAGCAATCTTCTCGGCATCGATGTCTACACAAACTACGTCTACGCCTATCTCGGCAAAACAGGTTCCTGTAACCAGGCCTACATAGCCTGTACCTACTACCGCTATTTTCATACATCTATACTTTATGTCACAAAAATAGTGACATTTTTCGAGCGTAAGGCTCTTTTGGGCCGAAATCGTCGAAAAAAGAGAGGTGTTGTTCTACACCGTGAAGAATTAGCCATTTATAAATCATTCATTTCAAAGTATTTATATTCTTAATTTATATTACAACTCATAACAAAAACGACCTACGGCTGTTTTATGTGCGATTTTTTTCCTATCTTTGAAGCGATTTTTGACTTATACCAAAGGGCTTTATTGTTATCTAATTATTTGCAAGCAAGCACTTTACCACTCGTCGCCAACGAGACAAAAAAAGGATAAGCATGAATGTAAAAAAGATTCTCTTATATGGCGCAACCATGCTATTGTTAGTATCCTGCGCAAATGAGGACCAACAGGTCGATTCGGGTTATGGGACTATCGATGTACAGGTTTCGGCCGATTATCGGGTAGAGCCTGTTACACGCACCTCGACCTCTGAAAACACCGATACTTCCACCCCCACACAAACGCCCGACGTGAGCGAGTTTGCCTTGAAGCTGGTTTCAACCGACGGCAGTTTCTCCCGCTCGTGGGACAGTTTGGCCGACTTCGACCCCACCGAAAAAATTCCCGTAGGTGCCTACACCATGAGTGCCTATTACGGCGACCTGGAAGAGGAGGGTTTCGACAAGCCTTATTATCTGGGAGAGAGCGATGTGACGGTGCGCTACCGCGAAAATTCGCCCGTCGAGATTCAGTGTACGCTGGCCAACGTAAAGATTACGGTCGAATATTCCGATGCCTTCAAGAAATATTTTGCCGACTACGCCACTACGGTGCATGCTGCCGAAGGGGGCTATGTCAAGTTCGAGAAAGACGAGACCCGGGCCGCCTATGTAAAGCCCGGTCAAATTACCATTCAAACCTATTTGAAGAAACAGAACGGCATCGAGTCGACTTTCGAACCTGCCGCCATTACCGACGCCAAACCGCGCCAACACTACCGCATCAAACTCGATATTGCCGACAATGCCGCCGGTGAAGCCCAACTCAGTATCAGTTTCGACGAGACCACCGAAACGCAACCTATCACCATCAGCATCTCCGACGAGGTGATGGAGGCACCCGCCCCCTCGTTCCTCCCGGCCGGGTTCGTGCCGGGCACTCCCCTCGAAGTGAAGGAGAACAGCTACCCCGACGACAAGGCCGTAAACCTTTCGCTCACGGCCAAAGCCGGTATTGCCGCCTGCACCCTCACTACCTCGTCGGCCGCTCTTGAAAGCCAAGGCTGGCCCCGAGAAATAGATCTGGTGGGTCTGAGCAGCGAAAACAGCGCATTGCTCGGCCGCTTGGGGTTGAAATTGAAAGGATTCACCGAAATGGGTAGCAAGATGGGATTTATCGACTTTGCCGAAGTTTTTGCCCACCTCCATGCCACCGACGGGAACGACCAGCACACCTTCACCCTCTCGGCCAAAGACATCTACGGGAAGGTGACCGAAGCTCCTATTACCCTTTCGGTGAAGAGTATCCCCATTACATTTGCCTTGCAGACTCCCGAAGCGGTATTCGTGGGCAGCAAGACGGCCACGATACCCGTCGAATTTGATGGTGCCTACATCGACCAGATCAAGTTCAGTTATCTCAATGCCTCGGGCTCGAAGGTCAACAGCACCTCGTCGGTCATCTCGCACGAAGGGAACCTTTACCAAATAAAAATCTCAATCGAAGCAACCGACCAGCTGGTCGTTGTCGAGGCCTCGTATGCCAACGGTGCCAAGACAGCCACCACCTCGATACCGGTCAAGACCCCGGACTTCACCATCAAGGCCGAGGAGTATGATATCTGGGCCCGCCGGGCTACCGTTACCCTCACGGCTACCGATCCTCAATACCAGGAGGCCGTGAACCGTTACGTCGTGCTCTACGCCAACAGTACGGGACAATGGGAAACCGTTACCTCCACCCTCACCCAGGGACGCCGCACCATCACCGGGCTCGCCCCCGACACCCGCTACCAACTGCGGGGATCGTGCAACAGCGGTCAGGAGAATGTCAATTACAGCGGCGACTACACCCTGCGCACCGAAGCGGCTGCCGCCGTGCCCAACGGCGATTTCGAGAACCTGGCTCAAACCATATCGATACAAGATTTGAAACAGGGCGGCGAATACTCGGTATGGCCCGTCGACTATCAGAACAGATGTTCCTTCACGATACAGGAGCCCACCGGCTGGGCCAGTGTCAATGCCAAGACCTGCAACACCGGTGCCGCCAACCAGAACTCATGGTTCGTCATTCCATCGACCTACAACTCCACCCTCACGTGGGACGCTTACCGCAGTTTTGCATCAAGCACCGTGACACCCGACCTCTATCGCGATCTCGTGGCTCAGAGCGGCAGCAACGCCATGCTGGTGCGTAACGTGGCGTGGGACGATAACGGTACCACCCCGGCTACCTCGGGTGGAGCCTTCAACACCACCTACTACAACACCAACGTGCCCACCATCGCCAACCGCTCGGCCGGGAAGCTGTTCCTGGGCAGTTACACCTATGCCAACGGTACCGAGACCTACAACGAGGGTGTCGGGTTCACCTCGCGCCCCTCGGCCTTGAAAGGGTGGTACAAATATGCCAACGACCCCAACGACGCGGCCGAGACGGGTGTTATCACCATCACCTTGCTCAACGGACAGACGGTCATCGGCACCGGCACGGCCAACTTCACGGCCGCCGCCGACTATACCGAGTTTACCATACCGGTCACCTACTCGATTACCAACCAGAAGGCCACTACGTTGCGCATCATGATAACCTCGTCGAACCACGCCTCTTACCACCAGAGCGAAGAGACAGCGGCCATCAAGACCAGTGTCTCCAACGGTCAATACGAGTCGGCCTCGCGAGGAGCAACCTTTACTATCGACAACTTAACATTCACCTATGAATAAAAAGCATCGTCATATGAAAGCTATATGGACCGTCTCACTTGCCATAATCCTGGCCGTGGGAGCCACCTCGTGCGACCGCGAGAAATTCGACTATAACCTGGGTACCGAAACTCCGACAGGGAAAACCGGGACCCTCGACCTATCGACGTTTGGAGCCATACCCAACAACGACACGCAGGTAGTGGAGAAGGCTCCCGTAAGCCGGGCGGTCGACACGGGCGACTTCACCGTGCAGATATACCCTACCCAAGGCAACGACACCCTCGAATGGAAATATCGCGAGATGCCCGAGATTGTTACCCTCAACGTGGGCGACTATAAACTGGCCGTATTCTCGCACGAGGTACAACCGGCCGAGTGGGAACACCCCTACTACTATGCCGACAAGGCCTTTACCATCGAAGAGAACCGGGTGACCCAGCTCGATACGGTAGTATGCACGCAACAAAATATAGGAGTTTCTGTTACTTATACCGAAGCCCTGAAATCATTCATGGGTGAAGATTGCCAAGTAACAGTTACCATTGGTTCTGGCTCTCTTAATTTTACAAAAGACGAAACTCGCACCGGCTATTTCCGTGCCGACAACGAGAGCAACCTGCTCATTGCCATCTTTACCGGCACCATCGACGGATATAAAGAGGTGAACCGAATTAAAATAGATACTGTAAAAGCAGGAGAAAAGCCAACCTTACAATATGACATTAAACAGCCTCAGGGTATCGAGCCATCGGTTACCGTCGACGCCTCATGTGAAATCTTCGAATACAATGTTGATATAATCATCGACGAGGAGGTTATCCCCGACCCCAATCCCAGTGATCCCGGAACCGATCCCGACCCGGACCCCGAACCCTCGGGTGCCCCCCAAATCACCAGCGAAACCATCGCACTGGGTACTCCTGTCACCGTTACCACTGGCATGCAAGTGATAGTCGACATCATCAGTACCGATAAAGACGGACTCACCCAGCTTACCGTCGACATCGAGTCGCCCACACTTACCCCCGAAGAACTCTCGGGCATGGGGCTGTCGGCACATCTCGACCTCGTGAACCCGGGTGCGCTGAAAGAGGCCATCGAAGGCTTGGGATTCCCCACCGAGAACAACGTGCTGCATCAGAACAAAGTGACGTTCGACATCAGCCAGTTCATGCCGTTGCTGGGCTTGTTGGGTGCCGGCACGCACAATTTCATCATCACGGCAACCGATGCACAAGGGACCACCACCGAATCGTTAATCCTCGTAACTGAATAACATGAGACTACACAACAAAAAATATTGGGCATGCGCACTCCTCCTGACAGCGCTTCTGGGTGCTTGTAAAGAGGACGATATGACCGTGGGCGAAGGCTCGGTGCAGTTACGGGTCAGCGTCTCGGACGACGTCACAGTCGTCACACGGGCCGTCGACTCGGGCATCTACGCCACGATGCAAACCCGCATTTACAGCAGCAAAGGGCTCATTCGCTACTACGACGCCGAGACTCCCATGCCGCCTACCCTCAACCTGGCCAGCGGAGCATACCACGCTTTCGTCCTGGCCGGCGACTCGGTGCCCGCAGCGTTCAACACACCTTACTACACGGGCTCGACCGACTTTACCGTGCGGGGGGGCGAAACGACCTCGGCCAGCGTGACCTGCACCATTGCCAACACGCTTGCCACCGTGGCCTTCGACCCCAGTCTGGACGAGGTGGTATCGAACTACAAGGTGAAGATTTTCACCACCTCGGGCGAACTCTATTTCACCCCGGCCACGGTCGACTCGGTGGGCTATTTCCTGTTTGACACCCGAAACCGCAGCCTGGGCTGGACCTTCGAGGGAGAAAAGACCGACGGTAACAGCTACACCCAGTCGGGCATTGTAGAAGATGTGGCCCGAGCTACCAAATATGCCTTCACCTTCAATTTCGACCCCGAGAGTGCAGCTACCGGCGGCACCTTCCTCGACGTGAAGGTAAACGAATCGACCGTCGACTCGACACACAACGTGGTCATCACCCAGCGGCCGCAGATTGTAGGCGACAAGTTCAACCTCTCCGACCCGCTCTACTACGAGACCAACGGAGGCAGCGAGACTGCCTTGTGGATCAATGCGGCAACCGAACTGAAACGGGCCTGGATTTCGTGCGACAAACTCACGGCTCTGGGATTCCCCACCGACTCGGTCGACCTCCTCGGAACCGACGAGGCCCTCATCGCCGAGTTTCAGTCGCGGGGTATCTCGTGCCAACACACCTACCAGGAGGAGAAAGACCTCTCCAACGCCAAGATTACCCTCGCCGACGGCTTCGTCAAATCGCTCCCGAGCGACGAATACACCTTTACAATCCAAGCGGTGGACATGAGCGGCAAGGACAATACCGCCACGCTGTCGATTGTCGTGTCGGACGCCATTGTGGTGACCGAAGAGCCCGAGCGGGCCAGCATCTGGGCTCGCCGAGCCACCCTGCTGGGCACGCTGGTAAAGGCAACCTCCGAACCGCTCTCGTTCCAATACCGGCAGACCGGTACGGATAGCTGGACCTCGGTTCCCGCCACGCTGTCGGGGTCGAGCCTGTCGGCCGAGGTAACCGGCCTTACCCCGGGTGTTACCTACGAGTACCAGGCAGTCGCCGGCTCTCAGGCTTCGGTCAAGACGGCCACCTTTACCACCGAATCGGCCACAGCCCTGCCCAACAGCAGTTTCGAAAACTGGCAAACCCTCTCGTCGAGTGCCATGGTGCTCTACGGGCCCGGCGAAGAGATGTTCTGGGACAGCGGCAACCACGGTTCGGCCACCCTGAGCAAAAACGTAACCACCCCCGACGAGACCTACAAACACAGCGGTCGCTATTCGGTGAAACTGCAATCGCAATTCGTAGGGGTATTGGGTATCGGTAAATTTGCCGCCGGCAACCTTTTTGTGGGTCAATACCTGCGCACCGACGGTACCGACGGCGTGCTCAGCTTCGGACGCCCCTTCACCTCGCGTCCGACCAAGCTGAAAGGTTACATCAAGTACAACCCCGGCACCGTCGACTATTCCAGCACCTCCGAACTGGCCAAGGGGGCTACCGACATCGGCAGCATCTACATTGCCATCGGCGATTGGAGCGAGCCTATCGAAATCCGCACCAAAGACAAGAAACTGTTCGACAAGAACGACGAGAAGATTATCGCCTACGGCGAATGGGACCTCACCAGTGCTACCCAGGGTGCCGACGGCGGATTGCTCGAATTTGAAATACCTCTCGACTACCGCTCGCTCGACCGCATACCCAGCTACCTTGTGCTGGTGGCCTCGGCCAGCAAGTATGGCGACTATTTCACCGGCAGCTCCGGCAGCACCATGTGGATTGACGACTTAGAATTGATTTATGAATAAACTTATCTATCCCATACTCGCCCTGTTCCTGTTGATTCCCGGACTCGCAAGAGCCGAGGAGTTCGACCGGGGCATCGTGCTCAACACCTTCATACCCAAAGGGCAATGGGTGGTGGGGAACTCCATCTCCTACTCGGAGTACAGCAACAACAACTACCAGTTCCTCGTCATCGAGGGCATCGACGGCATAGGCTACAACTTCAAGATAAGCCCCATGTTCTGCTACATTGTCAAGGACAATCTGGGACTGGGCGGCCGGTTCGCCTACGAGCGCAGCCTCACCAAACTTAACAGTGCCTCGATACAGATTGGCGACGACCTCAACTTCAACGTCGACAACGTGTACAGCCTCAGCCACACCTACTCGGGCATGGCCATCATGCGCAACTACATCAGCATAGGCAACAGCAACCGGTTCGGCCTCTTTAACGAGTTGCAAATCAATCTGGGAGGAGGTGAGTCGAAGGTGGTCAACGGCTCGGGCGACGCGCTCACCGGCACCTTCGAACGGTCGTTCAACCTCAAAATCGGCATTGCGCCGGGACTGATGGCCTTTATCAACGACTACACCGCCATCGAGGTCAATGTGGGCGTACTGGGTTTCAATTACAGCCATGTGAAACAGACGACCGACCAGGTCTACACCGGCAAGCGGTCGCAAAACTTGGCCAATTTCAAAGTTAATATCTTCTCATTGGGCTTAGGTCTCGCTTTTTATTTATGAAAAACTGGAAATACATACTCATTCTCATCGGCATAATCCTTCCCGGGCGGTCGCTGCTCCACGCACAGGAGCTCGACTCGACAGCCGTGACTCCACCCGTGCAACAAACGGTTCCCCTGACGGCTCTCACCCCCGCAGTGGCGGTCGACGAACCCGACACCATTGTGGAACGACGGGGATTCAACCGCAAGAAATACAAGCGGGGATTGCGCAACTACCTGTTCATACCCAAGAAGCAGTGGATCATGGGTCTCACCCTCTCGCACGGCGAGTTTGACAGCAAGGACAACAACCTCCTCATCTTTGTCAAGGATTTCAATTTCAAGGGCAACATCACCACACTCAATCCCTTCCTGGGCTATTTCATCAAAGACAACGAATGTATCGGTATCAAACTGGGATACAGCCATCTGAGTGCCAACCTCGACAACCTCAGTATCGATATTGACGAGGATATGCAATTCAACCTGAGCGACATGCGCTACCTGGGCGAGACCTTCTCGGCCTCGATTTTCCACCGAGCCTATATCGGCATCGACCGCAACAAACGGTTCGGCTTTTTCAACGAAACCGAACTGGCCTTCTCGAGCGGATCGAACCGTTTCGTAAGGGGCTCGGACGAGAACCTGCGCAATACCAAGACTACCACCTCCGAAATCAAGCTGGGGCTGAACCCGGGCTTCTGTGTCTTTATCATGAACAACATCAGCACCAGCGTCTCGTTCGGCGTAGCCGGTCTGCGCTACGGCACCATCAAACAGACAACCAACAACGTGGAGACGGGTAGCCGCCGGTCGAGCGGTGCCGACTTCAAGCTCAACCTGTTCAACATCAACATCGGCATGTGCCTGCACATATAGAATGAAAGTCATGCGAAAATACAGTTTCTACATACTCCCGTTCCTCGCTACACTCCTCTTCGCGGCGTGTATCCAGAACGACATTCCCTACCCCCGCATCAAGGCTCAAATCCTGTCGATTTCGGCCGAAGGACAGGTGGGTACGGCCACTATCGACAACGCCACCCTCACGGTGAGCCTCGAACTGGCCGACACCGTGGACCTGCGGCGGGTACACATCGAGTCGCTCACCGTGACCGAAGGTGCCACCTCGACTCTGCCGGCCGACTCGACTATCGACCTGACCCAAAGCTACTCGCTCACCCTCTCGATTTATCAAGACTACACCTGGACCATACAGGCCACTCAGAACATCGAGCGCTCGTTTCGGGTCGAAGGGCAATTTGGCGCACCCGTATTCGATGTTTACAACCACCGGGCCGTTGCCTATGTGAACCAGGATGCCGACCTGTCGAACATCAAAATTACCGAACTGGTGCTGGGCCCGGCCGGGATAACGACCTATTCGCCCCAAATCGAGAATATTACCGACTTCTCGCTGGGTTACCAGAAGGTGATTGTCACCTACCACGGCATCATGGAAAAATGGTTCCTTTACATCGTACCGTCGGAGAGCGAGGTATCGACCGACGGGGTCGATGCCTGGACCAACGTGGCCTGGCTGCACGGCAGCGGCAAGGAGGGGGCTCAAAACGGTTTTGAAATCAAAGAGGCTGCGGCCGAAACCTGGGAGAAGGTGCCCGACGAATATGTCACCCACGACAAAGGCTCCTTTACCGCCCGCATGATACACCTAAAAGCCAACACCACCTATATGTGCCGCGCCGTTTCGGGCGACCTTATCGGCAACGAGGTGACCTTCACCACCGGTTCGGCTACCGAACTGCCCAACGGCAGCTTCGACTACTGGAATCTGGCCGGCAAGGTGTGGAACCCCTGGCCCGAGGGTAGCGAGAACTTCTGGGACACCGGCAACAAGGGGGCCACGACCCTGGGCGACAGCAACACCCAACCGACCGACGACACCTGGTCGGGCACGGGACAGGCGGCCAAACTGGCTACCAAATTCGTGGGTATCGGCTCGCTGGGTAAGTTGGCTGCCGGCAACATGTATGTAGGCAACTACATTCGCACCGACGGTTCCAACGGCGTGCTCAACTTCGGGAAACCCTTCACGCAACGGCCCACCCGCCTGAAAGGCTACTTCAAGTACACCACGGTGCCCATCAACAAGACCAACAGCGATCTGACGGCCCTCATGGGACAACCCGATACCTGCCAGATATACATCGCCCTGGGCGACTGGAGCGAACCGGTAGAGATTCGCACCAAACCGAGCGACCGCAAGGTATTCGACAAGAACGACCCGCACGTCATCGCCTATGCCGAGATTTCGTCGGGCGAATCGGTACCCGAGTACACCCCCTTCTCCCTCGAACTCGAATACCACGACACCTCGCGCGTCCCCACCTACATCGTGGTGGTCGCTTCGGCCAGCAAGTATGGCGACTACTTTACCGGCGGTGACGGCAGTGTGCTCTTCATCGACGACTTCTCGCTCGAATACGACTACTGATATTCCTACCCGCTTCTGCGGGTATCTCCATAAACAAGCAGCCCGGATTCCATCAAAGGAAGCCGGGCTGCTTGTATTCTCACATATCGATACCGGGCCGTCACAGCAGTCAGTCCACCCGGGCGACCCGGTATCTCTCTGGCTAAAAAAAAGAAGAGCCGCTCCCGGAGATTCCGGTACAGCTCTTCTCGGCTCATATTGATGATGCCTCTCTCGTTTCCAGATCATGCGGCAAGCCCTACCCGGTATCGTCTCGGGGCCAAAGAGCTTCCGCCCTGCGTTCTATCGCTTGGCTTTAGCCTTGGCCGGTGCATACTTGATGGGGACCCGCGGACGCTGCATGGCGCGCACCACCAGCCACACCCCGGCAATGACAAACGGAATACTCAACCACTGCCCCATATTCAGCGTCATCGACGCCTCGAAAGCCACCTGGTCATTCTTGATAAACTCAATCAGGAAGCGCGACAGGAAGGTGCCGATGAGGAAGGTGCCGAAGATAAGCCCCTCGCGCTCCTCGGCATTGCGACGCCAATACAGGTAGAGCAGCAGCCCGAAGAGCAACAGGTAGCACAACGCCTCGTAAATCTGTGTCGGGTGCGACGGAGCCGTGAATATCGGCTCGGCTCCGGCCATCCACTGCGGCAGATTCTCCACAAAGCGGAATCCCCAGGGCAACGACGTTTCGTGCCCGTAAATCTCGTGATTCATCAGGTTGCCCGTGCGGATAAAGGCGGCCACCAGAGCTACCGGCACGACCAGACGGTCAAGTGTAAAGAGCATGCTGCGATGCGTCACCCGGCGGGAATAAATCCAGATGGCAATCAAGATACCGATAGCCCCGCCGTGACTGGCCAACCCACCTTTCCAGATTTTCAGAATCTCGATGGGGTGCTGCGAATAGACGTCCCACTCATAGAAGAGGCAATGCCCCAGGCGCGCCCCTATAACCATGGCCACAACCACGTAGACAAAGAGCGAATCGAGCCACTTGACATTCAACTGCTCGTGACGAAACATGCGGTCCATCATGCTGTAACCCACGATAAAGCCGATAGCGAAAAACAGCCCGTACCAGCGAATCTGGATAAACCCGTCGTACAGCGCCGGGCTGGCTGTCCAGGTGATAAAGTCAGTAATCATACCGTTGTAAAAAAACAATGCCCTGCCCGTGCAAACACCCGGGCAGGGACAAAGATACATATTTGTCGGAGAAAACAAGAATCGCCCTCCCCGATTCTTTCATTACATTATACCAACCGGCGCACCAGTTCGTCACGGTCGCCATACAGCAAGTCGATAATAGGAATCTCGATGAGCGTGTAGCAACCGGGGCGCTGCAACATGGCGGCACGAGCCGTACCCACCAGAATCTGCGCCGTCAAGGCCGGGTTGTTGATAGTCATGTCGAACTCGAAACGCTGGTTCTGCGTCTTGCCCGATACCCCTTTGCGCACCATGTTCACCCCGTGACCCATGTCTTTGAGAGCATCAACACTCTCGACCTGCATCACGTGAGTCTCGTCGTGGGCAAAGTAGTCGTCGCTCTTGATGGCGCGGGCCACCTCGTCGAACTTGTACCCCTCTTCAAGCTCGATGTAAACCATGCGGCGATGAATGCCCGTGCCCAACGGAATCGTCATCGACAAGGCAGCCTTCACACCGGCAATCGCCTTCACGGCTACCGTGTGACCCATGCTCATGCCGGGGCCGAAATTGGTATAGGTAATCCCCTTGGGGGCACAAGCCTCCATGAGCGTGCGCACCACCGAGTCGGTACCCGGGTCCCAACCGGCCGAGATGATGGCCACCGAGTTGTGCGCCTTGGCCTGTGCGTCGAGCGTCTTGCGCAAGTCACCTATCTGGGTGTGAATGTCGAAACTGTCGACCGTGCGGATACCCTTTTCGAGAGCCTTCATGGCATAATGCTCCACCTCGCGCGTAGGCGTGCAGAGAATAGCCACATCGACGGCTTCGAGCTCGTCGAGCGACGTAACCACCCGATAGGGTGTCAACTCCATCGGCACCTCGGTAACCCGACGGCGCACCACTCCCGCAATCTCAAAGTCAGGAGCAACCTGCAAGGCCTCCAATACAAAACGGCCTATATTGCCATAACCTACGATGGCAGCTCTGATTTTCTTCATATCTTTTTCTTATTTACGTTTTGGGGCATAAAGATACAAAAAAGAGCGTGAAGAATAAAACCTCGCCCTCGGGAAAAGAGCAATTTTTTCTAAATACAATCCATAACCTTATTACAAAATAGAGGAAGACTTTACCGCCTTCCTCTATACTATCATTTATCCCTTGGGGGGATATGGATCATTTCCATAGCTATTTCGATCTCGTATTTGTCCATTAGGTCGATGAATAAACAACTCCGACTTTTGATTTTGGGCAATTTTACGTGCTATCTCAATAGCTTCCTGTTGGGTATGCGTAACTACCGACACGCGCCTGTTTCCTTCTCCTCGAATGGCCCACAGACCATTATGAGGTACAACATGTTGATTCTTTCCCATACCCATTTCAAGCTACTTTATTCCATAGAGTAGAGTATTCAGAACAAGCATTGTTTATTATTCCCAAGGAAGGGGAAATGTCCAGTGGTGCCGGATATATAATATCGTCCATCACATCGACAAAGAAACAATGCGCATTGTCTACAATCTCACCCGGTTCGGCAACAGATTTCTGCAAATAGTAAGATAACAAGGAAGCTGCTAAACGTCCGGCTGTAAAATTCAATTTGTTTTTGACAATACGGAATTTTATAGCACCTACATATCGATTCCCATTATCTTCCCAACGCATGATCAGGTCTGGAGCAACTGTAATTTGAACACCTGCACATAGACAATCCTTATTCTCCGGTTTTGAAAAGCTACAATGAATTTTACCTACTCTGCTGGGAAAATTTATGCCGATAAAGTGTCTCAGTGCAAGAATCGAATTTTCAACATTATTCCTTGCCCACTCCGAACTTACGCTTCGAGATTTCAATCTTTTAATCGCATCATAGATGCATTCCTCATTGAAATCTCCTTTTACATAATTTTTCATAGCAACTCTTGCCGTAGCGTATGGAGCAACTTTGAATATTGAGGGCTTCTTTTGGCCTTTCACAATCGATATTTTTCGACGCTCCGTCGCTTCGACGAAAGCAATCAGGGGGTTTATCGAAACCTTTGGGGTTGAAAAAATATTTATCATCAAATTTATATATTTATAAATTTATGCGGCCAACCCTCTTGCAAAAGTCAACAAAATATTGTACCTTTGCAAAAGAAAACAGAAACAGAAATAGAGACAAGATGAGCAGTCTTGTCGTATGCGTTGGGAGCGCTTATATTATTTCTATCTCTGAAGGATATTTTGGCTGCAACTAAAATATCCTTTTTTTATCAATCCATTTTTATTCTATTTTTTCTTTCTCGGCAATACTCTTTTTATCATTTTATATACTTCCATTTCCTTATATTTTGGTTCTCTCTTTAAATCAAATATAATAGTATTAGATTCAAAATCGAGGCCCAACTCTTCAAAAAGGTGCTTGGTATTTACATAATAATACATACCTGCCTTACACACTTTAAACGCGTTTGGTCCAGATTTGCTTACATCGTTTATTAAATACAAAGCATCTTTTTCTTGATCATCTCTTGCAAATTGCACAGCATCTACCTCATGCAATCGCAATTGCTTTGCCGTTACATCCGTAAAACCGAGCCTACCGGTTTGTTGTATCGTACATTTAAGCCTTCCGCTTGACTCATTATTTTCATATAACACAAGTGCCATATCTCTATTTTTTTGTTTATGCCACAAATATACACAATCTTAAACTATTCTCCAAATTTTTCTCAATAAAAATATTTTTCAGTTTTCTATATTTATAATAATACTGTTATAATCGCTCAACAAACTTAAATCTTGCATCTTTCAAACTACAAACTCCTATATAACATTTTCTCTTATTCGTAGTTTATCTTTTTACTTACTTCTCTAGTTTCAGGCTGGGTAATTCTTCTACCATTTCTACGGTTTGTACCGATACGTTGATAATACGTAGCAGCAGGTTGAAAATATACTTCTCGTCGTTGTGTTCACGATCCCAGTCGTTGGGGTCAAGAATGGAGTCGTTCATCAAAATTTACTCACCATCACGAATCCGTTATCAATCGAGAAAACATATCGTATATTATCCCTATATTTTGCAAAGACTCCGGACTATTTATTGTTGATTGTAATAAAGTTCCTATTTCCCAACCGTTGTGCCTGCCGGAATCCCGGCAGCAGTTATACAAAAAGGGCGCAAGCTCCGTTGTTCATTCGTCTTCAAGGCTCTGGTAAAGCCACACACAAAACAAACAACAAGCTCACGCCCACCGATAAAAAGACAAGCTCCAAAAATTTTTCCCAAACCCCGTCCACAAAATACCATTTCCGCCGTCTTAAAAAAGAAAGGTTCCGCAACCTCAGGTTTGCACATCTTATCTAATTCATGACACAAAAACACCATCGAACTATGAACACTCGTACAAAAACGGCTTTTTGCTTGCTGCTCTCGACCATACCGTTTTTCTCTCCCGCCTTGGCACAACCGGCACAAACGCCCAGCGTCTACGCCGATTTCAATTTCAACCGCAACGACTCCGACACCGATAACTGGATTCAATCGATCGAGGTTGTCTCGCCGGCTCCCCGCTCGGTCATCGACCGCGATACGACCATCGTCGTAAAGGCTCCGGGCATGACCCGACTGTCGGCCCGCTGCTGGCAGCAACCTTCGGCTCAGAATCCGTGCGGCTGGGGGCACGATGTCAATCTCGTAGCCAACGGCACACCAATAGCCGACGACTCGGGAATCACTTTCGAGTTCCCAGCCCGGCAATTCCCCTACGGCCCGGTCAACATACGGTTGTATGGCCAAAACGAAAAGGGCGAACAGGATATTTTTGAATTACAGTTCTACAACACGGCCGGCTCGAAATGGAACTACGGTATACCCGACACGGTTCCCATGCAGGCCCGGGGATTAAAGCTCGTCTTTCAAGACGATTTCGATAGTCCGCTCTCCATCTCGAACGATGGACGCAACGCCCGCTACTGCGCCCATAAGCCCCGCTATGGCGATTTCAGCGGCTGGCCCTTCGCCGATGTCGACGGCGACGACAATCCGTTTGAGCAGGTAGATACCTACCTGCGCATCAAGGCCCGCAAACGTCCCGGCAGCGCGGGCAGCACCGGACTCATTTCGTCGGTCAACATGGACGGAGAGGGATTTTTCGCACAGGCTCCCTGCTACCTCGAATGCCGCTTTACCGCCCAGTCGGCTCCGGGCACTTGGCCAGCCTTCTGGACACTCACCAGCATCGACCGGGGAATCAACGGCGACGAGCTGGATATTATCGAGGCCTATGGAGGCGTGGGGAAAGGAAATCCCAACCACCCGGGCTACTCCATCACCAGCCACTTTTGGGGCCAGAAAAATCCCGACGGAAGTGACAAGCAACGGTTCAACCGACGGGTACCCATACAGGAACTGGGCGGTAAGTCCTACTGGTCGACTACATTCCACACCTACGGACTTTATGTAGGAGTCGACGAAACAGTCTATTACTTCGACGGCATCGAGGTACTGAGGCACCCCACCAACGAAATCTCGAAGACGAAGCCCCTGTTCTTCCTCATCAACTACGCCATCGGCGGGATAAGCGGGTGGCCTATCGACCTGCAACGGTTCGGCAATGCCTCCGACATGTATGTCGACTATGTGCGGGTCTTTGCCCAAGACTCGATCGACTACTCGATACCTCTTCCTTCCAAACCATAAAGAATCATCACCATGAAAAAAAGTATTTTCCGCTGCGGGATATGCGCCCTTATACTCGGCTTGTGGGGCTGCCAGCCCGACCGTACGGTCACCTTCGACTTCGACAGCAACAAGATTGTCTCGGGCAAAAAGATTGCCTTGAAAGAGATTGCACCCGACCTCCCGTCCGATTGGAGCGACTACGACTATGTCACTATCGAATTCCGATCTACCACCCCCCAACGGTTTCAATTAGGATTCACCACCGACCACGGATATAACGAGTTGCGGCTCGTCTCGTATGTGGCCAATGGCTGGAACAAACTGGTGATCCCCCTGCGCTTTTTCAGAGAGTTACCTACGGCACGCCACGACATCGCAGCCACCTCGAACCAGCCCCGCGTAACCGGCTGGATCAATCTGGGTGGACAACGGGGCCCTTTGACGGGGGTCGACTCGATAGGCATACGCATGCGGGCACCCATCGGCAACCCGCAAATAAAACTGCGCTCCATAACCCTCTCCAAAGAGGATCCGGGCGACCGCTATCTGGAAAAGGTCCCGGCATTCGACCGGTTCGGGCAATGGAACCTGGGCGACTTTGAGGGGAAAATCCACTCCGAAGAGCAGTTGCAACAGGAGTGGGACCAAGAGATAAAGACCATCGACGAGGCCGACGACTTCAACTACTCCCGCTATGGAGGCTATAAAGACAAACGGGTGGCAGCGACCGGATTTTTCAGGACTCAGCTCGTCGACGGTCGCTGGTGGCTGGTCGATCCCGACGGCTATCTGTTCCTCTCCTACGGGGTCGACTGTGTAGCTCCGGCCGGTGACACCTATACCAAGAACATCGACCAATGCACCAACCTGTTCCAGGAGCTGCCGCCGCGCGAACTGTTTGTCGAGGCTCCCGGCGTGTCGCCTCAAACCAATGCGGCCTCGTTCGGCATCTGGAACCTGTTCCGCCGCTACGGCGAAGACTACATCGACCAGGCCTGCGAAATGACCTTGAAACGCATGGACAAATGGGGCCTCAACACCATCGCCAACTGGTCCGATCCCGAAATCTATGGCCACAACCGAAAGGCCTTTATCATTCCCCTCGGAGAGATTGGTTTTGAGAACGAACTGATGGGACTCATGGACGTATATGAACCTCGCTTCCCAACCCGAATAGACGAAGCGGTAGCGCGCCAGGTAGCCGACTACAAAGATAATCCGTGGCTCATCGGCTACTTCATCGGCAACGAACCGGCCTGGGTCTCCAAGGAAGATCGGCTCTGCACGCTCATTCTGAAAGGGAACGACCGTCCCATCAAGGCAGCATTACAAACCTATTTACAGCAACAGGGCGACACCCCGCAATCGCGCAAGGCCTTTATCTATACCACCTTCGAGAAGCTCATGACCACCATTTCGCAAGCATTGAAAAAGCACGACCCCAATCACCTGAATCTGGGTATCCGCTACGGCTACATCGAACAGCTCGACGACGAGCTGCTGCGCATCAGCAAGGAGTCGTTCGATGCCCTCAGCTTCAACTGCTACGCCTTGGCCCCCGACCCCAGCAAACTGGACCACGCCTTGAAAATATCGGGACTGCCCATGATTATCGGCGAGTACCACTTCGGTACCGTCGACCGGGGACTTGCCCAATCGTTGTGGCAGGTCAACAGTCAGAAAGAGCGGGGCGAAGCCTTCCGATACTACACCGAAAACGCATTTGCCCACCCGGGCCTGATCGGTACCGGCTGGTTCCGATGGGCCGACCAAAACATCAACGGCCGTAACGACGGCGAAAACTACAACTGCGGATTTATCGATGTGACCGACCGCCCCTACCCCTATATGGTCGAGGCTGCCATAGCAACCGCCCACTCGCTCTACGACATACATGCCGGGACAAAGGCTCCCACAGACAAAGCACCCGAGGCTGTGGGCCATTCACCCATACCCGACCTGTGGGATTAACTGTCACCGGGGAAAACCAATGAGAAGATATATTTTATCGCCCCGGCAACGCCCTCCCGAACAAAGCAAGTTCAAATCTTACATCGGTCAAAAACATTCAAGCAGATTCCAATCACTTCCGTTCATTATCATCGCGAAAGCCATGCCCCGGATATTTACATCATATTCGGGGCTGGCTGTTTTTGCAGCAGACCTTTACGAAGGGTCCCTTTGCCTCACCTCGTCTGCTCCGGCATGGTGCACAAGGGTAATACCGAGGAGAGGACTTTACGAAATCAGACCTGAATTTTGTCGACTAGGCCGACTTCTTAATCAACAGTCAAAACAGGGGAAAACTAGTCTTCTCCCTTAGCCACCCTTTCCCCGAGGAAAAGTGTATAAATAAAAAGAGTTTCTCCCTTGGGAAGAAACTCTTTTTACAAACTCAAATGATATTTGGAACGTGGAGTATAGCGGACTCGAACCGCTCACCTCGACACTGCCAGTGTCGCGCTCTAGCCAGATGAGCTAATACCCCTTCTGCTGATTTGCGCTGCAAAGATAAGTCGTTTTTTTCAACCTCACAAGCATATTCCGTTTTTTTCGTCAAAAAAATTATTGTTTTGCAGGTAACTCACTACATGTAAAAGGTTTACCTTCTCTCCTGTTTTTCGACTACGGTTCCAAGAGTATGCCCTATCCTGTCCTATTCCTCCCACTCGGGCCCATTGAAAAGAGCCGCCCCGGGAGATCGTTCTCTCCCGGGGCGGTGTGATGCGTGGCTCTACGCCATGCAGGTATTTGGTTTTTATTTCACCACAGGCACAAAGGTAAACCCGAAGCGGTAGGTGTCGAGCGGCAACCAATAGGCCGGCAGTACGCCGGGGCCACAGGTGGCGGTACCCACACCGGTCTGAGCGGCATCAAGATGCACGGTGACGGTGCCGTCGGGTTGCAGTTCGTTCACATGGGTAGCGGCATCGATGCAGGTATCGGTGTATGGCAGGGCGCTAAACTGGAAGGGTTTGTCGGCCGTGACCTTCCAGCCGTTACCGGCCTCGTCGCACAGCGTAGCCCAACGGGTATCGGTGCGGTTACCGGTAGCCTGAGGCACCACGTAACAGTGGAACATCTCGTCGGGACTGGTCTCGTAGATGGCAATCTTGCCGGCAAGACGGTCGACGTAGGTCTCCATGTCGCCCCGTCCCAGATAGGTCACCCAGCGACAGTTCCCGGCCGGCATACCGAAGGTCAGCCCCACACGCGGCAACGATTTCACCACCATGGTATCGGGCGTGAATACGGTATTCACCGTCAACACTCCTTTGCGGTCGATAACGTAGGAGAGACTACCCGTTCCTATCGTTTTCCCCTGGCCGTTGGTGAGCAATACGGCTACCTCGAAACCGTTTCGGGTCGGCTCGATCGAGGTCACCTGTTGCGACACCGTCGACAGGCCGGCCTTCTCCCACAACTTGCCACTGGTCTTGTCCTTCTTGTCATTCTCGGTCAAAGGCCGGTAGAGCGAAATCAACAGCGGACGGGCCAGCATCTCGGTGCCGTCGTAGGTATATGATACCAAGGCGCCGGTCTCGGGCGAAACAGTGGCCGATACCCGGTCGTTGCTCCACGTATAGCCGTCGCGCTTCAACGACCGCCCCGAGGGCAGATTGACCTTCGCCTCATATCGGGGATTGGCTTCGAGCAGGAACTGGTCGTAGGCCACCTCGTCGGAGGTCTTGATGAAGGCCGTGGCCTGGTTGGGAGTCCAGCTGAGGTTCAGATAGGCCTCCCGAGCGTCGCGGGGCAGCTTCACCTCACCCAGCGTAATCGCTACCGTCTCGTGCGGAGCGCAGGCGGTTACCCGCTCGCCCTGCGCCACAACGGTACCGTTGTCGGCCGTGACGTTCCAGTGCAGGGTATAGGCGTCGAGGTCGGTAAAGTCGTGCCAGTTCTTTACCGTGACGGTGAGGTTGTCGGCATCGGTGAGGGTCGACTTGATATATTGGTACACATGCTTGACAGCCAGGAGATGGGGGTGCGGCTCGCGGACTGCGTTGACCAGACCGTTGCAGCAGAAGCTGCCGAACGAGGGGATTCCCTCGGGTCCGTAGTCGCCGCCGTAGCTCCAATACCAGCGGCCCTGGTCATCGACCTCGCGGAACGACTGGTCTACCCAGTCCCAGATGCAGCCGCCCTGTGCCATGGGTTCCGACTCGAACACCTTCCAATAGTCCTGCAAACCGCCCTCGCTGTTGCCCATGGCATGGGCATATTCACACAGTATAAAGGGACGGTAGATGTCGGGCTGGGCCAGATAGGCCTTTATCTCGTCGATGCTGCGGTACATGCGGCAGTAGATGTCGGTGTTGAAATTCTGTTCGGCACGCTCGTACTGTACCGGCCGGTTAGTCTCGACCGATTTGAGCCACCGGTAGGTCGCCTCGAAATTGCTGCCGTTGCCGGCCTCGTTGCCCAACGACCAGATCGATACCGAGGGGTGATTCTTGGTGCGTTCATACATGCGGCGCGTGCGGTCCATGTGCGCCTTCAACCAAGTGGTATCCTTGGCCAGCGTAGCCGGGCCGTAGCCCATGCCGTGCGACTCGATGTTGGCCTCGTCGATGACGTAGAGGCCGTAGAGGTCGCACAGGTAATACCAATAGGGGTGGTTGGGATAGTGGGCACAACGCACCGTATTGATGTTGTGCTGTTTCATGAGCTGTATATCTTTCAGCATCAGCTCCTTGCTCACCGTGCGTCCCCGGTCGGAGAACTCGTGGCGGTTCACCCCCTTCACCAAGACGGGGACTCCGTTGATGCAGAAGCGTCCCTCCTTGATTTCCGAAGTCTTGAAGCCTACGGTGCACCCGGTGGTCTCGACTACCCCGCCGGCTCCGTTTTGCAGATTCACCACCAGCGTATAGAGATAGGGGTGTTCGGCATTCCAGGGCTGCACGTCGGGGATTACCCGCTCGAAGGTGACGATGCTGTCGCCATCTACCCGACGGGCGTCACGGGCAACCACCCGATTGTCGGCATCGAGCAGTTCGTAAGCCACCGTGGGTTGCTCGGCATCACGAGCGCCCCCCACATGCACGGCAAGAGACAGTTCACCGTCCTTGTATTGCTGCCGGTCGAGCGGCGACACCACCTTGTAGTCGGCAATATATTGTTGCGGCGTGCTGTACAGATAGACATCGCGCTCGATGCCGCTCAGCCGCCACATATCCTGACATTCGAGATACGAGCCCGCGCTCCAGCGGTAAACCTCGACGGCCAGGACATTCTCGCCCGGTTTCACCCGGTCGGTCACGTCCCACTCGGCCGGAGTCTTGGAGTCCTGATTATACCCCAGCAACTCACCATTGAGCCACACGTAGTAGAACGAGGTGACCCCTTCGAGGCACAACACGATGCGGCGACCCTCCCACGACTCGGGCACGGTGAAGGTGCGCCGGTAAGAACCCACCTCGTTCTCGGCATAGGGTACCAGCGGCGGATTCTTCTTGAAGTTGAACATGGGGTCGTCAAACTCGTAGGTCTCGTTCACATAAATGGCCGTACCATAACCTTGACGCTCCCAGTTGCCTGGCACCTCGATTTCGTTCCAGTTGCCCACATAGTAGTCGGGACGATAGAAATCGGCCGGACGCGTATCGGGGTTGCGCACCCAGTTGAATCGCCAGGCGCCGTTCAAACTCATGTAATAGGGCGACGACTCGCACGCCTGCTCGCGAATGGCCTCGACATTGCCCGCTTCATAAGGCCACACATAGGCATGGGGAGTCAACTTGTTCAGCCCCGTGGCGTATTGGCTCTGCCACTCGGGCTGATTGCTTTGGGCCTGCACAATTCCGGGGAAAAACGCCAGGAGGCAGAGCCCTGTCCATATCATTTTCTTCATGGTCTCAAAAAGTATAGATTAAAAAAAATTATTCTTTTCACATCATTCCAACGGAAGCCCTACCCGACCGTCCTTAATGGCGTTCAACTGCCGGGACAGCTCCTCGACAACCGCCGGGTGACGGTTGGCCACGTTGTTCTTCTCACCGAGGTCGTTGTGCATGTCGTACAACTGAGGGTCGGGACTGTTGCCGGTCTCGATACCCACATTGCGGTTATAGGGACTTCCCTTGCCCGGTTCGATATATTTCCAGTCGGCCGTAATGATCGACAGGTTATTCTGGGCATTCTGCTCCACCAGAGCGGGACGGCCCAGAGGGTCTTTACCCAGCCAGGCATTCCAGTAGTTCTCACTGTCGGGAGCGGCTCCGGCAGGTATCTCCACGCCCAGCAACGAGGCCAGTGAAGAGAACCAGTCGAGCTGGCAGACCAGCGCATCGGAGACCGCAGGCTCCACATGTCCGGCCCAACGAAGAATACACGGCACCCGCGTACCGGCCTCGTACGAACTGTACTTCCCTCCGCGGAAGGGTCCGCCCGGTTTGTGGTTACCCAGCAACTCGACCGCCTGGTCGCGATAGCCGTCGTCGACCACCGGCCCGTTGTCGCTCGATAGAATCACGATGGTATTCCGGTCGAGTCCCAGCCGTTTCAGCGTGGCCATCACCTCGCCCACACTCCAATCGAACTGCAACAGCACATCGCCTCGCGGCCCCATACCCGACTTGCCTGCAAAACGGGCATTGGGTACCCGGGGCACGTGGGCATCTTGCGTGGCGAAATAGAGGAAGAAGGGGCGGTCCTTGTGCTGCTCGATAAAGTCGACGGCCTTGCCGGTCAACTCGTCGGCAATCTGGTCGTCCTTCCACAGGGCCGACTTGCCGCCCTTCATGAATCCGATGCGCGAGATGCCGTTCACGATACTCTGGTTATGCCCGTGCGAAGGGAGCATGGTGAGCAACTCGGGGTTGTTCTTACCCGTAGGTTCACCGGGAAAGTTCTTCTGATAACTCACAAAAATCGAATCGTTGGGATCGAGGTTCACCACCCGACCGTTCTCGACAAAGACACAAGGCACCCGGTCGCCCGTAGCGGCCATGATGTAGGAGTAGTCGAACCCGATATCCGACAGATTGGGCGAAATGAGTCCGTTCCAGTCTTGTGTCCCTTTCTTGTCGCCCAGCCCCAAATGCCACTTACCGATGGCTCCGGTCACATAGCCGGCATCGCGAAACATATCGGCCATCGTATAGCGGTCGGGGCGGATTATCATACCGGCATCGCCATCGGCAATACCTGTACCTTCACGTCGCCAAGCATACTCGCCGGTGAGCATGGCATAACGGGCCGGTGTACTCGTTGCCGCCGCACTATGGGCATTGGTAAACCGCACCCCCTCGGCGGCCAACTGTTCTACATGAGGGGTACTGATGGTTTTGGCTCCGTTGCAACTCAAATCGCCATATCCTATATCATCGGCATAAATGAAAATGACATTAGGGGTAGCCGACTCGGGAGCCTCCCGCTCGGCGGCCTGAGCCGAAATGGGCAAAGGCAAGGTAATCAATGGAACAATAAACGGTATCGATTTTATCTCTTTCTTCATGATATTCATGTATCAATTGCTCCTCGTCGTGAAGAGAGAAGCGCAATTCTATAAAAGTTTGTGTGTGTCCTCGCTACCTCTAATGGATAGCGAGGAAAGGCTTGTTATTTTACAATCACTTCGTCGAAATACATCCAAATCTTCTGCCCCTCGCGGACATCGCCTTTCGGGCAGACTCCCGGGTTCTTCACCTCAAACCGCAAATAACGGGTCTTCACATCGAGATTGTCAAACAGGGCATCTTCGACCGCCGTGCGATTGGCAAATATCTCTTCGGGAGTGTAGACGATTTCGCCTATTTGGCGGTAGTTCTTCTTGTCATTCGAGACCGACAGCCGTATGACGGCGGGTTTGTGAACCGCCATACCCGAGTTGGTAATGCAGCCGAGACTCACCTCGCTCACCGGTGTCTTCTTACCCAGGTCGAGCACAAACGACGCGTCCTGGTCGTACCAGCCCGTCCACTCGGAATCGGTGTGGCGCAAGCTGCCCCGCACGCCGTTGGTGAGTACATAGCTGTTTTCGTTGGACGCAATCACCGGCTTGCCCGTAGCCAGGTTCCACTGCAAGTCGAGAGTCAGGGTCTTACCCATTTGTACGCCCTGGGCAAAGGTTGCAGCTTTGACACAGGTAGAGGCATCGACCGTAAACGAGTCGTCATAGCGTGGCGATGCAATCGTGGGTTCGGTACCGTCGCAGGTATAGTGTATCTCCACATCGGGTCTGATGCACGAGAGCATTACCCGCAACCGCTTCTTCTCGGGGGTAACCTTATGGTCGATGTTGTACATCGACCGGGCACAGGTCATACCCAAGGTCTCGACATGGGGCAACACCCGGTCCAGCCGGGAGAGAAACGCCGGCCAGTCTTTCGTCCCCTTTTGGGCCCACGCCACATCGGCCAGAGCCAACAGCCGGGGGAAGAGCTGATATTCCACATCGGCAGCCGAGCTGCAAAACTCGGTCCACATCGATGCCTGCACCCCCATGAGCAACGACTCATAGGCGGGTTTCCAATCCTTCTGTACCGGCTCATAGAGGTAGACGTCTTTCAACGTATTGTTCCCGAAATAGGTCACCGGTTCGAACCATTGCGGTCCCTGATAGCGAATGAGGTAAAGAATCCGGGCCGGCGTCATAATGAAACGGTGTCCCTGTTCGGCAGCTTTGAGTGCCGCCTTGCCCATGCCTTGCCAACCATAAATGATAGCTCCTTCGGGCAGCGTGCTGTTGGTGAGTTCGTCCCACCCCATCACCTCTTTGCCTTTGCTGCGCACATAGTTGCTCATGCGGGTCATGAAGTAGCTTTGCAGCTCCTCGATATGTTCGATGTGCTCGGCCTTCATGCGGGCTTGGCATTTGGGACAGCGGGCCCAGTTTACTTTCGAGGCCTCATCGCCTCCCAGGTGAATATATTTCGAGGGAAAGAGCTCGACCACCTCGTCGATGACATCTTCGAGAAAGGTAAACACGCTGTCGTTCCCGGCACAATAGACAATCTCGGAGTTCTTTCCACCGATACCCGGCAGGACTCCGATAAAGCGGTCCTCCACGGGACAGGCCAGTTGCGGATAGGCTGCCAGCGACGAGTTGGTGTGCGCCGGCATCTCAATCTCGGGAATCACCTCGATTTGCCGGTCGGCGGCATAGCGCACAATCTCCCGAATGTCGTCCTGAGTATAGAATCCGCCTTCGGTAGCCTCCTCGCCCGGCTCTTGGTTACGCCGGTTGGGGAAGGGCTCGTCGCGCTTCACCCGCCAGGCTCCCACCCGGGTGAGCCGGGGATATTTCTTAATCTCTATACGCCACCCGTTGTCGTCGACCAAATGCAGATGCAGTTTGTTGATTTTCAACATCGAAGCTACTTCTATGATTTTCAGCACATCGGCCTTGGGGATAAAAAAGCGTGACACGTCGAGCATGAGCCCCCGGTATCCGAACCGGGGTGCATCGTTGATGGTCATCACCGGTATCCGGCAGAGATTCCGGGCAATGGGTTCTCCCCCCTCGATGACCGACGGGAGCAGCTGACGCAGAGTCTGCAAGGCATAGAAAAATCCGGCATCGCCCGATGCCTCTATCGCCACATGCCCGGTCGTCACCGACAGGCGGTAGGCCTCATCGGCCATCGACGCAACGGTCGTGAACTGCACATCGGCTTCGGGAGCACCCACCTCCACCCCGGGCAAAAACCCGGCCGTGTGGCCCAGCAGGGCGACAAAGCGCGATGCCAGTTGCAACTGCGACTCACACTCCACACCGATGGTCGTTGCGGGCGTAAAATAAAAATAGCCGCTGTCCACCATATATTCCATAGGGGCCGGTATCACCGGCAAAACCGGCCTGTCAGCCGACTGTCCCGCCCAAGCCGAAAAGGCCAGGCTCAAAGCGCATACGATTCCTATACTTCCAATCTTCATACCCCAATCCTCATTTATTCGTTAATAGGAAACTCGTTCAAGATAGGGTCGTCGTATTTTATCTGCAACCGCTTCAACTCTTTCTTCAATTCGCGGGTTATCTCCTCGGTACCCTCCTGCCCGTAGATATTGTGCATCTCGCAGGGGTCGTTCTTCAAGTCATAGAGTTCCCACACGTCGATATCGTTGTAGAAGTGAATGAGTTTATAACGGTCGGTGCGCACACCGTAGTGACGTTTCACCATGTGCTCGGCGGGGAACTCATAGAAATGGTAGTACATCGAAGTGCGCCAGTCGGCAGGCGACTCGCCCCGCAACAGCGGAACCAGCGACTCACCCTGAATATCGTCGGGCACGGTGACCCCGGCCAGTTCGAGGAAGGTAGGCGCATAGTCGATATTCTGTACCATCTGGGGTATGTCACCCCGCTTGTCGAGCCCCTTGGGCAGGTGCATGATGAGCGGTGTGTGCATCGACTCTTCATACATGAAGCGCTTGTCGAACCACCCATGCTCGCCCATGTAGAAGCCCTGGTCCGACGTGTAGACCACAAGCGTGTTGTCGAGCAGACCCTCTTTTTCGAGATAATCGAGCACACGACCCACGTTGTCGTCGAGCGATTTCACCGTCTTGGCATAGTCGCGCATGTAGCGCTGGTATTTCCAGTGAACCAGATCCTCGCCTTGCGGATTCTCCTTATAGAACTGCTCGATGATGGGGTCGTAGAAGCGGTCCCAGGCAGCCTTCTGCACCGAGTCCATGCGGCCGTAGAACTGCTCGTACATCGATTTCAGACGGCTCTCCTTGTCGGGACGCAACATCTTCAAATCGTAAATCAGGTCCATGTCCTTGGCAATGCTCATCTCCTGGGCGGCTGCTGCCAGGCGGCCTTCGTAAGTATCGTTGAAGGTCTCGGGATACGGGAACTCCTTATCCTCATACAGAGCCAGGTCGCAGGTATCGGCCATCCAGTTACGGTGTATGGCCTTGTGGTGGATAAAGAGACAGAAGGGTTTGTTCTTGTCGCGCTTGTTTTGCAACCAGTCGAGACTCTCGTCGGTGATGATGTTGGTTATATAACCGTGTTTGCGCACCGTATCGTTGTTCTGTGTAATGAAATCGGGGTTGTAGTAGTCGCCCTGCCCCGGCAGAATCTCCCAGAAGTCAAATCCCGTAGGCAAGGTTTCGAGGTGCCACTTGCCCACGATGGCCGTCTGGTAGCCGGCCTGTTGCAGGAGCTTGGGCATGGTCTGCTGCGAACCGTCGAACTTGCAGGTAGTGTTGTCGGTAAAGCCGTTTTTATGACTGAACTTACCCGTGAGCATACAGGCCCGACTGGGTCCACTCAGCGAATTGGTCACAAAACTGTTGGTAAAACGCACGCCGTCGCGGGCAATACGGTCGAGATTGGGCGTCTCAATGTAACGGGTATCGTAGCAACTCATCATCTGAGCCGTGTGATCGTCGGTCATGATGTACACAATATTGGGACGCTGAGGCTCTTTGTTCTGCTGACAAGAGACCAGACTACCTACAGCGGCCAGAGAAGCTACGGTATAAAACCAATTAGAGTCTATCGATTTCATAAAAACAAGCATATACGGTTGAACAAAATATTAATTTTTCAAATATAGCGAAAGGCGAGCGCAGAGACAAACCAAAAACGTAGTTTTTAGCGTTTGGCTATGCCGAGCCGCATCCTATATTATTATGAAAATATAATGAAAGAAAATGTGAACAGCCCTGCAAAAGCCGAACAATATTCAGCGGGTCTGCTCCCCTCCAAACAGGTATCGTTATTAACAAGATAATGAATGGCCCGGCCCATGCCGGGACCACTCATTATCTACCTCACAATCAAAATCAATACCCATAATTTTGATCGGCTGCGGAGAGGCCGTCATTGGCACTCAGTTCAGAGTGCGGGATAGGCAAATGCAGATTCTTCTTCAAGAAACTTTCGTCGGTAACCTTACCATAGAAGGTAGCGTCGGCACCGAAATAACGGTCGCGGAAACGCTGGTCGGGGTTGTTGTGCTGAGCTTCACCCTCGCAGTGCTCATAGGTGATGTGATGACGATTCACGATTTCGAGCGCCTTTTTCAACGTCTCGGTTCCGCCCCGGCGTATGTCGATATACATATCGGGCTCGGCGGCCAACTCGAACAGACGTTCATAGAAGATTTTGTCTCTCACCTGGTCTTTCGTCAGGTCGGCGGCAAAGTCGGCCGGCTGAGCAGCCGCAGGAGTCACCGAGTTGCGAGCACGGCTCAACACCTCGTTGACCAGCGAGATGGCTCGTCCCGTCTGGTCGAGTTCGTTATAGACATCGGCCATGAGCAAGAGGAAGTCGGCATAACGATACAGAATGATATTATTGTTGCTCTGCTGGGCCTGACAGTTGAAATCAATCTGTTTCTTCCACAGCGGCCAACCGGCATGGTCACCCACCGAACGGGCAAACTGCTGTACCAGATTGACTACCGTATGTTCGCCCGTCGTGGTATTCTCGGTATAGAACTGCTCCTGCAAGGCGGTCAACTCATCGATGGTAGGATTGGTAGGGTCGGCCATCTGGTCATACGGGATATAGGCTACGGCATCAACCACACGGTTCGTCGATTTGGTCTTATAGCTCTTATAGGGATAGGTATAGACCGAGTCGCTCACATAGTGATAGGAACTACCGCTCTTCACATCGTACCAGCGGGTGAGGAAAGTGGCATCGTAACGAGGGTCGCCCGGATAGGTTCCCCGGAAGAAGTCGTGGAACGCCTTGGTAGCACGAATGCGCTGATAGGCGGTTCCCGGGGTTGCATTATCGGCCGCAAAAATCCAGTTCATACGATTCCACGAATAATCCGAAGCCGTAGTAAAGTTGATTTGAAAAATCGACTCGGGCGAGTTCTGCACATGATTGACAAAGAGGTCGGCATAGCGGCTCTGCAAGGAGTATTTGCCATACACCATATCGCACCACGTTTTGGCATCGTTCAGATAGGCTTTGCGTTGAGCCTCATCGAAATCGGGATTGCAGGAGAGCAACCAGTTCAACTTGGCCAGATAGGCAGCCACACCCATCTTGTCGATATATCCGTCGATGTGCTCGCCATCTTCGGGCAGGTTGTCATAGGCATATTTCCAGTCGATGAAAATCCGGTCTACGACATCGATGAAAGGCGATTTCTTCATCGACACCGCATCGGAACTTGAAGGATCGATGCGCAAAGGCACATCGCCCCACATCATGGAGAGGTAATAGTAACACAGACCTCGAATAAACGAAGCCTGAGCCGTATAATTGGTTTTCAGCTCGTCACTCAACGTACCGGCATTCATGTTTACGATAAAAGAGTTGCACTCCTGTATTGCCTTATACAGGCCACGCCAAGCCCACAACAAGGCATCGCCGGCAGGCAAGGCATTCAACGAAGCATAGCGGTCGGCCTCCGAACCGTTGGTCTGGCTCCACGACAGTCCCGACGCTCCTACCGACATTTCATAGAGGCCCTGCCCGAAACAGTCCTGCGAGGTAAGGTATCCATAGCAGGCGTCCAATGCCTGTTCGGCCGTCTCCTGCGAATCGAAGATGACGGTGTTGTCCATCGAATATTTGGGGTTCTCTTCGAGCCAGTCTTCACACGCGGTCATCGACAGGCTCACTACCCCTATTGCGAATATATATTTTATCAATTTCATATTCTACGCTATATTTTATTAATTAAAATGAAACATTCAGACCAAATATGAACGAACGGGCGTGCGGGAACGAACTCATATCTACACCCGGACGCAGACCGTCGAAGGCAAAAGAGTCGACCTCAGGGTCGTAACCGCTATACTTGGTAATCAGGAAGGCGTTCTTGACCGAGGCAAACACGTTGATCGAGTTGAAGCCGATTTTCCGCATCAAGGACTTGGGCAAGGTGTAGGCCAATGTAATATCGGAACAACGCAAGAAGCTGGCATCCTCGACATAGCGGTCGAGTACGGCCGGTGTAGGCAACGTGTAGTTCACACGCGGATAGGTGTTCGACTGGTTTTCGGCCGTCCAGGCACCCAGGAACGCCTCGGTACGCAAGTTGCCGCCCGTGCGGTTGGGAATAGCCTGGTAACGCAGGTTGGTGTTGATAAGGTCTTTGCCATATACCCCGTTGAACTGTGCCGACAGGCTGATGCCCCTCCACGTAAAGCTGGTGTGGAAACCGTAGGTAAAGTCGGGATTGGGGTCGCCGATAATCACCCGGTCGTCGGTATTGATCACCCCATCGCCATTTTGGTCAATAATCTTGATATCACCGGCCTGGGGAGCTCCACCCGTACTCAAATCCTGAGTCACGTTATAGGAACCTCCGTTGGCAGGCAGGTCGGACTCTTGTACGATACCGTCGGTTTCATAGCCGAAGAAGAGGCCTGGAGCATGCCCTACCCAGAAGAGGTGAGCGTTGCCGAAGTGGTTGCCCAGCGAGTTACCTTCGTAGGCCAAGATGTCCTTGTAGATACCGAAATCACCACGCGATACACCCAGGTCCATAATCTTGGCATTGTTCTTACCGATGTTACCTCCAAAGGTCCAGGTAAAGTCTTTCGTCTGTATAATATCGGCGTCCAGGCTGAATTCGACACCCTGGTTACGCATGTTACCCGAGTTGTAATAGATGGTCGAGTAACCGGCCGAGGGGGGCAGAATACGCGAGATAAGCAGGTCTTTCGTCTGTTTGTTGTAGAAGTCCAACGTACCTCTGAAACGGTTCTTGAACACGCCGAAGTCGAGACCTACGTTCCACGACTCGGTCGTCTCCCAGGTGAGGCCTTCGTTTTGCAACTTGTCCACAGCCATGGCCAGCACCTTGTCGCCCGTGGCGTTGGCATAGTCGATTATCTGACTGTAATTGTAGAAACTGCTGTACGGGTCGATGGCCGAGTTACCGGTCTGACCGTAACCCACTCTCACCTTCAACTGGTCGAGCCACTCGACATTGTCCTTAATGAAATCTTCCTGCTCCATGCGCCAGGCCAGCGAGAACGAGGGGAAGTAGGCCCAGCGGTGCCCCTTGGCAAAGCGGCTCGAACCATCGGCACGGAACGAAGCAGTGGCCAGATAGCGACCTTCGAGGAACGACAAATTGACACGGCCCAGATACGAAAGCAACTGATAGTCGCGCTGTACAGGCTCGAGATACGAAATGCGCTCGGCCATGTGCAAACCGTCAATACCGAAACTCATGTTGGAGAACTGACGACCCTGGATTCGCTTGTTCAAATAGTTGTAATCGTCATAAGTAATAGCCGCCGTGGCATCGAGGTCGAGCAGCTGGTCGAAGGTCTGGTGATAGTTCAACATATTCTCGACCGTAATGTTGTACTGGCTCAAATCGGTGATACCCAGCGAACCTTTATCGTTATTACCCCGGAAAGTCTCCGTACCAAACCAACGGGCACGATACTCGTCGCGCAAGTTTCCACCGGTACGCAGGCTATATGTAAGTCCTTTCCAGATGTTCCATTTCAAGTCCATCGAAGCGCGGAAGGCATTTTCGTTCGTCTGGTCGTCATAATCGTTCAACCAGCTGAACACCGTAATACGCTTCTCCATACCGTTGGTACCGCTCAACGAGGGGTCGTCGGCCGGGTACTCGAACGGCTGCGACGTAATGGCCGTTACCGATACCGAACCTTGGGCACCACCGTTGGCGTTGCTACCCGACATCATGTCGTTCTTTTTGATAGACCCACTCAACGACAAGTCGACCGATACCCGTTTCGAAAGGTCCATCGACAAGTTGGCGCGCAGGTCACCCTGTTGCAAGCCGGTCTGTTTTACAATACCATTGATGTTTTTGAAAGCAGCCGATACGAAATAGCGCACCTTATCTGAACCGCCGTTTACCGATACTGAATAGTTTTGCGAGAAAGCCGTGCGATAGATTTCGCGTTGCCAGTCGCGCTCTTGCAGCACCCGGTATGATTCAGGATCGTTTGCATCGTATTTACCACCCGAGAAGATATAACGCACCTCGTTGCCTTCCTTGAAGAACTGGCGGTCGTCGGGACCCGACTGGGCGTTGCGGTAGTCGGCATAATCGCTCAGGTTCAACATGTCGTACAAACGTGTAGCATTGGCCACCGTAAAGTTGGCGTTGACCGTTACCCGAGGCTTGCCCGTTTTACCTTTCTTGGTGGTGATAAGGATTACACCATTGGCACCACGCGACCCGTAGATGGCCGTAGCCGAAGCATCTTTCAAAATCTCGATGCTCTCGATGTCCGAGGGGTTCAAGCTGCTCAACGGGTCGGCGGCCGTCTGATAATCGTCGTCGCCGAATGCCGAAGCGGCAAACTCGCCGGTCGAGGCTTGGGGAATATTGTCGATTACATACAAAGGCTGGTTATCGCCACGCAACGAACTGGCACCACGTATCGTAATTGACGAGGCGGCACCCGGTGTCGCACTGGTAGTTCCTACCACCAGACCGGCCACCTTGCCTTGCAACAAGTTGTCGACCGAGAGGCTCGTGGCAGCATCGCGTTCATCGGGACGAAGCGAAGCAATAGCTCCCGTCACATCGCTCTTCTTCACGCTACCGTAACCCACCACAACTACCTCATCGAGCAGCTGGGCATTATCACTCATTCTCACATTGACCACCGTGCGATTGCCCACGGTAACCTCTTGTTTCTCATAACCGATATACGAGAACACCAGTACGGCATTCTTATCACTTACGGTTATCGTATAGTTTCCGTCTAAGTCGGTCGACGTCGCTTTCGACGTACCTTTCACCTGCACGGTTACCCCCATCAGGGCCTCTTTCCCGTCGCTTACATTACCCTTTATCGTGATATTTTGCGCATACAAAAGGTGCATGCCCAGCAAAAATACCGTCAAAACAGACAATGCTCTTTTGAAAATATTTCTTCCCATTGAATCTATATAATAATTAATTGACTATTTAACTCGAAACTTAAAAACATCGGTCCCTTCGGTCGTCCGTACCTGTGCGATATAGATACCCGACAGCAGGCCATCGGTCCGCATCGAGTGCTGTGAACCCGATGCCTTTTCGTCGCGCAGCATCATGCCCGAGACCGAATAGAGCGCGACCCGCAGCAGTTCGGCATCAGAGACCGAAGCTACCACAATCTGACGTGCCTGCTCGTCATAGACGAGTTTGGTCTGTTGCGGATTCTCCCGGGTCAGTTCGGGCAAAGCCGATACCTCGGTAGAGGTGATGAGGGTATCGACATTAGCCGAGATTACCAGGTTGGCAGCCCGTATCAGACTCAGCGGGTCGGATACCGACACGTCGTTACCCATATCGAAATACATTACCGTGCCGCTGTTCTGCTCGAGAATGAAATTCATCTTGTCCTTTACACAATCCACTCCGTTGAAGGTAAAGGTCGACCCCGACATTGTAGCCGTATTCTGGTCGGTAGTCAGGTCGGGATTGGCGGCCACAATATTCTTGTAACCCGATACCGTACTGCCCGTGCTGGCCGTCGTGGGGAACGACATGCCTATCTTCTCCTTGGGAAATCCCCACGAAATGAAATTGTTGTAAGCCGATACGTAGTTGTCGTAAGCAAACCAGGTAACTGCCGGTCCGTAAATCTGGAAAGTATAGTAATCGGGCATCTTGATGTACTTGGTCGGCAAATAGTAGGCTACCGGGTGCAGCGACACACTGAACACCTTGTCGGAGGGAATGGCTTCGCGCAACTGCTCCACCATGGGGCCGTAGCCGGTATTCCATCGGCTGTCCCCGCTATACAGCCACTCGAAGTCGATGTCTATACCATCGCAATAGGGCAACAGCTCCTTCACATCGGCTACCAGTTGTTCACGCCAGGCAGCTTCCGATATATGCGACAGCCATACCTTGTTTCCACTATCGTCCTTGTCCGACGAGATAAGACCGATACGAATCTTGTAGCCGCGATAGCCCTCGTACATCTTGCGAATCTCGCCCAGCATCTCTTTCCAGCTGCGGGTATCCTTGCCGGGATTCTCGGCATCGTCGAATTTCCAGTAGGACAACAGGTAGATGGCACCGTCGCCACCCCCGGGGAAGGTCAGGTCGACCGACGTTCCTTCGGCATCTTGTGCCACCTTGTTGGCATCACGGGAGTTACCCCAAACCATTACCTCGTCGATATACCCCTTGAAATTCTCACCCACCACGGCATCGGCCGTCGTGCTCAGGAAGGTAAAGTCGTCGTCGGCATCGGTCGTCGAGATTCTTGTAGAATATGCCTGTGTGGCCCCGCTGTTGGTATAAAGCCGAACACGAGCCTGTGCACGTCCCGTAGACGAAACGATGGCCACGGCAATGTGCTCCCAACCGTCGGCTTTCAACGCATTTTCAAAATTGTAGGTATAACCGTTCACCACCACGAGCAGCTCTTTTTTCGACTCGTCGCCCAGCTTTATGGCCAGTTGGTGGTTGTCGTCGCTCTTGTTGAAGATAGCGGCATCGGCACTCCACTCCTCGATGTTGATCCAAGCCTCGATGGTACCATAGTTCAATGTAGGCAATCCCAGGTTGGCATTCAGCACCTTGTCGCCCACATGCATGCCGGCACCTTCGCCATTGAACCGAACCACACCGTTGCGGCCTTCGTAGCTGCTCTCATAAGAAGCATTTTCCAAGGTTCCCTGATTGTCGGGATAAGTCATCGTAATCTCGCCCGTGTAGCCCGACACCTGTCCGTCGAGGAAGATGACATCGTTGGTGAGCAGGTGCATGTCGCGATCGATCTGCACGCGGTCGCTGTGACGCACAAACGACGAATAGCCCGACACGACCCGATATTTGAAATAGTCGTTGTCGGTCACGGCCTCGCGGGTTACATTCACCGGCGTGCCGTGATGTGCCAGTTTGTAGTCGACGATATCGTCGCACTGGTCCTGATCGAATTTATAGTAAACTAACAGATTGTCGTATTTGGGGTGAAACTTATTCACCGTGTTGCGGAACATCAGGTTCTCGGGCTCGTCACCCGGCATCTCGGTATTCCAGAAACGGAACTCATCGATACGGCCTTTGAAACGCTCGCCGATGACAAAAGGCGACTCCGAGGCAGGAATCACCGCTCCCGACGCATTGGCTTTCCAAGCCTTCACGCCGTTGGTCCACACGTCGATACCGTTGGCAAAGGCCGAGATGGTCAACTGAGTCCACTCGCCCACCGGCAATTCGGTTGTGGCCGTTATCTCTTGTGCTCCGGTCTTATAGATAAGCTCACCGGTACTGCCCAGGCGCAGAGAGAACTCCTCGTCACCACTGCCCCGTTTAAATACATAGGCATTCTCCACCCACTCCGATGGATTCACCAAAAACTGTATGGCATACAAATCCAGATTATCGAGGTCCTGGATAGTTCCACAATCCACCTGTCCGTCACCGTTAAAGCGCAAGGCCAAGTTGGTTGTCTGCGAAACCGCCGACCCGGCATATAAGATGCCTAAGAAGAAAAGCAACAAAAACTTGGTTTTCATGTTATTCTATTTAGGGGGTATGTGTAGAAAAAAAGAGACAAATGAAAGCCGGGGATATGAATCCCCGGTTTCATATAAGGTGATTGATCTAGAATCAAAGAACGACTTTCGAGGTCTTGTCGCCGTATTTTACGACGTAAACCCCTTGATTCATGGGAACCTCCATGAACGAATCATTTACTTGGATCGTCTTGACCAAGGATCCGGTAATCGAGTAGATATAAACCGTCGAACCCTGTTCCATCTCGTTGAGATAGATGTTCTGACGATCCCAGGCCACAAAACCTTGGGCCGACTCAACTCCTTCTACGGCCGAGGAGACAGGAGAACCGTCGGGAGTATCCCAACCCTCAGAGTTCGGATCAAGTTCAGGACACTCGGTCGAAGGATTGGCTGTGAACTTGATTGAGGCGATGTAGATAGCCCGGCCATTGGCATGAGCCTGAGGTATTGAATACTTAATACGTAAAGGGATTTGGTCTGAACCTACTACCGTACTGATATCCAAGTCATAAATTACCGGCCACCATTTGGTATCGATGGGTGAATAAGTTGTTTTCTCGGGCAAAGGTATATTGGAATTCGATCCACCATAATTATAAATGGCTACCTTGTAGTCGCTGGTAACACCTCCTACAACTTTCGATACAAATTGGAAACGCACGGGCGTATTCACCGGGAAATCACTGGTGGTGAACATGTTCACGTTCACATAACCACCCAAGGCATCGGCAGCTTCCAGGTCGGGTTCTTCGGTACTGCCGTTACCTTTAATCAGCAGCATGTTGCCATACTCCGAAGCCACGATGTGACAGCCTTTGTTGAACCCGGCCACGCTGGCGTTGTCGTTTTTCACCTGACCACCGGTGAGAACAACCGTACCCGTAGCTTTCAAGTCGGCCTCAGGGAACGGAGTGGCCGGATTGGAACCATTGGAAGAGTAATGTACAAACTCATACGGGCCCTCTGGTTGAGCCGCAAAATTCAAGTGTGCGGGAGTTACATCTTCGTCGGCTGCCCACATGCAATTCATCGACACTAACAATGAAAAAGATAAAGATAATACTTTTGTTTTCATACGCAAGAATTAAGAATTTAGATGAATAAAATGTTGTGTTTTTACGATTACAAATATAGAGAGGCCCCCTTCAAAAGGAGGTCCAAAATCGTCTAAACAATGTTTGAAATCATCTAATTAAAACCTTACAACCTATTGATTCAAGGGGAGTAACAACTTTTCAAGCCGTTCACTTGTTCTTGTGCTGCTCCCTATACTCGCGGGGTGTGAGCGAGGTAAACTGCTTGAAGCTGGTGCTAAAATAGCGGGCGTTGGAAAAGCCTGCTTTTTCGGCCACCTCGGCTACCGGCCAATCGGTCTCGGCCAGCAACTGCATGGCCTGCTCGATTCGCATACGATTAATCAAGTCGTTTACCCCCAAACCGGTCAGAGCCTTCACCTTATTATATAAGGAGGCTCGGCTCATACCCAGCTCGACGGTCAAATATTTCACGTCCAAATCGGGATTTCCCATATTGTCCTGTATCAATTTATTGAGTTTCAACAAAAATTGTTCGTCGGCATTGCTGAATGTCTGGTCTTTGGGCACGATGGTCACCGGACCGGCATTCCTGTAATAGCTCTTGATCTGCTCGCGGTTCCACAACAGATTGCGAATGATGGCAAGCAACACATCGTCGTCGAAGGGCTTCGACAGGTAAAAGTCGGCTCCCAGCTTGTAGCCTGCCGACTGGCTCTCGGGATTGTCGCGGGCCGTCAGCAAGATGACCGGGATATGGCTTATCTGTATGTCGCTCTTCAACAACCGGCAGAATTCGAAGCCGTCCATGCGGGGCATCATGATGTCGCAAATAACCAGATCGGGCTGATACTGATGCACCATCATGAGACCGTCTTTCCCGTCGTCGGCCGTGTAGATTTGCTTGAACACATCGGCAAACGAACTCTTCACAAACGACTGTATCTCTTTCTCGTCGTCGATAATCAGAATCGAATACTCCTTCAACGGGAAATCTTTTTCCGACACGGCCGGCTCGGTCACATTCTCGGCAAACTGAATGTTGTTCAGATACATGCCCGGGGCACATACCACCTCTTCATCTTGATGCGAGAGAGGCAACTCGAACCAGAAGGTGGCCCCCCTCGTTTCGTTATTATAGGCGCCAATCTCCCCACCGTGCAGTTCGAGCAACGTTTTGGAATAGGACAAACCTATACCGCTGCCGCTCAACCGGTGCTCACCCTGATAGAAGCGGGTAAACAGGTGAGAAAAGTCACTCTCGTTCAATCCGATACCTTCGTCGGTTACCAATACCCTCACCCGCTCGTCACGCACCTCGGTCGAGACACGCACGGTGGTCGCCTCGTCGCTGAATTTCAACGCATTCATCAACAAGTTGGAGAGTACGATTTCGCACTTGTCCTTGTCGAACGAGATGCTCTCGATACGTTCGTCGGGAACAAAATCCAAGTTTATCTTCTTGGCCTTGAACTCCTCGGTAAAATCGTCGACAATCGATTCAACCCACGCATTGAACGGGTGGGACGACAAGTGCAAAGCCTCATACCCCACCTCCATGCGCCGCATATCCAGCACCATGTTGATGATGCTGCGCATACGGCGAGCTTGCTTGAATATCTGGGTCAGTTGCGTTTTCAGCGGCTCATCGACCATCTCATGCCGCAACAGCCGTTTCAGCGGGGCATAAATGAGGGTAAGCGGCGTGCGCAACTCATGACTTACGTTGATGAGGAAACGCACTTTGTCTTCATACACCTTGCGCTCCCGCTCCTTCATTTCGAGCTGCATGCGGTCGTTTTTCTTTTTAATGGTGTAGACCATTGCCAAAACATACATGACAATCACGGCAACCACCATCAGCACAATAAACCACGGTGTCTTCCACCAGGGCGGCACAACCTCGATTTGCAGAATACACTGCGAGGGGCTCCACCCACCATCGGCCGTACTGCATGATGCCATCACCCGATAGGAGCCTACGGGCAGGGAATAGAGGGTGAGCGTGTGGTCATACGATTCGATGGCAGAACGCCCCAACCCCTGTATGTCGAAGCGAAACATCTTCTTGCGGAAAATATCTTTCTCGCGCACCATCGTTTTCAACGTCAGCGAGGTATAGTTCCAGGGTATGCGTATCGACTGGTCACTGGCATCGATTCGGTTCATCACGGTCTTACCGTCGAGATCGACATCAGACAGCAACACAACGGGAGTCACCGACGACTTGTACTGCTTGAACCTTTCACGATCGATACGCAGCAAGCCCGAGATGCCACCCATATAAATATCCTTCCCGTCACGGGAAATCAAAGTCGATTTATGCAGATACTCATTGGGCACCGCACCATCTGAATCTCCATAAATGAAAATGCGGTCTTCCTGAATCGAATAGCGGAAAAGCAACCCGTCGGCACCCAGCCACAGACTGCGATCGGCATAGGCTACCGAGGTAACCTCGCGGAACATGTTGGTCTTGACGGCTCGCAATGCCCGGTTAGGCACATCATAATACAACAGGCCCTTATCGGTACCAATCCAGAAGTTTCCCCGATCGTCGCAGCAGGCGGCATTAATCTGATAGCGATAGCCGAGCGACAGCAGGCTCTCGGCCTCGTTGGTCGCATGGTCGAGCCTCAGAATATAATTGTGCCCGAAAAGATAGGTAAAATCCTTATTGGAATAAAAACGCTGTACGGCCCCGTAATAGCGAGTGGAATCGGCTACCCGAACCGATGAGAAAGAGTTGCGCTGCTTGTCGTAGGTATAAATCCTGTCGGCAAAGAAATGAATCTTGTCGGTATCGAAACAGTCGACATTGACCGATATGCCCGAATGAATCACCTCTTCGTTGCGGCGCGGGTCGAGGAAGACAAAGGGGCGCAAGTTGCCCGTGCGCTTGTCGAAAATGTAGAGCCCGCGGGAGAAGAAATACATGAGCAGCTCGTGGTCGCTGTACCGGGTAATCGAAGCTACCTTGGCCCCAAACGTATTCGGATAATGGGTAAAGGTGTGTGTCGAGGGATCAAGCCGATTCAAGCCACCACCATCGGTACCGAGCCACACCACACCCCCATCGTCCTCATAGAGGCACAACACGGTTTTGTCGCTCATGCCATAGCGGTTGCCGGGCGACACATCGCGATAGGTGCGCATGAACACCTCCTTGATACCGAACAGTCCGCCCCGTATGGTACCCGCCCACATGTTGCCGTCGCGGTCGCGGTAGAGGCTGAAGACCGAACTGAACGGGAAGGAGTAGACATCGCCCGGCACGTACCGGATATTGGAAAAGGTGTTGTTGATGCTATTCAAAATGCTGATGCCTCCACCATCGGTAGCCAACCACAACTGGTTGTCATTCTCCTCGATGTCGAGTATCACATCGTTGGTCAGAGCCGAGTTGGATACATCGTAGTGAGTGCGTACCCGACCTCCCGAGCCATATCGGTCTATTCCTTTTCCGTAAGGAGAAATCCACAGGTTGCCCTGGCGGTCGACCTCCATTGCCATAATCTCCTTCTCCCGGCAGAAGTCGGGACGGTCAATCACACCGGTCTGCCGATCGAGCAACCACAACCCGTTCCACCGCGACGAAAGCACCCAATAGCGTTCGTTCCAGCGAGCCATGCGGTTAAAGAATGCCCGCGACGGTTCTTTCCACCGCAATGCCACCGTGTCGAGAGTGGACTCTTCATAGCTCCATCGGTAAATGACACCCCGGCCTCCCAGGTAAAGACCGTCGTCGGCCAACATGTAGGAGTGAGCCTGCAAAATCTTATCGTTCCAATAAACCGGCTGAAAATCATCATACTCGCGCCGGTAGACACACATACCCCGGTCGGTCGAAATCCAGATGTGATTTTGCTCATCTTCCACAATAAAGTGTATGAGATTGCCCGGCAGCGAATTGGACGAGTCGGGAACAGCCGTATAATTCTTGAATTCGTAGTAATCAAAACGACTTACCCCCGATTTCGTACCAATCCACAGGAAGCCTTTGTGGTCGAGAATAATCGTGCGTACCGAATTTTGAGGGAGACCGTCGCGTTGCGAGAGCTGTTTAAAATAGAAATCGGATGCCGCCCCGGCCATGAAGCAGCCCCATATCACGCTACATAAAAAGATACAAATATGTAGTTTGCTCTTTCCCATTCAATTCACGAAAAACTAATCAAATATGGCACAACAGATTACCGATTTCTGACCCTGCAATAAAAACAGATCGGCCTACTCTGCGGCTCAACAAAAGACGGCTGTTCAAATATCCTCTTTCGATGGATTACTGTACTCTCTCTCAATGCGTATCCATTCATGGGAACAGGAGCTACTGATTTTCATCATATTGATTGCCTGCCGGATACTGCTATCTCGACAAAGATAAACATATTTCTAATTTCTCAGACATATTTCCAATTTTTTTTCAATCTTCTCTCCTCCCCCCGGTAACCCACATGTGATACACCCTGTTATTCGTCCATCTCACGATACGAATCTCACAAAATCTTTTTACCTTTGTCTTACGGAATCATTCAAACTCCTTGTCGATATGATTATCTTCAACACCACCTACCATGCCGACAACGCCCGCAAAGACGAGTTCATCGGCTGGCTCAAAGAGTCGTACATACCTACCGTGCTGGAACACGGCCTGTTGCAAGAACCTCAGTTGACCCGCATCTTTGCCGACAACGAAGAGGAGGGCACCAGCCTGTCGCTCCAATTCAAGTCGCCCGATACCCAGGCGCTGGAACGCTGGCACGAAGAGTGCGGCGAAGCATTGCTGGCCGAGATGCAGAAGCGGTTCGGCGACCAAGTATTGGGATTCAGTACGCTGCTCGAAGTAATCGATTTATAAATGACACCCGAGAACGACAGAGTCATCATAGGCATCGACCCCGGCACCAACGTCATGGGGTATGGCATCTTGCGCATCGTGGGCAACAAACCCGAGGTGGTGGCCCTGGGGGTAATCCAGCTCAACAAATTCGAGAGCCACTACCTGCGGTTGCGCCGCATCTTTGAGCGGGTTCTCTCGCTCATCGAGCAGTACCTCCCCGACGAGATGGCCATCGAGGCCCCCTTCTTCGGCAAAAACGTGCAGTCGATGCTCAAACTCGGCCGGGCCCAGGGGGTAGCCATGGCGGCCGCCCTCTCGCGCGACATACCCATCACCGAGTATGCTCCCCTCAAAATCAAGATGTCGATTACCGGTAACGGCGGTGCCTCGAAAGAGCAAGTGGCCGCCATGCTGCAACGCATTCTCCATATCCCCGACGAGAACATGCTGCCCCAACTCGATGCAACCGACGGACTTGCCGCCGCGCTCTGCCACTTCTACCAGACCAACCGCCCCCAGGTGGCCAAGAGCTACAACAGCTGGAAAGACTTTATCAACAAAAATCCCGACAAGGTATCGATGGGAAAGAAGCCGCTCGACAAATAAGCGTGGCTCCTCACGTCATTCTATCCACATACGGCAGAAAATTTGATTATATTTTCTGCAATTCTCCCCAAAAAACAGAATATTTCACTACTGCTTCCTCCCCAAACAGGAAAGGAATCGAGCAAAGCAACCGATAAATAAACTTATCTTTGTAAGCGACAAAATGCCGTGTGACCATCTCCGGTCGGGAAACCTCGGCTTCGGCTGTTTGCACGACACCTTTTATATATAACAGGGAACGACCCGGCAATCGCCCCAAGAAGAAACGGGATTGGCACTTGCACCGGTCGTCGCCGCTTATTATCTTTACACCATATGCCATACATTTGTGATATGACTACGCTGCAACAACTGCTTGACCAACGCATTCTCGTGCTCGACGGAGCCATGGGAACCATGATACAACGCTACGGACTGGGCGAAAAGGAGTTCCGGGGCGAACGCTTTGCCCTCGCCGACGTGGAACTGAAAGGCAACAACGACCTGCTGTGCCTCACCGCTCCACACGTCATCGACGAGATACACCGGGCCTACCTCGAAGCCGGGGCCGACATCATCGAGACCAATACCTTCAATGCCAACGCCATATCGATGGCCGACTACCGGCTCGAAGGGTATGTGAGCGAAATCAACCTCGCGGCGGCCCGCCTTGCCCGGCAGGCGGCCGACGACTACACGACCCCGCAGCGGCCCCGCTTCGTGGCAGGATCGGTGGGCCCCACGAACAAGAGTTGTTCCATGTCACCCGACGTGGAGAATCCCGCCCTGCGCAGCCTGCACTTCGACACCCTCGCCGAGGCTTACCGCGAACAGATGACGGCGCTTATCGAAGGGGGGGTAGACCTGCTGCTCATCGAGACCATCTTCGATACCCTCAACGCCAAGGCGGCGCTGTGGGGAGCCCGGCAGGCCATGGAGTCGGCCGGACGGGAAGTCCCCGTCGTGCTGTCGGTCACGGTCACCGAGAGCGGACGTACCCTCTCGGGACAAACGCTCGAAGCCTTCCTCACCTCGGTATCGCACGCCCCGCTCCTGGCCGTGGGTCTCAACTGCTCGTTCGGTGCCCGCGACATGAAGCCCTGGTTGCAACGACTGGCGGCCATCGCTCCCTGCTACGTGAGTGCCTACCCCAACGCCGGGCTGCCCAACCAGTTGGGCGAATACGACGAGACACCCCAGTCAATGGCCGTACAGATTAAAGAGTTTATCGACGAAGGGCTGGTCAACATCGTGGGCGGGTGTTGCGGCACCACCCCCGAGCATATCGCCGCCTACCGCTCGCTGGTAGCCGGAGCCTCGCCGCGTCGCCCGGTGCCCAGGGACCCGCGTCTGCATCTGTGCGGACTCGACGATCTGGTGGTCTCGCGCGAGAACAATTTCGTCAACATCGGCGAACGGTGCAACGTGGCCGGTTCGCGCAAGTTCCTGCGGCTCATTCACGAAAAGAACTACGCCGAAGCCCTCGACATCGCCCGACAGCAGGTCGAGGCCGGCGCCCAGATTATCGACATCAACATGGACGATGCCATGCTCGATGCCCGCGACGAGATGGTCAACTTCCTGAACCTCGTCGTCTCCGACCCCGACATCTACCGCGTCCCCGTAATGATCGACTCGTCGAAATGGGAGGTCATCTCGGCCGCCCTCCGATGCCTGCAAGGCAAGGCCATCGTCAACTCCATCAGCCTCAAAGAGGGCGAAGAGCTGTTTCTGCAACACGCCCGCGAAATCAAGCAGATGGGGGCGGCCATGGTGGTCATGGCGTTCGACGAGCAGGGACAGGCCGATACCTACGAACGCAAAATCGAGGTGTGTGCTCGCGCCTACCGTCTGCTCACCGAGGTGGCCGGCGTAGCTCCCTGCGACATCATCTTCGACCCCAACGTGCTGGCCATCGCCACCGGCATCGAGAGTCACGACAACTATGCCGTGGACTTTATCAGGGCGACCGAGTGGATTCACCAACACCTGCCGGGAGCCAAGGTGAGCGGCGGGGTAAGCAACCTCTCCTTCTCCTTCCGCGGCAACAACTACATACGCGAGGCGATGCACGCCGTCTTCCTCTACCACGCCATCGGCAAGGGGCTCGACATGGCCATCGTCAACCCGGCCACTTCGGTCACCTACGACGACCTGCCGGCCGATACGCTCACCCTCATCGAGGACGTGGTGCTGAACCGCCGTCCCGACGCCACCGAACGGCTTATCGAGTTTGCCGCCCGCCATCGGGCCGAAGCGACCGTCCCGTCGACCGACTCCCCGACCGACCGCCGTAGCCAACCCGTGACCGACCGTCTGCGACAGGCACTCGTCAAGGGCGTGTCGACCCACCTCGAAGAAGATCTGGCCGAAGCGGTGGCCCAATACGGCTCGGCCATCGCCGTCATCGAACAGCCCCTCATGGAGGGTATGAACCGCGTGGGGCAACTCTTCGGCGAGGGAAAGATGTTCCTCCCCCAAGTGGTCAAGAGTGCCCGCACCATGAAGCAAGCCGTAGCAATCCTGCAACCCCTCATCGAGCAGGAGAATGCCCGCACGGGCGAAACCTCCAAACGGGGCAAATTCATCGTGGCCACAGTCAAGGGCGACGTGCACGACATCGGCAAAAACATCGTCTCCGTGATTCTCGCCTGCAACAATTTCGAAGTGATAGACCTGGGCGTGATGGTCCCGGCCGAACGGATTGTCGAACGGGCCATTGCCGAACAGGCCGATTTCGTAGGACTGAGCGGTCTCATCACCCCCTCGCTCGAAGAGATGGGCCACGTCGTGAGCGAGATGGAGAAGGCAGGTCTGCGCACCCCCGTCATCATCGGCGGGGCCACCACCTCGCGCCTCCACACGGCGGTAAAGATTGCCCCACGGTACAGCGGACCGGTCATTCACGCCGGCGACGCTTCGCAAAATCCGCTCATCGCCGCCCAACTGCTCAACCCACAGACTCGCCAGACCTTTATCAACTCGCTGCAAGCCGAGCAGGAGGCTCTGCGCCGCTCGATGAAACCGGCCGATACCCTGTCTCTGGCCGAGGCCGAGCAGCGGGCTCCCCGCATCGACTGGACCGGCTACACGGCTCCCCGCCCCCGGCAACCGGGCCGCCACACGGTCAGTCCCACCCTCACGGAGATTCGCCCCTACATTAACTGGCGAGCCTTCTTTGCCGTGTGGAAGATAGGGGCACAATATGCCGCCATAGCCGACATGCGGGGCTGCGACCACTGCCGGGCTGCCTGGCTGGCCGCATTCCCCACGGCCGAACGGGCCAAGGCTACCGAGGCCATGCAACTCTACAAAGAGGCCAACCGACTGCTCGACACCCTCGAACGCGAGAACAACGACTCGCCGAGAGGTGTCTACCTGCTGGCCGAGGCTTCGACCCGCGGCAACCTCATACGCCTGCAACTGCCCGAAGGCGGGGTGCTCGAAATACCCTGTCTGCGCCAACAGGTGCGCAAACCCGAAGCCGATGCCTGCTATTACTCCCTGAGCGATTTCATACGCCCCGAAGAGGCGGGTGAACCCGACTACGTGGGTCTCTTCGCCATCACGGCCGGAGGCGACATACAACGCCGCATCGAGCGGCTGCGGCTTGCGGGCGACGACTACAACGCCCTGTTGCTGCAATCGCTGGCCGACCGCCTGGCCGAAGCGGCCTCGGAGTGGCTGCACCTGCACGTGCGGCGCGAGCTGTGGGGGTATGCCCCCGATGAACCTGCGCTCGGCCTGCCGGCACTCCTGGCGGGCGACTACCGGGGCATTCGTCCGGCCGTAGGCTACCCCTCTCTGCCCGACCACTCCCTCTTCTTCGACTGGAACCGGGCCCTCGACCTCGGCCAAATCGAGATTACCCTTACCGAGAACGGAGCCATGTATCCCAATGCCTCGACGGCCGGCCTCTACATCGCTCACCCCGAAGCCCGCTATTTCCACATCGGCCACATCGCCCCCGACCAGCGCGAACGGTATGCCCGCCAGCGGGGTCTCACCCTCGACGAGACGGGCAAGTGGCTCTCGGTATAGCCGTGAACCAAACGGCCGTTGTGATTGTTATATCCATAACAGACCGCTCATCACAACGACTATGACACACCATCGATTGGAGATTCTCCTCCTCGGGATTTTCACCGGTCTTGCCTCCCTGCAAGCGCAGGAGGGCGTGGACCGGATTGCCGCACGGCTCGACTCGATAACGAACTACCGGGCCACGTTCTCCTATTTCGTCACGCTGCCCATCACCGACTCCGACATCGAATATCGGGCCCGACTCGATTACCGTCGCGAACCGGCCGACACGCTGTGCGGATACAGTTACCTCGTCGACTACAAGGCCGAGAACGACACCTGCCCCTACTCCAATTTCGCCGCCTACTCCCAGGGCGACTGCTTCCGCTTCGACCGCAACCGGCTGCGCGAATACCACAACGAGAGCAACCCCGAGCCCTTTGCCCGGCACGGGAACTACCCCGGGATTCATCGCTCGGGGCTCTTCGCAGAACTCTTCCCGGCCGAGATTGCTCGCCAACTGCGGGAGTACCGACAACGGCCCGACTGCCGGGTACAGTTTTTCCCCGACACGCTCGTGCAGGGGACCCGCTGCAACGCCATATTCGTGACCGACTCAGTGCGGGGTGAGGTGGCCCGCACGCTCCTGTACGCCTTCGCTCCCAACGGACTACCCCTCTATCGCGAGACCGAAAACAATCCCGGACACCTGGGTTCGCAGACCGTCATCGTACGCTATGAATCGAGCGATACCCATACCTCGTTCCCTCCCGACCACTTCGACGAATCGCACCTGCTTCAAACCTACGGAGAGGTGTTTCGCCTGTACCGCGAAGGCGACTTCGCCGCCCGCGACCGGGTGGGACAAATGGCACCTCCGTTCTCCCTGCCCTGGGGCGAACACCGCTTCGCCTCAACCCAACTGAAAGGGCAGCCCGCTCTGCTCCTCTTTCTCGACGACCGAGGCGAATTTTGCACCCCCGTACGCCGCATGGCCGAGGAGCTGTCGTTACAGGAAAGGCTCACCCTAGTCTTTCTCTATGCCGGACAACAGCCCGGCTCCTCCCTCAACCCGGCCGGAGCCATCGTATTGGAACAGACAGCCAAGACCGCCGGGGCTTATGGGGTAACCGGCTACCCCACCCTCTTTCTGCTCGACCCCGAAGGGATTATCCGTTACGTCAAGGTAGGATACACCCCCTCGTTGACCGAAGAGGTGCGACAAGCCATCGGGCAGATGCAAACCTCTCACACCCATCGTCCTCCACAATAAAAAACATTTATACATTCACTACAATGGAAACAACCGCATTCAAAGGCACCCCCGTACACACCTGCGGGCACCTGCCCCACACCGGGAGCCAAGCTCCCCGGTTCACCCTCACCCGAGGCGACTTGACCGAACTGCGCAGCGAAGAGCTGAAAGGCCGGCGCATCGTCCTGAACATCTTCCCCAGCCTCGACACGGCCGTCTGCGCCACCTCGGTACGCAAGTTCAACCAACTGGCCGCCTCACTCGACAACACGACCGTCGTAGCCGTGTCGAAAGACCTCCCCTTCGCCCAGTCGCGCTTCTGCACCACCGAGGGCATCGAGAACCTCATCGCCGCCTCGGCCTTCCGCTCGCCCGAGTTTGCCCGGGAATATGGCGTCGAAATGGTCAACGGCCCCCTGGCCGGACTGCTGGCCCGCGCCGTCGTAATCATCGACGGAACCGGCCGGATAATCTATACCGAACTCGTGCCCGAGATTACCCACGAACCCAACTACGAAGCCGCCCTCAAAGCGCTGAAATAACATAAAAACGCTGTGAATTCCAAAGACCGACATCAAGTAGTATGAGCTTGATGCCGGTCTGTTTTTACGATCTTCTTCTATCTTTTTCTTATATAATATTATAAATTCTTCACAAAATTATGAAATATACAAGGTGAATATTTCATAATAATTTCTATAATATTATATTTGCCGCTGGATATTTTCTCTCGGCCAAAGGCCATAAAAAAGGGGGATAATGGAGATACAGCGCTATCCATCTCTCTCCACAAAGAACCATGCAAATATCTATTTATCTGCCGATTACAAATCATACCATAAACACAAACAACACCTATGATCAATTTGAAAAAAAATTTTTACCCCTGAGTACGGCAGTAGCCGGAATGGTTGCCACATCGAGTTTGTGGGCGGCCGATGAATGACCCAACATTATTTTGTTCCTCGTAGACGACATGGGTTGGCAAGAGACCTCTGTCCCCTTCCACTCCGAAGTGACACCTCTGAACAACCGCTACCAAACGCCCAACATGCAGAAACTGGCCGAGAAAGGCGTAAAATTCATGCAAGCCTACGCTTGCGCCATCTCCTCGCCATCGCGATGCAGCCTCATGTCGGGTATGAATGCCGCCCGTCACCGGGTAACCAACTGGACACTCAATTACAACTCGAACAACGATGCCACCGGGGGCAGTATCACCCTGCCCGACTGGAACTACAACGGAATCCAACCGGCCGGCACAACGGTAAACAACGCCACCTCGATTACCTCATTACCCCAAATTCTGCACGACAACGGCTACTACACCATTCACTGCGGCAAAGCGCACTTCGGAGCCAAGAACACGGCCGGTGAAGACCCGTTGAAATTTGGATTCGACGTGAACATAGCCGGAGGTGCCAACGGTGGCCCGGCCAGCTATTTGGGCTCGGACAACTACTGCACTGCCGGTTCGGACTTCTGGATCAACGGGTTGGACGAATATGCCGAACAGGGAATGTTCCTTACCGAAGCCCTCACCCAAGAAGCCTGCCGTGTATTAGGGGAGCACCTCGACAGCCAGTCCAATCAACCATTCTACCTCTACATGGCCCATTATGCCATACACGCCCCCTACAATGCCGACTCTCGTTTCACATCGAGATACACCGGTGTTTTCGACGAGCAACTGGGACAGACTCTCAACAGCACCGAAGTCAATATCGCCGCATTGGTTGAGGGTATGGACAAAAGTTTGGGGGACATCATGACCTTCCTCGACGACCGGGCAATTGCCGAAAATACCATCTCTTCATGTCCGATAACGGAGGTCAGGCCGTAGCCCCCCGTCAAGGCCGTCACAACCGAGATCAAAACTATCCAGCCCGTGGTGGTAAAGGCTCGTCGTATATGGGAGGCGTGCATGAACCCATGATGGTCTACTGGCCCGGCGTAACCGTAGCTGGTACCGAAAACCACAACCCGGTGATGATCGAAGATTTCTTCCCCACCATTCTCGAAATGGCCGGTGTCACCGATTATGAAACGGTACAAACTGTCGACGGTCACAGTTTTGTCGACGTAATCAAAAACCCCGGGATACAGCGCGACCGCACCACCATCTGGCACTTCCCCAACCGCTGGGGCGAAAGCCAAGACAAGAACGAAGGATACGGCGCCTACTCGGCTATCCTGAAAGGCGATTATCACCTGATTTATTTCTGGGAGAATCAAGAGCGCCGGCTGTACAACATCAGAGAAGATGTGGGCGAACAAAACAACATGGCCGATCAATCGGCCTACGCTCAAACCTTGACCGAGCTGTCGGAAGAACTGACCGACTCGCTCATCGCCTTTGACGCCCAACGGTCCACCCAAAACGGGGAATATGTAGCCTGGCCCAAAGATGCCGTATATGTTGAAACCGTCGAGATTGGCGACCCGGTGACCATTACCGATGCCATCTTCAAGTTCAGTAACGAGAATAACAAATACTACTACTCGATTCAAGACAATCGGGGAGACGACATGGCTGGCCCCTTCTACTGGACTCTGGGCAATCACAACGACTACAAGGCCATTCAGGTAAGCAACGAGAACAAAACGACTGGCGAAGAGAAAAATACCCAACTCTTCTATTTCATGCCGGGAACAGGTGAAAACATGTTCAAAATTTACACCTACGACGGACAAATGGTCGATTATCTCGACGGGCTCACTCTCGACTCCTGGAATGGTGGCAACACGACAACTACAACCGAAACTCATAATTTGCGAACCCGAACTCGTTTGGACCCGTCAAACGCTCTTCATCGACTGGAACAACGACAAGGAATTTGCCGGTGCAGACGAGGTATATGCCACAATGGGCAACGGCAACTCGGACAACAACTTCGGCGACACCAACGGTAGCGCTGCCGAAGGTTGGCAACGGACAATCAGCGTTCCGGCCGGAACCGAAGCCGGCACCTACCGCATGCGTGTCGTTTACATGGCCCCAACCCCTATACCGAAGATTGGCCTTCAAAAGTATTTACCGATTTCTTCGGTGAATTGAGAAACGGTATCGCCTATGATTTCGAGATTCAAATCGCCCAGGCCTCGGCCATCGATGCCGTTACCGAAAGCGCCATCTACTACGATGCTCAGGCTCAGCTTCTCGTGGCTCCCCGCATGAGCGAAGTAGCTGTCTATAACCTGGCCGGACAACTCGTGCTCGATGCACAAGGCGCTGAAATCATCTCGGTAGCCTCGTTGGCACAAGGTATATACATTGCCAAGGTGGGCAACCAGGTAATCAAATTCGTGAAATAACCATTTGCCCCTATATCAGAGAGGCGTACCCCGATAAACGGGATACGCCTCTTTTTTTATTATCAAGAACAAGTCTTATACAAAACTACCCGGTATAGTTGACTGGGACGTCCGAGGAAATCAAGCAAACCGATTGATGATAGAGACAATCTCGCGCACCTCGTCGTCGGTCAGATAGTCCGACATCGGCAGGCTCAACACCTCGTGGGCCAACTGCTCGGCCACGGGCAGAGAGAGGTGGTTGTATTCGCGATAGCACTGCTGCTTGTGCGGCGGTATGGGATAGTGTATGAGGCTCCCTACCCCCTCGGTTTCGAGGTAGTGCATCAACCGGTCACGTTCGGCACAACGCACCACATACTGGTGCCAGATGTGCTCGCCTTCGGCCCCGGCCTGCGGGAGCACAATCCGTTCGTTGCGGATAGAATCGGTATAAAGGCGGGCAATCTCGGCCCTACGGCGATTCCCGGCATCGAGGTATTTCAGCTTGACCAGGAGAAAGGCAGCCTGCAAGTCGTCCATACGACTGTTCACCCCCTTGTATTCGTTGACATACCGCACGGACGACCCGTAGTTGCCCAAGGCACGCACCACATCGGCCAAGGCCGGGTCGTCGGTCGTCACCGCACCGGCATCGCCCAAGGCACCCAGATTCTTTGTCGGGTAGAAACTCTGCCCCGAAGCATCGCCCAGGGCTCCCGTATGGAACGCCCCCTGCAACCCGGCCACCGGCGAGACGGCCCCGAAGGCCTGGGCATTGTCCTCGACGATTTTCAATCCGTGACGGGCGGCCACGGCTTTCAGCTGCTCGTCCCAGCAGGCCCGGCCATACAGGTGCACCACCATGATGGCCCGCGTGCGGGGTGTGACAGCCTGCTCGACCAGCGAGGTATCGAGATTATGGGTCTGCTCCGAAGGCTCGACAAAAACGGGTACCAACCCGTTGTCGGTGATAGCCAGCACCGAAGCCACATAGGTGTTCGAGGGGACAATCACCTCGTCGCCCGGGTGCATCACACCCAACTCGATGTAGGCGCGCAAGATGAGCCGCAAGGCGTCCAGTCCGTTACCCGTAGCCACGGCATGACGGCAACCCAGGTAGCGACACAACTCGGCTTCGAGTTGCGACACATACTTGCCCCGGATATACCAGCCGCCCTCGATAACCTCGGCAGCTACGGCTTTCATCTCGGCCATATAGGGCTCATTGGCCCGTTGTAAAGAGAGATGAGGATATTTCATTTCTTAAAATCACTATATTCGCGTATGTAATCGGCCTCATCGTAGTAGTCGGAGGTCAAGACGAGACAAACCGACCCCGACGAGAAATTGTTGAGCACCCGCCAGATGCCCGGGACAATGAGCAGACCGCAGGAGGGACGATTCAACGTCACCGTGCGGGTGTGCTCCCCGTCGTCGAGCAACACGTCGAACGAGCCGCCGGCAGCCACCAAAAACTCGTACAGTTGCTTGTGCGAATGGCCGCCACGCTCCTCGCCACCCGGTACATCATACAGATAGTAGACCCGCTTCACGGCAAAAGGCAACTCGCGGTTGTTCTCCACCACCGTGATGCTGCCGCTCTCCTGCATGTGCTTGGGCAGCTGAACGAGGCGACAATCGTCGACCGATACCCGTTTACTCATGGCTACCTCCTTTCAATAATGTGCAATACTCCTCGAAATCTTCTATATAATCGGCTGCATCGTAGGGTGTCGACGAGAGGACAAGTGCCAGCGAATTGGTCGAGAAGTTGTCCAGTTCGCGCCACATCATGCGCGGCACATAGAGACCGTAGTACGACCGGGCCATGTGGTAGCGCCGGGTCTCGCTCCCGTCGTTCAGCACCACATCGAAACTGCCCGACAGGGCTACGATAAACTCTTCCTGCCGACGAAAGGCATGCCCGTTGCGACGCTCGTCGCCCGGCACATCATACAACCAGTAAGTGCGGGAAATCTCAAAGGGGATATGCCGCGCACTTTCGATAAACGAGAGGTTGCCCCGTTTGTCGGCCACCTTGGGCAACTGAATCAGCCGTACCTGTTCAAAGCTCATCATTCGCCAGTTTTATCAAATATTGTCCATATTGGTTCTTCTTCATGGGCTCGGCCAGTCGGAGCAGCTGCTCCCGGTCGATCCACCCCATGCGATAGGCCACCTCTTCGAGCGAGGCCACTTTGAGCCCCTGCCGGTGTTCGATGGTCTCGATAAAGTTCGAGGCCTCGTAGAGCGACTCGTGAGTGCCGGTATCGAGCCAGGCAAAACCACGGCCCATCAACTGCACGGCCAGACTCTTCGATTCGAGAAATGCCTGGTTGACCGAGGTTATTTCCAGTTCGCCACGGGCCGAAGGCTTCACCTGCTTGGCCACCTCGACCACCCGGTTGGGATAGAAATAGAGCCCCACCACCGCATAGTTGGAACGGGGCTTGGCCGGCTTTTCCTCAATGCTCACGGCACGGCCCTCCTCGTCAAACTCGACCACGCCGTAGCGTTCGGGATCTCCTACCCGGTAACCGAATACGGTAGCAATCCCCTTCTCGGCCTCGGCGACCGACTGGCGCAACATGCGGGTAAAGCTCTGCCCGTAGAAGATGTTATCGCCCAACACCAGGCAGACGGTGTCGCCGCCGATAAACCGCTCGCCAATGAGAAAGGCCTGGGCCAAACCGTCGGGAGAAGGCTGCTCGGCATACTCGAACCGCACGCCAAACTGACTGCCGTCACCCAACAGCCTCTCGAACAGGGGCAGGTCGACCGGTGTGCTGATGATGAGTATCTCGCGAATCCCCGCCAGCATCAACACCGATATGGGGTAATAAATCATAGGCTTGTCATACACGGGCAACATCTGTTTCGAGACTCCGCGCGTGATGGGATACAACCGCGTGCCCGACCCTCCGGCCAATACGATACCTTTCATGGTTCTATTCAATTAGGGCAATCAACGATTGCCATACATTTGTTCATAATACTTTTGATAGTCGCCGCTCACCACCTCGTCGACCCACGCCTGATGGTCGAGATACCAGCGCACGGTCTTCTCGATGCCCACCCGGAAGGGGGTCTCGGGATACCAGCCCAGTTCGCGGGCAATCTTCGAGGGGTCGATGGCATAGCGCATGTCGTGCCCCGGGCGGTCGCCCACAAAGGTAATCAACCGTTCGTCGATATTCTCGACATCGGTCTTCAACACCCGGCGGTATTCGGGCTCCTCGCGCATGATGCGGGCAATGATGGCAATCACGAGCTTCACGATATTGAGGTTGGTCTCCTCGTTGAATCCACCTATGTTATAAACCTCGCCCGTACGGCCACGCTGCAACACGGCATCGATAGCCTTGGCATGGTCCTCCACATAGAGCCAGTCGCGCACATTCTCGCCCTTGCCATAGACCGGGAGCTTCTGCCCGGCCAGGATATTTCGGATTATCAGCGGTATCAGTTTCTCGGGAAAGTGATAGGGCCCGTAGTTGTTGGAGCAGCGGGTAATGTTCACCGGCAAGCCATAGGTCTCGTGGTAAGCTCGCACAAAGAGGTCGGCACTCGCCTTCGAGGCCGAATAGGGCGAACGGGGATCGAGCGGAGTCGTCTCGGTAAAGAATCGCTTGCCATAGGTGTGGAGATCGGTACGCCCGCTCACCACCCGGCGCACGTCGGGGTCGGTAATTTCGAGCGGGTGCGGCTCGTCATAATCTTTCGTCAGCGACCCGTACACCTCGTCGGTCGACACCTGCAAGAACTTCTTACCCTCGGCATATAGCGGGTGCCCCTCGGCGTCCTTCCCCCGATACCACGCCTTACGGGCACAGTCGAGCAGATTCTGCGCTCCCAATATGTTGGTCTCCAAGAAAAGCTGCGGATTGGTAATGCTGCGGTCCACATGCGACTCGGCCGCAAAGTTGACCACATAGTCGATGTCGGTCTCGGCAAAAATCTGAGCCACCAACTCGGCGTTGCCGATATCGCCCTTGACAAAACGTACACGCTCATCGGCAATCTCCTGCCTGATTGTACCCAGGTTACCGGCATAGGTGAGTTTGTCCAACACAACCACATATATATCACGGCCATACTTACCCAGCAAGTATTTCAAGAAATTGGCGCCAATAAAACCGGCGGCCCCGGTGACCAAATATTTTTTCATACCAGATTTTTTAAATCTGTCGCAATTTACGACTTTTTTAAGAAATAATACCACGGAGTATTCTAATATTGTCAACACTCCCCACGTGATTATCCCCAAATCTCCAGCAGAATAATCGTTCATCACTCATCACAGGTCCTGCGGTGAAATGCCCTGATTATTTTATCAGGACAAAAATTTTCTTCTACCGTAAGTTCATATTTTTCAAGACAATATTATATATTTTTATTATTATTCCCAAAAAAAATTATTTCCCCGCTAGGGGTAATCCCATTTTTTTCCGTTTAATATTATGTGAAAGTTTACTGTAAGGGGGAAATATTTTACTCCTATGAAAAACAAAACAGAAAAAAACAAATGATAACCAATTACCCATAAAAACACTTATTTATCATGAAGAAAAATTTATTCCTTTCGTTACTTTGCGTAACAAGTCTATTCGTGTCCAATTCGGCCTCGGCCGCAGTGACACCTGTTGCAGGCTATTCCACCGACCCGAAAATCAGTACGTCCGAGAATCCTGTATGGTACACGATGATGTCATCGCACCTCACAGCGTCGACCCGCCAAAACCGTTTCTTGAAATGGGACGAAGCAAACAACCGTTTGTGTACCGAACAATACTCAAAGGGTATTCCCGCAAGTTCGCTTACCGAAGGCCACTTGTGGCGACTGGAATCGGCCAACGACGGCAACGAGAGCCACGTATATCTGGTAAACTTCAATGGAAAGCGTGTATTTGTACCGGCTACCGCAGTTGCCGAAGATGGAGATAATCCCAATAGAAATACCCCGCTCGAAATGAACGAGACCGGTTCTATTTGGGACTTGAAAACCAGTACTTCTACGGGAATCAGCACCGACTGTGCCGAAGGTCAATACGTACTGCAATTCGTGGACTATTCGGGAGAGCGTGCGTTCCTAAATGCCATGGATGGTGGTGAGCTCAATTTTGGCGTGACAGTCTATGCAGCCGGTGTACACCAGGCTTCGGGCTGGTTCTTCTACGAGACCGAGTACACACCTGCCGTTAAAACCATTTCGGTTGCAGCCAACGACAACGCGTTTGGTACGGTAGCCATTGAAGGCCAAACCGGCAACAGCGTGGAAATTGCCCAATCGAAAGCCGTAACCGTAACGGCCACCGCCGCAGAGGGGTACATGTTCCACCGCTGGGTTGAACAAGGCACCGAAAACGTATTGAGCTATCGTCCTACCTTCACCTACAATGGAACCGAAGATAAAGCCTTCGTAGCTGAGTTCGTAGAAAAAGACTACCCCATCATGACCCGCTTCTATGTCGTAAACCTGACCCAACAGAACCGTTACCTGGGTGCTGCGTCCTACACCGTAGGTGATGAAACTCACGAATTGTTCTCGTACACCAGCGAAGCCGAACTCCCCTTCACCCAATATATGGAGTTGAACAAAGTACAGGAAGAAGGTGCCGTAATTGACAAAACCTCGACCCCCATCAAACTTACGACAGGTGTAGAGTCGTTCAGCATGAAGTTCAAACAATACAACAACACGATTACCTTCAACAGAAACAACGAAACAATTACTTGTAACCCCGAGTTGGTATGGACCCGTCAGGCCGTTTATATCGACTGGAACAACGACATGGAGTTTGCCGGTGAAGGCGAAATCTATGAATCGATGGGCATAAACAGCGAGACCAACAACTTCGACGACCCCAACGGTAGCATCGAAAACGGCTGGCAAAGAAGCATCACCATTCCCGAAGGGACGGCTGCCGGTACCTACCGCATGCGTGTCGTTTACATGGCCCCCGACCCCTTCACCGAAGATTGGCCTTCGAAGGTCTTCACCGACTTCTTCGGCGAGTTGAGAAACGGCGTAGCCTATGACTTTGAGATTCAAATCGCCCAGGCATCGGGTATCGAAGCCGTTACCGAGAGCGCCATCTACTACGATGCACAAGCACAGGTTCTCGTAGCTCCTCACATGGGTAAAGCTGTCGTTTACAACCTGGCCGGACAAGTTGTTATGCAGGCCGAAAATGCCGATGAGGTATCGGTTTCGGCTCTTGCCAAAGGCGTATATGTAGCCAATATCGACGGAAAGATGATTAAATTCATCAGATAAACCAGCGAAATAGGCGGGAGGGGAGGAATCACCTCCCCTCCCGTTTCGTTTTTTATCCACCCCTATCACAAAAAAAAATCCCCTATGAATCGTTTTTTAAAATCCTTATTTCTCATACCGTTCGTAGCCTCGGCCCTCCCGATGGCGGCATCCGGGACCAACCCCGAAAGCTACATCACATCAGACCCGTTCGAGACTATGGTTCGGTTGGGACGTTTCAGCGAAACGAGCCCCATCTACCAAATGCCCGCAGGATCGGCCTCGGGCGGATACATCTCGATGGCCACCACATCGGGCGACGCCATCATCTACCCACTGGGATACAACAAGACAAGCGCTCCCAGCAGCTATTTTACCATTGTTTCCAAAGAGACCTCCCTGCTTATTGCCGGCGAGAGTTTTGACTTGAACGCCACACTGACCGTCGACCCGTCGAGCTACACCATCACGGCCTATACCGACTGGGATCGTAACGGGGTATATGAAGAAGTGACTCAAAAAGCACAAATCAACGCCTCAACCCGCAGTTTCGTGCAACCCATTACGATTCCCGAAACGGCAACCATAGGCAAGACCCGCGTACGTGTGCGCATCGAATCGTCAACACCGGCAACGGCCGATGCCTCGATTTCGGGCCGTATCTACGATTTCGTAGTCTACGTCATGGAAGCCACAGAACGCACCGACTGCTTCATCAGCGTCACCTCCAACAACAACGACTGGGGTACCGCCCTTATCGAGACCCAGCCCAATGACGCCGGTCGCTATGAAAAAGGGAGCCAGGTTACCGTCAAAGCCCTTATCAATGAAGACTCTGAAACCGAAATCGAATTCAAAGGCTGGCAAGAAGGCGGCGAAATCGTGAGCAAGGATCTGGTATATACATTCACCGTATCAAAGAGTACAAGCCTCGTTGCCCTGTTCCAAGCCGCAGTACCCGAATTGGCTACCCCCCAGGTAAGTACGGCCGAAGAGCCCATCTGGTATCAAATCATGAATGCTCACACCAACGAAGCCCGCAAAGAGCGTTACATTGCCTATGACACCAATATAAACTCCACCTACACCAAAGCCTTGCGTGTGGAGAAACCGGCCGACCAAAGCGACAAATTCCTGTGGCGTCTCGAAGATGCAGGAAACGACCGGGTATATATTGTGCACAAAGGTACAGGAATGAGCATTTCGGGTCAGAAAATACTCGAAAAGGAATATTTCACACTCTCGGCCAACGGCAATCAGTTTGTCATCGCCCCGAGCGGAAATGCCAACGGCAGCTACTCGATTAAATACGAAGGCGATGACTCGTACCTGCTGAATGCCCAGGAAGGCACATGGGGTGTCGTATTGTACAATGCCGGTATCGGTACTGGTTCGGGCTGGTATTTCTACAAGGTCCCCATTAAAACGCCTACCGCTATCGACGAGGCTCAACAAGTAGCCCCCAAGGGTCGGCTCTACGACGGACATCTCACCCTCACGGGTCTGGACGGCCGCAACCGCGTGAGAGTATTCAGCCTCACGGGACAGTTGCTGGGTGATTTTCTCACCACCGAAACGACGTTTGAAGGCGATTTGAGATATGCCGAACGGTTTATCCTCATAGCCATCGAATCGGCAACCGGCAACCACACGACTCTCAAACTTATCGACAGCAAACTCTAAATACTAATATACCCAACACATGAATACTTGCAAATTTATATATCCGGCCGGCGGTCTGCTCCTCACCTCGGGACTGTGCTTTGCCCAAGAGAGAGATGCCGTAGCCACTATCGAACGCCCCAACGTCATCTACCTGCTTTGCGACGACATGGGATACAGTGACATCGAGGCCTATGGCCAGCAGATGATCTCGACACCCAATCTGAACCGGCTTGTCAGCCAAGGTATGACCTTCACCCAATTCTATGCCAGCACGGCTGTGAGTGCTCCGTCGAGAGCCTCGCTGATGACCGGCCAACACACCGGCCACACCAAGATCAGGGGCAACAAGGAGATTCAACCCGAAGGTCAGGAACCCCTCGACCCAAACGTGGAGACCCTGGGACACCTGTTCCAACAAAACGGCTATGTGACCGGTTGTTTCGGCAAATGGGGCATGGGTTACCCCGGTTCGGGCGGTGAAGCCAACGACATGGGATTCGACGTGTTCTACGGCTACAACTGCCAGCGCAAAGCCCACTCCTACTATCCCGCATACTTGTGGAACAACAAGACCAAGGAGGACCAAAACGGGCGCTACTCGCAAGATGCCATTCACGAGCATGCCATGCAGTTTATCGAAGACAACAAGGATAAAGCCTTTTTCGGCTACTTTACCTATACCATTCCTCACGCCGAGCTGTGCCAACCGCAAGACAGCATCGTAGAGATGTACAAAGGCAAGTTCCAGGAACCCAAACCCTGGCATAGCGACGGCGACTACGGAACGGCTATCGACCCGCGCACACAGTTCGCCGCCATGATTACCCGCCTCGACACCTATGTGGGACAAATCATCGACAAACTCGAAGAACTGGGTATCGCCGAGAAGACCCTCTTTATCTTCACCAGCGACAACGGCCCTCACAACGAGGGTGGTGCCGACCCCACCTTCTTCAACACCGAAGCCCGACTCAGAGGTTTGAAACGTGCCTTGTACGAGGGCGGTATGCGGGTACCCTACATTGCCTACTGGCCCGGGACCATCGCCCCGGGTTCGATTACCGACCTGATGGCTGCCGGCTGGGACATGATGCCTACCTTCGTAGAGCTGCTGGGCGAGGATACCAACTGGCGCGACGAGGCCATGGACGGATTGTCGATACTCCCCACCCTCACGGGTAAAGGTGAGCAACAGCAACACGAGTTCCTCTACTGGGAGTTCCACGAAGAGAACGGACGTCAGGCTGTCAGAGCCGGCGACTGGAAACTGATTCGCCAGAACATCAAGAACGGCAACCCCACACACGAGCTTTACAACATTGCCGAAGACCCGCACGAGGATAACAACGTGGCCAGTACCTACCCCGACAAGGTAGAGCAGCTGAAAGAGATTATGGACCGGGAACACACCCCCTCGACCATCTTCAACTTCGGTCGTTATTAAGACACTCGATTCCCACCATACACAAAAAGCGGCCCCGAAATTTCGGGACCGCTTTTTTATTCTATCCGAGAGCCTGTCGGCTATTGTCGACCGCTCAATCGATATGGCTGTTGAGCTTGTGCCACTCGGCAACAGGCGGAATAATACCCATGGCAATCACCTCGTCGCGCAGTTCGCACAGGTGCTTGTAGCTGTTCTCCAACTCCTTCTCCTCTTCGGGCGTACCGTAAACGGGGTTGTAGTGAACGCCGGCACGGTCGATAATCGTCTCCATGGCCATGAGAATGTGGTTGAACTTGCCCTCCGACAGATATACACCGGCAGGCCAGGTGAAGGGATTTCCACCCATGGCGGCGGCAATCATCTCGATCGAGAGGTAGGCCGGACTCTGGAACGACGAACGTCCGCGCAGGTCGATGATGTGCTTGCCTCCTTGAACCACATGATGACGAATTGTCTCCCAATCCTCGGCAGGCAACTTGTCGGTACCAATCAGGTCGGTCAGCGGCGTACCCTTCACCTTGGTCGTCGAAGCAAATACGGCCATCTGCTCGCCGTGACCGCCATAGGTACGGCAATTTTCAATCTCATCGGCCACCGTGTGGAAATACTTGGCCAGCTCGCTTTGCAGACGGGTGCTGTCGAGAGCGGCGAGCGTCGATACCTGCGAAGGTTTCAAGCCCGAGTAGAGCAGCACGATGAGACCGGTAATGTCGGCCGGGTTGAAGATAACCACCACGTGTTTCACATCGGGACAATAGGCCCGCAGATTTTTACCAAACTCGGCAGCGATCTCGGCATTGCCTTTGAGCAAATCCTCACGAGTCATGCCGGCCTTGCGTGCGGCACCACCCGACGATACGACATAAGCCGCACCGGTGAGCGCCTCTTTCACATCGCTCGTGTAGGTGAGATTCACCCCCTTGAAAGCACAGTGGCGCAACTCCTCGGCCACCCCTTCGAGAGCGGGAGCATAAGGATCGTACAAGCAGATATTGGGTGTCAGATGCATCATCAAGGCCGTTTGAGCCATGTTTGAACCAATCATACCGGCAGCGCCGACGATTGTCAGTTTCTCGTTTGTCAAAAATTCCATAATCTTTCTATTTTAAGTAACGTATTTCGTCTTGAATTGCATTACAAATATAACAAGTAAAATACGATTTTGATTATCATTCTTTGTTACTCCCGATAACCTTTTGTTATCCCACAAACGGCTCGATTCCATAATCAATTCATACAAAAACGATTAGAGCAACCCCCTGTCACTCCACGCCGCAAAAGCCGACAAAAAAGAGGATACTTTCCCCGTCATAAGGGCTCTGCCACCTTGAAACAGAAATTTCAAATCTTTTACACACCCCTGTAAATTCATGGCTTTTTTTTATTCGATTTTCCAAATAATCTGTACTTTTGTACAAAATTTAGGATATGGGGAAAGAAACATCAGAAAGAATACAGACCTCTCTGCTCAATGCAGCCGAGAAAAAGGCATTGGTTTGGTTAGCTCAACGTCAGCCCTCCTGGGTTACGTCGGACTTTCTCACCTACACCGGTTTGATCGGCGCCGTAATATGCGCCTTGGGATTCATATTGGCACACATTGACAAGAATTATCTGTGGCTCTCATCGTTTGGCTTGTTTGTCAACTGGTATGGCGACAGCCTCGACGGAACACTGGCGCGTGTGCGTAACACACAAAGACCCGTCTACGGCTTCTTCATCGACCACTCCCTCGATGCCATCACCATCTGCATCATGTGTATCGGAGCCGGATTGTCGCCGATGTTCCGCCTCGATGTAGCCATGCTGGTACTGGCCGGTTATCTGGTACTCTCGATTTATACCTATATCTCGACCATCGTCAAAGGGAAATTCCTGCTTACCTACGGCAAGCTGGGACCCACCGAATTGAGACTGGTCATTATCCTCATCAACACCGTGTTCATCTACACGTCGCTCGAAGACCTCAAATGGACTATCGGCGGCCAGACACTGGGGCTGTTCGACATCGCCGGTCTCTTCATCGCCTGCTTCCTCTTCATCGCCTGGCTGGTACAATTTGTTACCGACCGTCGCCTGCTGGCTCAGCAAGACCCGTTGAAACCCTTCCAAAAATAAAAGACAGTTGTGAAAGCTGGAATACTGAAACTGCGTATTTATCTGCAATTCGTAGTCAGTCGCCTGTTTGGTACAGGGGTCGACACGTTTGTGCTATGGATATGTGACCATTTCATATTCAGCAGCTACTTCGGCAAATACATACTCTCGCCGACCATCAGTTTCGAATTTGCCGTATTGAGCAACTTCATGTGCTCCTATTTCTGGATCTGGAAAAGCCGGGTGGGGCACCGTTCCACACGCGACTTCTTCCTCCGTTTTCTGGTCTTCAACCTCTCGTCGGGAGCCGGCTTCCTCATCAAGATGGTCTTCCTGCTCATCTTCCAAAAGATTTTCGAGTGGAATGTGGTCTATTGTAACCTGGCCGCCCTGCTCATCTCGGGCATATTCAACTACCTGGTAGCCGATATGCTGGTATTCAAATCGCGCAAACAGGTGAAAGTGGGCAGCGTGGGCGGAGGCAATAACGAAGAGTGCGACTCGATGGGTGCCTGATTCTTCATATAGAGAGGGGGCCACTACACTACACTACACTACACTACACTACACTGCTCTACACTACACTACTCTACACTACACTACTCTACTTATTTCACTTATTAACGGCTCCTTTACTCTTTCCTTCTCTGTTTAGGCGTGTTACCTACTTTTCTGACTGTCGGGAGTAGACTTGCATTCACTCTCCAACAAGTTCCGCCGGCAGACTCTATCCATTCCCCACACACTCGTAGCAACACCACACCAACACAAGGTGTTCTCACAGACTTTCACTCCCGGCAATAACGTGTATCATAAAAGAAGCGAGGCCAGTTTACAGCTGGCCTCGCTCGGTTCAAATATCTATCGCAACGGTGTATCAATACCCTCCTCCCAACGCATGATAGAGATTGATAACCCCCTGTATCTCGTCGAAGCGATCGGCTACGGCCGAGAGTTCGGCATCGAGCAGAGTCTGTCGGGCGGTGAGCACTTCGAGGTAGTTTTGCGAACTGTGCAGCATCAACAGTTCGGAACTGCGCACGGCCGATTCAAGCGAAGCAATCTGCTGCTCGTCGAGTTTCAACCGCTGGCGGGCCGTCTGCCACTGCAACAGGGCACTGTTCACCTCGGTACCGGCATCGAGCAACGACTGCCGGAAGGTGAGCAAAGCCTCCTCCTGTTGGGCCTTGGCCACTTTCAGGTTAGCCACATTCTGCCCCCGGTTGAAGAGCGGCTGTACCAGCGACCCCACGGCCGAGAGCAGCCACTCGCCGGGATTGGTAATGAGGGCTCCGGCCGCATTGGTCCACCCGGCCGACCCGCTGAGGGTAATCGACGGATAGAAGGCGGCATAGGCCTGATTGGTCACATAAAAGGCGGCAGCCAGGGCAGCCTCGCTCTGCCGCACATCGGGACGCCGTTGCAACAGTTGCAAGGGCACTCCTACCAAGAGGGTGTCGGGGAACGACTGGGCATCGAGCGTGGAGCGTTCGATCTGCCGGGGCACATCGCCCAGCAGCGACGAGATGGAGTTTTCCATCTCGGTAATCTGTTGCTGCAACGAGAGCAACGAGGCATCGACCGCCAGTTTGCTGGCCTCGATTTGAGCCACGGCCATCTCGGTAGTCTGCCCGGCTTCTTTCAAGGCCTTCATCACCCGCAGATTCTCGGCCCACAGCTCGGCCGTCGAGCGACTTATCTCATACTGCTTGTCGAGCATCAACAGCGAGTAATAACTGTTGGCGATGGTGGCCACCAGCTGGGTCTGCACCGCCTGCCGGTAGGCCTCGCTCTGTTCCAGCACCGCTTTGGCCTCGCGTTTGGCATTGGTGATGCGACCGAAGATGTCAATCTCCCAATCGGCCGAAGCCGCCAGATTATAACTCTTGGTGGCACTCTCTCCCTCGACCTTGCGAATGGTTCCCTGCGGGGTAAGCGATACCGAAGGCAAGTAGGCCAGTTTCGAGGCAGTGAGCAAAGCCTCAGCCTCTTTCACTCGCAAGCGGGCGATACTCAGGTCGGTATTATGGGCAATCCCGGTCTCGATCAGTTGCTGCAACAGCGGGTCGGTGAAGAGCTCCTGCCACGACAGGTCGGCAATCGAAGCGGTGTCGCCGCTCACCGCCAGACGCTGATAGAGGCTGTCGGTCTGAGGCATCTCGGGACGTTCATACGTGCGGTATTGGCAACCGGTCAGGCCGGTCAACAAAAGCAATCCTATATATATCTTTTTCATATCGTCAGTGAGTTCTTGAAGTCGTATCATTTCTTTTCGTCTATTTGCGGCAACTTGCGAGCAGGCATCAGTCGCTCTTGCAGCGTCTGGAAGACAATGAAGAGCACGGGCACGATAAAGAGCAGGGCTATCGTACCGATGAGCATACCGCCCACAGTACCCACACCGATCGAGATATTACCATTGGCCCCTACCCCCGTGGCAAACATCATGGGTAGCATACCGAATATCATGGTGAGCGAGGTCATGAGGATAGGCCGCAACCGCACCTGAGCGGCCGAGATGGCTGCCTGCGAGATGGTCATGCCGTGGCGGCGGCGCTCCGAAGCGTACTCGGTCAACAGAATGGCCGTCTTCGCCAGCAAGCCGATGAGCATGATGAGACCCGTCTGCAAATAGATGTTGTTTTCGAGCCCGAACATCTTGGCAAAGAGGAAACTGCCGGCCAGGCCGAAGGGTACCGACAGAATCACGGCCAACGGGACAAAGAGGCTCTCGTACAAGGCACACAGAATGAGATAGATGAAGACTACGCAGATGACAAACACCAGTGTCGTGGTGTTACCCGTGTTGGACTCCTCACGCGACATACCGCCAAACTCAAAGCCGTAGCCCGTAGGCAGGGTCTGCGCAGCCACCTCCTTCACCGCCTGAATGGCCTGTCCCGAGCTGTATCCGGTAGCCGGAGCCCCGTTCACCTGAATGGCCGAGAAGAGGTTGAAGCGGGTCAACACCTCGGAGCCGTAGATGCGGGTAAGCGTGAGGTATTGGGTAATGGGGCTCATCTCGCCCGCATCGTTGCGTACAAAGATGTTGTTGAGCGCCTCGGTATCAAGCCGGAACTGTGCCGGAGCCTGCACCATAACCCGATAGAGCTTCGAGAAGCGGTTCATGTTCGAGGCGTAGTTACCGCCGATATACCCCGACAGGGTACTGAGCACATCGCTGGGCGACACGCCGTTGCGCTTGCATCGGGCCGCATCGACCTCGACGAGGTACTGCGGGAACTTGGTATCGAACGAGGTGGTGGCCCGACCGATTTCGGGTCGCTTGTTCAACTCGGTGAGGAAGTTGCGCGTGTATTTCAAAAGGTCTTCAATCGTGCCACCCTTCTGGTCCTGCACATAGACCTCGAAACCGCTGCTGGCCCCGTAACCCGGAATCATGGGCCGGGTGAAGGCCATGATGTCGGCACTCGAAATGAAGGCCGTGCGGCGCTGTATCTCCTCGATGATGGCATCGACGGCATCCTCCTTGTTGGGACGTTCGCTCCAATCCTTCAACCGAATGGTAAACATACCGTTGCAGGCCCCCTGACCGCTCAACATCGAGTTACCCGTGATACTCGAAAGGACTTCGATTTGCGGTATTGTGTTCAGGCAGCTGTCTACCTGCTCGATAACCTTGCGAGTCTCATACACACTGTTGCCCGGCGAGGTGCGCACGTCGACAAAGACGGTACCCATATCTTCGTTGGGCACCAGACCGGTCTTGGTCGTTTTCAGCAGGACGAAGAAGCCCACACAGGCAATCACCAGCAGCACACCGGCCAGCCACTTGCGTTTGAGCATGAAGAAGACGCCCACCTTGTATTTCATCACCAAGCGGTGGAAAGCACTGTCGAATGCCATGTGGAAGCGCGACGAGAAACTCAGCTTCTTGCCGTCGGTTCCCGTCTGGTGCGGCGTCATGATGAGGGCACACAAGGCAGGACTGAGCGTCAGGGCATTGAGCAGCGAGATGGCTACAGCCGCCGCCATGGTGAGACCGAACTGGGTGTAGAACGTACCGGTGGTCCCCCCGATAAAGCTCACGGGAATGAACACGGCCATGAAGACAAAGGTGGTGGACACCAAGGCCGAGGTGATGCCGTCCATGGCATCGATCGTAGCCAGGTAGGCCGACTTGTACCCTTCGTCAAACTTGGCCTGCACCGCCTCGACCACCACTATCGCATCATCGACCACCGTACCGATAACCAGCACAAGGGCAAACAGGGTGAGCATGTTGAGACTGAATCCCACCAGATAGAGGAAAGCAAAGGTTCCCACCAGCGACACGACGATGGAGACCGCCGGTATAAAGGTGGAGCGAAAGCTCTGCAAGAAGACATAAACCACCAGCACCACCAGCAAGATGGCTTCGAGCAAGGTCTTAATAACGGTCTTGATGGAGGCGTCGAGGAAGTCTTTGGTACTCATCAGATCGACGATCTTGATACCCTTGGGCAGCGTCTTGGAAATCTCAGCCAGCGAGCGGTCAATCTCCGTAATGATTTCGTTGGCATTCGAGCCCGAAGTTTGCGAAATCATGATGATACAGCCCGGGTGACCGTTCACCTCGCCGATGTAGTCGTAGGAACGGGTACCCAATTCGACGGTCGCCACATCTTTCAGACGCAGCACCTCACCGCCGGGCAACGACTTGATGACCATGTTTTCATAGTCCACCTCGTTTTCATACCGTCCCCGATATTTGAGCACATACTGGAAGGTATTCTCAGCCTCGGCACCCAGGGTACCCGTGGCCGCCTCGATGTTCTGCTCGTCGAGCACACCGGTAATGTCGGAAGGCACAAGGCCATATTTCTTCATCTTACTGGGATCGAGCCAGATGCGCATGGCATACTCATAGCCAAACACATTCACCTCACCCACACCGGCAATACGCGAAAGACGCGGCTCGATATTGATTTTCATGTAGTTGGCCAGGAAAGCCCGGTCGAACGAGTCGTCGGGGCTGTACACGGCCAGCTGCTTGATGTTACTCGTCTGACGCTTGCGCACATTCACACCGCTGCGGGTCACCTCTGCCGGTAAGAGGCCCTGCGCCGAAGCCAGCCGGTTCTGCACATTCACGGTGGCCATATCGGGGTCGGTCCCCTGGCGGAAGTAGACGGTGATGCGGGCCGAACCGTTGTTGGAGGCGGTAGAGGTCATGTAGGTCATGTTCTCCACCCCGTTGAGCGCCTCTTCGAGAGGCACGACCACACTCTTCTGCACCGTCTCGGCATTGGCTCCGGTATAGGAGGCCGACACGCTCACCGTAGGCGGCGCAATCTCGGGGAACTGCTCGATGGGCAGCTGGGTCAACCCGATAATTCCCAGAATAAGAATCAACACCGAGATAACTCCGGCGAAGATGGGACGGTCGATAAATGTTCTTATCTTCATAGGTCACTATTCGTTTGACGGGGTTGACGACTGTTCTATATCGACGGCAATACCTTCGTGCAGCAAGCCGGCCCCCTCGGCAATAATCACATCGCCGGCAGTCAGACCCGAAAGCACGATGTAGTTCTGCCCGTCGTTGTATTTATATACGGTAATCGGGGCCGACTGGGTTTTGCCATCGACCACCTTCCACACGAATACCTTGTTTTGCAACTCGTAGGTGGCCGACTGCGGTATCACCAGACTGTTCTTGTAGACCGTGGGCACCACAACCGAGGCGCTGCCGCCGTTGCGCAACAAGCCGTCGGGGTTGGCAAAGGCTGCCCGCAGGCTGATGGCCCCCGTACCCTCGTCGACCGTACCGCTGATGGCATCAATCTTACCCCGCCGGTTATAAGGCTTGCCGTTGCTCAACAGGAGCTCCACCTCGGGCATCAGCTCCTTGGCCTTCTGCAATGAGCCGTATTGCTGGAGCAGGTCGAGTATCTGGTTCTCCGACATGGAGAAATAGGCATAGACCTCGGCATCGTCCGAGACGGTAACCAGCGGTTCGGTAATCGAACTGTTCACCAGAGCACCCACCCGGTAGGGTATCATGCTGGCCACCCCGTCGACGGGACTCTTTACCTCGGTATACGAGAGGTCGTTGCGGGCATTGATTTCCTGAGCCTTGGCCTGAGCCAAAGCAGCCTTGGCCTCGGCCAGGTCGTTCCGGGCCATCTGCCGGTCAAACTCCGACACGACACGCTCCTGGAAAAGTGCCTCCTTGCTGTCGGCCGAGAGCTGAGCCGTAGCCAGCTTGGCCTCGGCGCTACGCACATTGGCAACCGCCGTTTCAAGCGCAGCCTTGTAGGGCACCTGGTCGATGACGAAAAGCGTCTGTCCCTTGTGCACGACATCGCCCTCGTCGATGCGAATTTCGGTAATGATTCCGCTTACCTGCGGCCGCACCTCTACAAACTGACGGCCCCGAAGCGTAGCCGTATAATGCGATGTTAACGTTTGATCCTTAGGCTCCACAGTAACCACTTTGTACTTCTCGCCCGCGCTCGGTTTCTGCTCCTTACAAGCCACGAGCAAAGGCAATACTGCTATCGCCAGAATGATAAAATGTCTCATTGTTTCTGTTTTATGTGATAAATACTAAAATAATGCGAATAATAAAGGTACGCTTACCTATCGTAAAAACCTGTTCTCAAATTTATAAAATCTTGTCTAATTATGCCAATCTTTATTGATAAACGGCAAAAAAGTGATGCCGAACGGCAAACCCGAACGATTGACCGGTCGACAAAAAATCACTACCTTTGTCATTGTCAGGGGCTCACCCCGCCCCGGTACAAAACCAATCGACACAACGATGACCAACTACACTCGCATCAGCACCTACATCGACCTCATATTCTGTCTGGTTATCCTGCCGCTCCTCATCATGCTGGTCCCGGTAGAGAAGTGGATTATCCACCACACCTATTTCATGCTCACCCTCATTGTCTACATCTACCTGCTCTACTTCACCTACCGCAAGGCCAACATACCCGGGCTCGTCATGCAGCACAAGTTCGAACACGTAGCCATACTCTTCACTGCCCTCCTGCTGATTACCTGGGGCATCAGCCAGATACCCATACCCAAAGACGATTTCATCAATTCGCCCCGCGACTGGGGCATACGTCAACACATCAGGACCCTGAGCGTGTGGTTCTTCTTCCTGGTGGTCACGGGGTTCAGCCTGACTATCGAGGTAACGGTCGAGCTGTTCCGGCAAATCCTCTCGAAGCAGGAAATCGAGGCCGAGAAAAACAAGGCCGAACTGGCACTCTACAAGGCGCAAATCAATCCGCACTTTCTCTTCAATACGCTCAATGCCCTCTACGGGCTGGTACTCACCAAGTCGGACAAGACAGAGTCGGCCTTCATTCAATTCTCCAACATCTTGAAATACATGTATGCCCAAACGACGCTCGACACCATACCCATCTGCAACGAAATCGACTACATCAGGCAATATGTCGACCTGCAATCGCTGCGGCTCAACAAACACACCCACATCGAATTTCACACCGAGACTGACGACGAACAGGCCCAGATACCTCCCATGATTCTCATCACCTTTGTGGAGAACGCCTTCAAGTACGGCACCTCGTCCGACATTGACTGCACCGTCTACATCAAGATTGCAGTGAAAAGCGGAGAGCTTGTCTTCGAGACCGAAAACAGCATCATGAAGGAGAAGAAGGAACCGACCCCGGCCATCGGCATCGAGAACTGCCGCAAGCGGCTCGAACTGCTCTACCCCGACCGTTTCACCCTCGTCACGGCTCAGGAGGGCAACCAATTCAAAACCAAACTAACCATTCAACTGCAATGAAAACGACCACCTGCATAGCTATCGACGACGAACCACTGGCGCTGCTCGTCATCACCCAATTCTGCGAACGGTTCGGCGGATTGGAGCTCACCACGTTCAGCGAACCGCGTGTGGGACTGGAAGAGATACGCCGCCGCAAACCCGACCTGGTGTTCCTCGACATCGAGATGAACAGCATCAGCGGACTCGACATTGCCCGCGACCTGCCACCCGAGTGCTGTTTCATCTTCACCACGGCCCACGCCCAGTATGCTCTCAACGGGTTCGAGCTCGACGCAGTCGACTTCCTGCACAAGCCGTTTGCCTACGAGCGGTTTGAAAAAGCGGTCGAAAAGGCCATTCGCCGCATCGAGACCCGCCACGACCGCACGCCCGACAGCATCGTGGTCAAACAGGAATACAACAACGTGACTATCCCCGTCAACGACATACTCTACATCGAGGCGATGGAAAACTACACCAAAATCTTCCGCGTGAGCGGCGGATACATCTTGTCGCGCACCAACATGAAAACCCTGCAAGAGATGCTCCCCGAAGAGAATTTCCTGCGCATTCACCGCTCCTACATCGTCCCTGTCGACAAGGTTGAGATGTTCTCCAAGAAGCGTATCAAGCTCGTGGGACAAGAGGAACTCCTGCCCGTGGGACGCCAGTTTGCCAACCACATCTACGACACCCTGCTCACCCGCAACTCGGGCGGAGCTATTCCAAACACCTGAACCCCCGATTCCGCTCCCACAGATTAGCCCCTTCATACAGTAACGATAATACTTTAATTTTCGCAAAGAAAAGAGTGTGTCTGCATGTAATCTTTGCGCGAAAATATTATCTTTGTCCCCAAACAACTAATTATCGCACCCTTATCACAATGAAACACACAAGCATCACCGCGGCACTACTCGGCCTGCTGCTCATGAGCTGCCAGTCGAGCAAGACCCAGTATTACGAGAAACACCTCGTATTTCCCGAAGGGGCTACCCTTGAAGAGAAGGTCGACATGGCCTCGCGCCTGGTACCCTCGCGCCAACAACTGCAATGGCAGGAACTGGAACTGACCGCCTTCCTGCACTTCGGCATCAACACCTTCACCAACAAGGAGTGGGGCGACGGGACAGAAGACCCGCAACTGTTCAACCCCACCGAACTCGACGCCGAGCAATGGGCCCGCACCTTGAAAGAGGCTGGCTTCAAAATGGTAATTCTCACCGCCAAGCATCACGACGGCTTCTGCCTGTGGCCCACCGCTACCACGCGGCACTCGGTAGCCTCGTCGCCCTGGAAAGCTGGGAAAGGCGATGTGGTGAAAGAATTGAAAGAGGCTTGCGACAAATACGGACTGAAATTCGGCGTCTACCTCTCGCCCTGGGACCGCAACGCCGAGTGCTACGGCGATTCGCCCCGATACAACCAGTTCTTCATTCAACAGCTCACCGAGCTGCTCACCAACTACGGCGAAATACACGAGGTGTGGTTCGACGGAGCCTGTGGTGAAGGGCCCAACGGGAAGAAACAGGTTTACGACTGGGACGCCTTCTATACCACCATACAACAACTGCAACCCCACGCCGTGATGGCCATCATGGGCGACGACGTGCGCTGGGTGGGCAACGAACGGGGCTTCGGCCGGGAGACCGAGTGGAGCGCCACGGCTCTCGTGCCGGGTATTTACCAACGGGCCGACAGCGTGAACCAGGCACTGGGGCTGAACAACAAGAGCGAAGACCTGGGCAGCCGTGACCTGCTGGCCCGAGCCCACGAACTCTTCTGGTACCCCTCGGAAGTCGACGTCTCGATTCGCCCGGGGTGGTTCTATCACCCGACCGAAGACAATCAGGTGAAATCGCTGGCCCATCTGGTCGACATCTATTTCGAGTCGGTAGGCTACAACTCGGGCCTGCTGCTCAACATACCGCCCGACACACGAGGCCTGATACACGAGAACGACGCCCGGCGCTTGCATGAGCTGGGACAATACATCGAGCGCACCTTCGCCACCGATTACAGCAAAAACGGCAACCGCCCGGTTACCGGCAAGGAGGGCGACTCCTTTGAAATCGACATACAGGACAACGTCCCTGTCAACACCCTGATGCTGCAAGAAGAAATCGAGAAGGGGCAGCGTATCGAAGCCTTTACCGTAGAGGCCTCGATCAACGGTGCCTGGACCCCGGTGGCCGAGGGTACGACCGTGGGCTACAAGCGGCTCATACGATTCGACGACCTCATTGCCGACAAGCTGCGGATAACCGTCGACCGGTCGAGAGCCGACTTCTCCATCAAGCGGGCCGGCATCTACTATGCCCAACCGGTCACCGATTCTACCGATACCGAGGGTGCCTCGCTCTTCTCCCCCAAAAGCTGTCAGATAGGTAACCATAATGCACCCGAGGCTATCGACGGCAACAGCTCGACAGCCGCCTATGCCGAAGGTCTTGTACCCATTCTGATCGACCTGGGCGAGGTCAAGACCGTGAAAGGCTTCTGCTACACCCCCGTGGCCGAAGGTCGAACCGAAGGGACCATCTTCCGCTACCGCCTCTCCCGCAGCAACGACGGCAAGAGCTGGGAGCGCATCGTCGACCGGGCCGAGTTCAGCAACATCAAGAACAACCCCATACCTCAATATGTCACTTGGGACAAACCGGCCGAGGCCCGTTACCTGAAACTCGAACCGCTCGAAGAGATGAACGGGCAGGCCAAAACCTCGGTTGCCGAGTTTGGTGTCATGCTGCCCGAATAGCGAGAAACTGTTCAATACCATCATACCTGCCGACACCCGGCCTCATAACGAGGTCGGGTGTCGGTGCTTTTTCACCCCGTTCCGTCTGCTGTCAAAAATGTTACATTCCCTGTCACAAAGGTTTCGTGTAACATTTGTAGGAGCTTTCGCAACATTTGTTCTATGTGCTGGGGCGAACCTTGTTCTATTTTTGCTCTCACTAAGCCAAAAACAAGAACTTAACAAAACCCAACTTACCATGAAAAAAGGTATGATAAATCAAATTCTCCACAAAACCAGTACAGTCCTGCTGCTCGTTGCGCTGACCTGCGGAAACGCTTGGGCACAAGAGCAAGCCAACACCAATCAATCGGAAGACGCTTCTACCTCGAAAGAGGAAGGGAATCGTAACGTGATGCTCAACGCCGCCAGTGCCAACGGCCCGCGCGAAATACAAATCGGCCTCCCTTCGGCCGATGTCAACGTACTCGAAAACGGTATGCTCGTGACCTACGCCACCAACCCCCACACGGTCAACACCCTGTGGCGTGCCGATGCCAGCCTGAGCCACGTGGGGCTGCTCAAAATCTCCGAAACGGCCATCACGACCGGTAACATCGGTTATGCCGTCAACTCCTTCACCCAGCTGGGCGAGAAGGGATTCCACGGCACCCTCAACTACAAGAGCAACCATTTCGGCTTGCAGGAGTTCTCGCTCAACGTCAACGGCGGTATCGCCAAAGACTGGTATTACAGCGGAAGCATCTACCAGGACTTCGACCCGGGAACGTTCAAAATCAAATCGACTCCGTTCCAGGACCGTACGCAAATCTACAAATTCGCCCTTACCAAACGCTATAACGACAACCGGGGCGAGTTTACCGCCATCTATCATTACAGCAACAGCCACCCGGTTTACAACTATGCCACCCAATCGGCGCCCTTCATCTATGTAGGCGACGGTAGCGTGCGCGAGTTCGGTGACTTTGCCCTGGGTACCACCTCGTACCTGCCGATGGACAACGAAATGATATATCGCGACATGCGCACCGGCGAGGTGAAGCAGACCAACCTCTACGATGCCGCACAGAATATAGGTAGCATGGCCACCCTCATGAACACCTACACGTGGGACAACGGGCTCAGTTGGAAAGCCGTCATGAAATATGACCACTCGACAGGTTCGTGCGTATACCAAACACCTATGTCGCTCGACCAGAACGAAGCCAAAATCAACTACCTGTTCGAGGCTGCCGACGGCAGCATGCAACCCTACACGGGCGACTATGTGCAGAGCCGCATGTCGTGTCTGAACCGTGGCTTTATCAACTCGTTCATGTTCACCAGCGAGCTGTCGAAAAAGAATGCCAACAACACTTGGCGCCTGGGTGTGAACGAATGGTTCTACGACATCGACTACACCTCGTCGACCACCATGTATGACCAGTCGGTACCCATGGACGGCAGCTATCCCGTGCGCCTCTACAACGCCGACTATGCCACCTATACCGACCGCACCTACGCCGGCAACGGATACTACTACGATTTCAACAAGAACGCCTCGGAGTATTACAAGGGATATGAAAACAAGGTAGCACTCTATTTCACCCACGACTGGGACATCACCAGCAAACTGAACCTCTACTACGGTGCCCGGGTTGAATACCAGGCCCTGCGGGGTGAGAATGCTGCCGTCAAGAATGCCGCAGGCGAATATGTAGGCCGCTTTGCCAACTACTACTTGGGAGCAACGGCTCCCGACGGTGTGACCAAGATTACCCCCAACTCGATCGACCACGACTGGTTCAACTACGCACTCACGGCCGCTGCCACCTACAAGTTAACCAAGCAGTTCGGTCTCACGGGCGACTTCACCTACATTACCCAACACCCCAAAATCGAGAACTTCGCACCGGCCACACTCCCCAACGTAGGCCAAATCTCGGTGCCTCTGGGTCGTGCCGGTATCTATTACAACAACAGCTGGTTGAGCTTGACCTCGCTCTTCTCCTACATCTCAAAGACCAACAACAACTCGACCCTGAACCTGCAACACAAAACGGCTGGCGGACAGACCGAAATCATGGCCGCACCGCTCAACTTCGACATACAGACGCTGGGTTGGACCACCGACGTGGTAACCCACCCCTTCAAGGGATTTGACCTGCACTTCCTCTTCACCTACCAACAACCGACCTACAAGAAATACGAGACTTCGGTCACCTTCTCCGACGGTTACGTAGGACAGATCAACGCCACGGGCAACATCGTAGCCGAGATTCCGCAAATCATCATCGAGATTGACCCCAGCTACATGATTACCGATGACTTGAAGATTTGGACCAGTTTCCGCTATTTCAGCAAGACCTACGCCAACATCAACGATGCCTACTACTTCAACGGCCGTTGGGAGACCTTCGGTGGCGTAAACTGGCAGGTGAACGACAAGCTGGCCCTGGGTTGCACGGTGGTCAACTTCCTGAACCAGACAGGTGCCAAGGGTAGTATCGCCGGTGCCGAACTAATCGAGAAAGAGGAGGCCAGTCAATATGCCGGGCACGTGATGGCCGGTAGCTACATACGGCCCTTCACTGTCGAGTTCAGCGCCAGCCTCAAATTCTAAGGGAAAGACCTATAACGATAGGTATTAATCCCCGGGCCGGAGAAATCTCCATATTACAAGAAGCAGCAACATAAAAGACGAGGTCGTCGAGCACCAGTTGCGACCTCACGGAGTCCGGACCCGGACCAACACAAGCCTTGCCTGCTCAGGCTCGATAAATAGGAACAGGTAAAAAAGATTGTTTTTAGGTTATTACAAAATTATTTTCAAGTATTCAAATCAATAAATAACATAACAGCCATGAAAATGAATTTCAGACATTCAACAAAAGTGCTGGCCACAGCAGCCTCCTTGGCCGCTCTCGTAGCCTGCCAGCCGCAAAAAGGGAACATCAGCCTCGAACATCAAGGCGATACGCTCACCATCGTTCACATCAAGAACCCCTCGAAATATTTGATTCTCCCCATTCAGGAGTCACGCCCCGAAGGTAAGGTAAAACTCGACACCGGCAGTGCGGCCGACGTGGCCATGGACGTTCGCCTGGCCATCGATAGCGTGGACTACTACGTACCCTTCGCCCTGCCCGAGGGTGTCAAGGAGGCTACCGTAACCATCGGACGCGTAGCTGCCGACGCCATGTGCTGGGACAGCCTCCGTCTGGCCGACACGTTCGACACCACCAACCGGGAGTACTACCGTCCCGTCTACCATCACACCCCGCTCTACGGCTGGATGAACGATGCCAACGGTCTGGTCTACAAAGACGGCGAGTATCACCTCTATTTCCAATACAACCCCTACGGTTCCAAGTGGGGCAACATGCACTGGGGACACTCGGTGAGCAAAGACCTCATTCACTGGGAACACCTCGCACCGGCCATCGCCCGCGACACCCTGGGGCACATCTTCTCGGGTAGCTCGGTAGTCGACCACAACAACAGCGCCGGCTACGGCAAGGACGCTCTGATTGCCTTCTACACCTCGGCCAGCGACGAGCATGGACAAATCCAGTGCATGGCTTACAGCACCGACAACGGCCGCACCTACACCAAGTATGAGGGCAACCCCATTCTCACCCCGTTCGACGGATTGAAAGACTTCCGCGACCCGAAAGTATTCTGGTACGAACCGGCTCAAAAGTGGTACATGATTGTATCGGCCGACAAGAACATGCGCTTCTACAACTCGACCGACCTGAAACACTGGGAATACCTGAGCCAGTTTGGCGAAGGCTACGGCGTTCAACCCAACCAGTTCGAGTGCCCCGACTTCATTCAACTGCCTGTCGACGGCGACAAGAACCACATGAAATGGGTGATGATTGTCAACGTCAATCCGGGTTGCCCCTTCGGCGGTAGCGCCACCGAATATTTCGTAGGCGATTTCGACGGCAAGGAGTTCAAATGCGACAACGACAAGAGCGTGTCCAAATGGCTCGACTTCGGTAAAGACCACTACGCTACCGTATGCTTCTCCAACACGGGCGACCGCACCATTGCCGTGCCCTGGATGAGCAACTGGCAATATGCCAACGCCACCCCGACCCGTCAATACCGCAGCGCCAATGCCCTGCCCCGTGAGCTCTCGCTCTATACCAAGGACGGCGAAATCTACATGGCTGCCAATGCCGTGAAAGAGACCCAAGGTCTGCGCAAGGGTACGACCGAACTGAACAACATCGACCTCAAAGACGAATATACCGTCAACCCCATCACGACGGGTCCCGAAGGTGCCTGCGAACTGGAAATGGACATCACCCCGGGTAAAGCCGATACCGTAGGCTTCGCCCTCTGCAACGACAAGGGCGAGAAGGTCGACATCTACCTCGACATGAAGGCCGGCCGTGTGGTTATGGACCGTACGCAAAGCGGTATCACCGACCTCACCCCTTATGGCGAAATGACCGTACACGACAAGGAGACCGACGACCACCGCAAGACCCTGTCGGTGAACTACGTCAACGACTTTGCACTGGGCACCTGGGCTCCCCTCTCGCTCTGCAACGGGAAGAGCTACCACCTCGACATCTTCGTCGATAAATGCTCAATCGAAATCTTCGTCGACGGTGGACGCATCGCCATGACCAACCTTGTATTCCCCACAGCTCCTTACAACGCCTTGCGCTTCTATACCCGTGGCGGTGAAGCTCAGGTCGAAAACTTGAAAGTACACCAACTGAGTCTGTAATGTTCAAATCACCCGCATTCCATGAAACACACCCTTATCGTGGCAGCAGCCACCCTGCTTGCCATCAACACAACGAATGCCAGTGAGATGAAACAGATTCGCATCTCTACCGACCGCACCGACCTCGTGCTGAAAGTGGCCGAAAACGGCCGCCTCTACCAAAGCTACTTCGGCGAGAAATTGCTGAACGAGGCCGACCTCAACCAGTTGGGGTGGAGCGTGCATGCCGCCTCCGACGGCAGTGTAAGCCGTCGGGGCTGGGAGGTGTACAGCGGCTCGGGCAACGAAGATTTCTTCGAGCCGGCCCTGGCCATCACCCACAACGACGGTAACCCCTCGACGTGGCTCTACTACGTATCCCACTCGACCCGCGAGGTCGAGGGAGGCGTGCAGACCGACATCGTGCTGCGCGACGACCAGTATCCCGTAGAGGTGACCCTCCACTATGTGGCCTACCCCAAAGAGAATGTCATCAAGACATGGAGCGACATACGCCATGAGGAGAAGAAACCGATTCTCCTCTCGGCCTATGCCTCGACCATGCTCTATTTCAGCCGTCCGGCCTACTACCTGACCGAGTTCAGCAGCGACTGGGCCAAAGAGGCGCAGATGAGCACCCTGCCCTTGCAGTTCGGCAAGAAGGTTATCGACACCAAGCTGGGCAGCCGGGCCGCCATGCACACCCACCCCTTCTTCATCGTGGGGCTCGACCAGCCCGCACAGGAGCGACAAGGCGAGGTACTCATGGGCACACTGGCCTGGACCGGGAACTTCCGCTTCACCTTCGAGGTGGACAACGTGGGTAACCTGCGCGTGATTCCCGGCATCAACCCCTATGCCTCGACCTATAAACTCAAACGCAACGAGACCTTCACGACGCCCGAGTTTATCTTCACTCTCAGCACCGAGGGTACGGGGCAAGGCAGCCGCGACCTGCAAACGTGGGCTCGCAACTACCAGCTGAAAGATGGTAAGGGCCCGCGCCTCACGCTGCTCAACAACTGGGAGAACACCGCCTTCGACTTTGACCAGGAGACGTTGGCCGAACTGATGCGCGAAGCCAAAGACCTGGGGGTAGACATGTTCCTGCTCGACGACGGCTGGTTTGGCAACAAATATCCCCGTAAAGACGACAAAGCCGGACTGGGAGACTGGGAGGTAACTCACGACAAACTGCCCGGCGGTATCGGTGCCCTGACCGATTCGGCCCGCGAGGCGGGTGTGAAATTCGGCCTGTGGATCGAGCCCGAGATGGTGAACCCCAAGAGCGAACTCTTCGAGCGTCACCCCGAGTGGGCCATTCACTACCCCAACCGCGAGACCTACTATTACCGCAACCAGCTGGTGCTCGACATGAGCAACCCCGCCGTACAGGAGTATGTCTACGGCGTGGTGGACCAGTTGCTGAAAGAGAACCCCGGCATCGCCTACTTCAAATGGGATTGCAACAGCCCCATCACCAACATCTACTCGCCCTACCTCAAAGCCGATCAGGGTCAGCTCTACATCGACCACGTGCGGGGCATCTACCGGGTGTTGCAACGGGTGCACGACAACTATCCGCAAGTGGCCATGATGCTCTGCTCGGGCGGCGGCGCACGCTGCGACTACGAGGCACTGAAATACTTCACCGAATTCTGGTGCAGCGACAATACCGACCCCGTGGAACGCATCTATATCCAATGGGGATTCTCGCAGTTCTTCCCCGCCAAGGCCATGTGTGCCCACGTGACCAGCTGGAACCGGAAGGCTTCGATCAAGTTCCGCACTGACGTCGCCTCGATGTGCAAACTGGGCTTCGACCTGGGGTTGAAGGAGCTGAACGCCGACGAACTGCTCTACTGCCAGCAGGCGGTAGCCAACTGGAAACGTTTGCAAAGTGTTATACTCGATGGCGACCAATACCGACTGGTATCGCCCTATGAAAGCAACCACATGGCGGTAAACTACGTGAATGCCGACGGCGACAAGGCCGTGCTCTTCGCCTACGACATCTATCCCCGCTATCAGGAGAAGCTGTTGCCCGTGAAGTTGCAAGGGCTCGACCCCCACAAGTTCTACCGGATAGAGGAAATTAACCTCATGCCCGGCGTAGCCTCGGCCCTGCCCACCAACGGCAAGGTGCTCTCGGGCGACTATCTGATGAAAGTGGGACTCGACGTGTTGGGATTCACCCCCATGCAGAGTTGCGTGGTCGAACTCACCGCTGTCAAATGAATTAACCGGGCAAGCCCTCGGGAGAGCAGCCGACTCGCCGCTCTCCCGAGACTTTCCCTCAAAAAAAATAGAAACGCTTATACGATTATGACTGCTAAACAACAACTGAAATACGGGCGACTTATCCCCGTCATGCTCTGCTTCTTCGCCATGGGCTTTGTCGACCTGGTGGGTATCGCCTCGAACTATGTCAAGGCCGACCTGGGATTGACCGACTCGCAAGCCAACATCTTCCCGTCGCTCGTCTTCTTCTGGTTCCTCATCTTCTCGGTCCCGACCGGCGTATTGATGAACCGCATCGGCCGCAAACGCACCGTGCTGCTGAGCCTCGTGGTAACGGCCATTTCGCTGCTGTTGCCCCTCTTCGGCGACGGCTACGCTCTCATGCTCTGCTCCTTCTCGCTGCTGGGTATCGGTAACGCTCTCATGCAAACCTCGCTCAACCCACTGTTGAGCAACATCATCTCGGGCGAACGGCTGGCCAGCTCGCTCACCTTCGGGCAGTTTGTCAAGGCCATCGCCTCGTTCCTGGCCCCCTATATCGCCATGTGGGGAGCCACACAGGCCATGCCTACCTTCGGACTGGGGTGGCGCGTACTCTTCCCCGTCTACATGGTCATCGCCATCATCGCCATTCTGTGGCTCTCGTCGACCCCCATCGAGGAGGAGAAACCCGACAAGGCTTCGGGCTTTGCCGCCTGCCTGCGGTTGCTGGGCAAACCCTTTATCCTGCTCTGCTTCCTGGGCATCATCTGCCACGTGGGTATCGACGTAGGTACCAACACCACAGCTCCCAAGCTGCTCATCGAACGGGTGGGCATCACCCTCGAAGAGGCCGGTTTTGCCACAAGCCTCTACTTCATCTTCCGTACCGCCGGGTGCCTGCTGGGCTCCTTTATCCTCAACCACCTCTCGGGTCGCAAGTTCCTGGCCATCAGCGTGGCCTGCATGCTGGTAGCGATGATTGGGCTGCTCTCGACCGAGTCGCTCCCCATCATCTACATCTGCATCTCGCTCATCGGATTCGGCAACTCCAACGTCTTCTCCATCATCTTTGCACAGGCACTCACCTTTGTCCCCGAAAAGAAGAACGAGGTATCGGGACTCATGATCATGGGCCTCTTCGGTGGCACCATCTTCCCGCTGCTGATGGGTGTGGCCAGTGATGCCGTAGGCCAGGTGGGAGCCGTGGCCGTAATGACGGTGGGCGTACTCTACCTGATTTTCTATACCTTGAAATTGAAAAACTAACTTATCGACGAATACCAACGCCATGTACAACAACAATAAGATTATCGTAGGAATGGGCGAAGCACTCTGGGACGTGCTGCCCGAAGGAAAGAAACTGGGAGGAGCTCCCGCCAACTTTGCATACCATGTGTCGCAATTCGGCTTGAACAGCCGGGTGGTGAGTGCCGTGGGAGAGGACAAGCTGGGGACGGAGATTCTCGACAACTTCCGCCAGAAACATTTGCAAGGGCTCATCGAGACGGTACCCTACCCCACCGGTACGGTGCAGGTCGAACTCGACAGCGAGGGGGTTCCCTGCTACGACATCAAGGAGGGGGTGGCCTGGGACAACATTCCCTATACCGACGAACTCGACAAACTGGCACAACAGACGCAGGCCGTCTGCTTCGGGTCGCTGGCCCAACGCAGCATCGTGTCGCGCAAGACCATCGCCCGGTTCCTCGACACCATGCCCGACACGCCCGAAACGTTGAAGATTTTCGACATCAACCTGCGCCAGAGTTTCTACACCAAAGAGATTCTGTGCGACTCGTTCAAGCGCTGCAACATCTTGAAGATTAACGACGAGGAGCTGGTAACCGTGAGCCGGTTGTTCGGCTATCCCGGCATCGACCTGCAAGACAAGTGCTGGATTCTGCTGGCCAAGTACAACTTGAAGATGCTTATCCTGACCTGTGGCGTGAACGGCAGCTACGTCTTTACTCCGGGGCATGTTTCGTTTTTCGAGACTCCCACCGTACAGGTGGCCGACACCGTAGGCGCCGGCGACTCGTTTACAGCCGCCTTCACCGCCGCCATCATCTGCGGCCGCTCGGTGCGTGAAGCTCATCAGCTGGCGGTCGACACCTCGGCCTATGTATGCACGCAGCAAGGGGCCATGCCCTTGCTGCCCGAGAGCCTTACGAGCCGACTGGCTTGACGCTTACACTTTTTTAGCTTTTGCCGGAGGGCGGCAGGCTCGGGATATCCCGAGCCTGCCGCCCTCCTCCGTTACATTCCTGGCCAGAACAGCCTTATCATCTCATAAAGAGCGTGTAAGACAACTATCGCCCGGCAATCTTACTCCCCGACAAGAGCTATCCACACCCGCTCGACACACCCGAAACCCAAACCGGGAAAGAGGTTCACAACCAAAAGATTCACCCGGCAGGCTCGCTCGTCTCATTATATTTTTTATCTTTGCCTATCTTAATCTTCAAAACAGAAGCTATGAGACGCCTGCCTATCCTTATACTCCTCGCCCTATGCTCCATCGCAGCCTTGATGCTCACTGCCTGCCATCAAGAGAAAAACCGCATCTTGATTGGAGTGTCGCAATGCAGCGACGACGAGTGGCGCACGCAGATGAACAAGGAGATTGCCCGGGAGGCGCTCTTCTATCCGGGGGTAACCGTCGAGATACGGTCGGCCCACGACGACAATCAAAAGCAGATAGCCGATATAGAATACTTCATGGACGAAGGGGCCGACCTCATCGTGGTGGCTCCCAACGAAGCCGAGGCTATTGCGCCGGTCATAGAAAAAGCCTATGACCGGGGAATCCCGGTAGTACTGGTCGACCGCAAAATCGACTCGGACCACTACACCGCCTACATCGGAGCCGACAACTACGACATGGGACACCAGATAGGTACCTACATTGCCAATCGCCTGCACGGGAAAGGGAACATCGTGGAGCTCACCGGATTGAAGGGCTCTACCCCGGCTCGTGACCGCCACCGGGGACTCATCGACGCCCTGGCCGACGAACCCGGGATACGCATCGTGGCCACGGCCGATGCCGGCTGGTTCCAGCAATCGGCCGAGCGGGCGTTCGACTCCATTCTCGCCCGGCAACCCCTCATCGACCTGGTTTTTGCCCACAACGACCGCATGGCCTCGGGGGCTCACGAAGCGGCCGTGCGCGAAGGTCGTGCCGACGAGATGCTCTTCGTGGGGGTAGATGCCCTCTCGGGTAAAGGGCTGGGGGTAAACCTGGTGACCGACAGTATTCTCGACGCTACCTTCATCTATCCCACCGGGGGCGACCGGGTGGTGCAGGTGGCCATGAACATACTCGAAGGGCGCGACTATCCGCGCGAAACTCTCCTCTCGACCGCCCTGGTCAACCGGCAGAACGCCCGCATCATGCAGATGCAGACGGCCCACATCAGCACCCTCGACGAGAAAATCGAGCGGCTCAACAGTCAGCTCGACGCCTTCCTGCTGCGCTACTCGGCCCAACGCATGTTTCTCTATGCCTGCATCGTGATTCTGGTACTGGTAGGCATTCTGCTCGTGATTATGGTAAGGGCCTTCTGGACCAAGAACCGTCTGAATGCCGAACTGTCGCGACAGAAACAGCAGCTCGAAGAGCAACGCGATCAGCTCATCACCCTGTCGCGACAGCTCGAAGATGCCACGCACGCCAAGCTGGCCTTCTTCACCAACGTGTCGCACGACTTTCGCACCCCGCTCACTCTCATTGCCGACCCGGTAGACCAGCTGAGCCAAAGCCACAACCTCGACAAGCACGAGCGGTTCCTGCTCAACATCATTCACAAAAACGTCACCGTACTGCTGCGGCTCGTCAACCAGGTGCTCGACTTCCGCAAATTTGAAGACGGCAAGCTGCAAATGAGGCTGAGCCAGTTTGACCTGCGGGCCTCGCTCGCCGAGTGGACCGACGCCTTCCGCACCCTCGCCTTCCGCAAACACATTCACTTTGGCATTCAGGCCGACGAGCAAACCGATTTTACCGTCACGGCCGATGCCGAAAAATTGGAGCGCATCCTCTACAACCTGCTCTCCAACGCCTTCAAGTTTACCCCCGAGAACGGGACAATACGCGTCATGCTCTCCCGCTTCGACCGGGAGGGCGAACCCTTCCTGCGCCTGCAAGTGGCCGACACCGGTGTGGGCATGCCTGCCGAGCATGTGCAGCATATCTTCGACAGCTTCTACCAGATTGATGTGCACCACGCCGGTTCGGGTATCGGACTGGCGCTGGTCAAGGCTTTTGTCGAGATGCACCACGGTACGATACACGTCGATACTACCGAGGGACAAGGCACCTGCTTCACCATCGAAATGCCGGTTCGGCAAACGGGGGCCCTCGACCCCGACACGACACGCAGCGCCGTGCTCACCAACCTGAAAGAGGGGGCTGTACTGGCAGCCGACCAGGAATCGTTGCAGACCTCGACACGGGAGTTGCCCCCCGAAGACAAAAAGAGTGTGCTCGTCATCGACGACAACCAGGACATTCGCGACTACGTGCGCGCTGTCTTGCAGGACGAATACCACGTGCTCGAAGCGGCCAACGGCCAGGAGGGTATCCAGATGGCCATGAAATATGTGCCCGATGCCATCATCTGCGACGTGATGATGCCCGTCATGGACGGCATGGAGTGCTGCCGCCGGTTGAAAGCCGAGATGCAGACCTCGCACATTCCCGTGATGATGCTCACGGCCTACGCCATGGACGAACAGAAGATAAAGGGTTATGAATGCGGGGCCGACTCGTATATCTCCAAACCGTTCAGTGCCCGACTGCTCACGGCCCGTCTGCACAACCTCATCGACAACCGCCGCCGCTTGCAGCACTTCTTTACCGACAACCTCAACACGCCCCTGCCTCAGGCCAAACCGGCCGTCAACGAGGTGGACAAGAGTTTTATGGAAAAGTTGCGCCACCTCATCGACGAGAACCTGTCGAATCCCAACCTCAGCGTCGAGGAGCTGGGCGAACAGATTGGATTGAGCCGCGTGCAGCTCTACCGCAAGACCAAGGCGCTCTGCGGCTACTCGCCCAACGAACTGCTGCGCATCGCCCGCCTCAAACGGGCCGCTTCGCTGCTGGCCTCGACCGAAAAGACCGTGGCCGAGATTACCTATGAGGTAGGGTTCAGTTCGCCCTCCTACTTCACCAAATGTTACAAGGAGTATTTCGGCGAGATTCCCACCGACTTTCTCAAACGGAAAAAGGGCGAGAGTTGACCCGTGTCCCGGGTTACTCCGCCCCTTGTGATGCTTCTGATTCAATGACACATCGACAACCCTGCCGATGTATCGCTGTGCGTACCCGAGCCTGTTACAACACGTGCCAGTATTCGAGAGCCTTTCTCACCCCGTTGTCGTCGACCGATGCAGTCACATAGTCGGCCACAGCCTTGATGGGGTCGTTGGCATTGCCCATGGCCACCCCGATGCCGGCTACCTGCAACATGCGAACGTCGTTGCCGCCATCGCCAAAGGCCATGGTCGACCCGATCGGGAATCCGAAATGGCGGGCCACCGTCTTCAATCCCTCTCCCTTGTCGGCTCCCCGGGCCGTCACATCGGCAAAGGTCGGATACCAGCGGCTCGACTCACACGAGGGGAGTTGCGGCATGATTTCGGCCTCGACCTCGGCCGGAATGATAGGCGTCATCTGCGTAATGCGCTGTTTCAACAGCGCGTCGAGCGTGATGGGACTCGACACCTGGTCCAAGTCGAGCAACCGGTGGAAAAACTCCTCCACCTCATGGGTAGCGTTATAGAGCAGGGCATCGGTCTCGCCCACCAAGATGCAGGAGAAACCGCGTTCGTCGGCAAAGCGCATCATCGTCCGCACATCGTCCATGGGTATGGCGTGGCAGGCAATCACCTCCCCGCCGATGACGACGCAGCCCCCGTTGGTAGTCACATAGCCGTCGATGAGATGGGCGATGTCGCCCAGATTGTTGATATAGACCAGCGGACGTCCCGTAGCGATGAAAATCTTTATCCCCTTCTTCTTGGCCGCCTCCAACGCCTCGATTGTGGAGCGGGGAATGCGGTGTGTATTGAAACTGACAAGCGTGCCGTCGACATCGAAGAACAGCGCTTTGATATCCCTTTTCTTTTCCATACTGCAAAGATACACCAAAGGCGGCACTCCCCGCGCCGATATAACCTTTTTTCACGTTGAAAATTGCGGGTAATCCCCCATGCCAAACACGAAAAAATCCGCAGGCCATGGCCTGCGGATTTTCCCAAAAACAACATCAAATAACTTATATAACGAAGTAATCACTCCTCACGGTTATAAATAGAATCCTTCACATCGTTGATGTCGACAAACTTGTTGACGATAGCATAGATGGTCAACCCCGCCGGACTGTGTATCTGCAACTTGCCGGCAATGTTGCGCCGATGGGTGATGACCGTATGGGCCGACAGGCACAACTGTTCGGCAATCTGCTTGTTGGTCATACCCTTGACGACACACACGATAATCTCTTTTTCTCGCTCGGTGAGCGGCTCCTGCCGCCCGACCTTCTGCGAAGCGGCATGCACCAGCTTCTCAAACTTTTCGCGTATCTGCTCGGCGGTATCGTAGACCGAGATGACCTCGTCGTACATTTTCAACACCGAGGCGTCGACCAACGAGTTTTGCAACGCAATCGACTTCGGAGGTACCTCGTCGGCTCCTCGCTTCCCCGTCACGACCGGGACCACGCCCGCCAGACTGGGATTGACAATCAGCACGTCGGGTTTATGCCACGACAGCGAAGCGGTGAGCTGTTGCACATCGGCCACCTCGCTCACTTCGAGATTGAGGGTTGATATCTTTTTCAACACCGAGAGCAACCCCTTGCGGATAATCAACGAAGGCTCTGCTACAATTACTTTTACTACCGGCTTCATCGCGTCTCTTCTATTTTACGTTCCAGCTCCTGAATGGCCGGGACAAACAGATAATCTTCTATGTAGTTGTGCGAGGCCAAATCCTGCTCACAGGTAAAGATGTCGAACAGCACGCTGTTCAGCTCGTTGCTGCCCGATGCCGGATAATACTTGATGAGTATGTTTTTCAGCTCGGTCAACTTGGCCTCGACCTGGTCGTGCCGCTTGCGGAAGACGGCAATACTGTATCCCGCGGGTCGTTCGCCCCGCAACAGGGCATTCACATAGGGGAACACCGTACTCTCCTCGTACCGCATGTGTTTCTGCACCTCGGCCACATACTCGTCGAAGAAGCGGAATATGGCTATGGCAATATCTTCCCCCCCGCAGTCGATAGCCCCCAGCAGATTGCGCCGGATAGCCGGCAACCTGAAATGGAGGAAATAGTCGTGTGAGTTGTGCAGATAGCCCAGCAGGGCCCCTACCGAAATGTCGCCCCGATACTCCTCGGCCTCGCCCTCGTTCAGCAGCAGGTTGACCACAGCCAGAAAGGTACCGGTGTGTACGCCGTTCTCCCGACACACCTCGCCGATGCTCTTGTCGCCGAAACCCAGGGCGATGCCAAACCGGCTCATCACCAGCAACACCGGATAGTTGTCGCACACCAGATCGCTCATGCGGTCGTCTTGATTGTAGGCTCCCAGTTTATACATCTTCTCTTGTTCTTATTGGTTCATGTTTACACAAAGATAATCTCTTTGTTTCAAAATCACTACGGTTTCGACAGTACAAAGAAACAGCTTTCTGCCCGCCCGCACAATCCCCATTTCCCATGAAATCAACACCCCGCCCTACCTAATTGTTGCGATAGGCGACAGGACACAACTTTCTGCCGAGACAAATTTTTCCCGGCCGATAAACTTTTTACCCGGGCTGCATGTTATAGGAGAAAACCAATTATACAACGATATGAAAAAAATTGTTTTTACAGTTCTTGCTGCGGCGGCGCTCATGGCCTGCCAGTCGAACAATAAACAAAATCAGATGGCCGACGAGAGCGAAGCCATAGAAATCGTGGGTGCCGACTCGACCGGTATGATGGACATCTTTGCCTACGAAGGCGTGGTGCCGTCGGAGTCGGGAAAAGGCGACAGCATCGACTATATGGTGATTATCACCCAGCAGATCGACACGGTTAACGGGGTGTATCAACTGACCCAGACCTATGTGACGGCCGACGGTAAAGCGGGCCAGCAAATGAAGAGCAAGGGCAAGAAGTTGTTCCAACGGGGTACACCTCAGGACAAAATGGCCAAGGTCTACAAACTGGTGCCCGACAGCGGCTCGAATCAGACCGTAAACCTGTGGGTCGAGAGCGATACCACCGTAGTGCTGCTCGACGACCAGATGAAGGCCCCGGCCAAACCTGACAATCACCGGCTCAAAGCGGTGAAACATCACCACAAACACCACCTGTAATTCGGCAATATTGTTTTAGGTTTATAGAGAGGAAGCGGGGAGACCCGGTTGTTATCAACCGAACCTCCCCGCTTTTATTGATTCATTCACAAGGGGCCGAACCGCAAACAAGCGGTTCCGCATCTCCACACAAAGGTTTTATCGCACGGCTATCTTGTAGCGGGCCCCCTCTATGTCGACCACATAGATACCGGGCTCTACATCAACGACAGCCTCACTACCGCGGGTAGCATAAACTTTCTGCCCGCTCACGCTGTACACGTCGATGGCATATTCCCGATCGGGAGCCGTCCGCACCACAATCTGCCCGTCGCCGGTAGCATAGGCCACATGCTTGTCGGCCAACTGTTCGGCCACACCCACCTGGGCACGCTCGTGAACCATGATGTGGTCGATATTGATATTGGTCGTACCATCGACAGCCTCGCCCACGAACGAGAGACGCAGGGCCTTCTCTCCCTTGTAGGCATCGAGCGGGATAATCATTTGTACCCAACCCTCGGGTTCATTGCCCGAGACGTAGAGCGGACCGGCAACGGTCTCAAAAGCACCGTTGTTTCTCGATACCTCGACTACCAGATTGTCGCCGCTCTTCTCGCCCGTGGTCTGGTAGATATAGAATCCCAAGGCCGGTTCGGTGAGGTTGCTGATGTCGATTTTAGGGCTGGTCAGACGGGTCTTCGTACCGGTATCGACATTGGTAGCCATGAACGAAGCCAGACCACCGTCGCCGTCCTGCGACTCGGCGTCGGGCGAATAGGCTTGTGCACCTACGCCCCAACCGCCGTCAAGGCCTTCCAGCTTATCGGACATCCACTGGTAGGACATCATGCTGCCGGCAAACGATTCGGTGAAGGGTGCCGGATAGGGAGTACCGATGTAATAGAGCTCGGAATAGGTCCGTGCGCCCTCACCCGATTTAATGGTGTGAATATTGCCGATAGTCCCCAGCGTGGTGAGCTCATCGTCGTTGCTGCACAGAATCATCTGTATCTGAGCCGAATCGCCCTCGTTGAGAAGACGGGCGTTGAATGCCACTCTCACCTCATTGGCCGACAGCATCTCCAACGGCGGCAAATAGAGAATATCGGGAGCCTCGGAGACTACGCTCGACGAGCATACCAAGGCACCGTCCTCGATGTGCCACACTTGACTGTCGGCATTGCCATCTTCCGTATCGAAGCCATCGAGCCCATCTTGGGAAAAATCGCAACGATAAGGCAGTGCATAGGTATCGTTATCGGCCAGATAGTGGTTTTCATAAGTCAACGTCGAACCCGACATCCAGTCACTCAGCGCGTCGTCCCAGCGATAGCTCGTTTCGGTAGCGATGTTGTCATATTCGTCATAGGTGTACTCGTATTTCAGACGTTCGCCCAGAGCCCACGCGTCCAGATACATATAGGAAGATTGCTCCGTGATGTTACCGTGATCGTCATAGCTGTATGTCACACTGTCGGTAGGGTTATACTTATAGTCACCGGTCTCGAAACTGAACACCCGGTTGTACCGTACCAAAGTAATCACCCGTCCTTCCGAATCGTATTGGTACCGACGACGGTCGGCCGGAGAGAATGATAACTTTCATAGTCGTTCATACGACCTTGTTCATCATATCCATACACCTCTTTGCCATTGTTGGCCAGCTCACCGCTGTTATCGGGCATCAAGGTTTCAATCTGTTTCAGGGAGCCATCGCTGTCATAGATATAAATCATCTTCGAGGTCACCTCGTCACCCGAATAGACAAAAACATGGTCGAGCTTCTTTCCCGAATTTCCATCTGCCCCAAACGAAACAAAGGCAATCCACGAAAAGAGTGCAATTAAATAAAGTTTCTTCATAAACATACAAATTTAGTTCAACCCTATGTGTGTTACAAAAATTCAATATTTTTCTACAAAAAAAGAGATTTTGCCGCACAAAACAGTTAACCTATGATAAAAAAGACATTTATCACAGAGATATGAAAGAATAAATATTTTTCAAGGTTATTTGCGAGACCGACTTTGTTGCGTGATACTCCCGTCCCCCCTACTCTTGCCAAGCAAAAGATTATAGATTTTTTATCGAGGCTCTTAACCGACTTAACGACTGCTGGGTAATTCCCAAATAGGAAGCTATGTATTTCAAAGGCACCTCCTTGACTATTTGCGGGCGCACCTTAATCAGGCTGATGTAACGATTGAGAGCATCGTCTTTCCCGAAAATCTTGCATTTGCGCTCCAAACAATAGAGTTGTTCGAGGCATATCGTGCGGAAGAGGTTGGAGATGGTCAGGCTTTCATTACACAAGGCTTCCAGTTCGGTCTGCCTGATCGAATAGAGGGTCATGCGAGTCACCGCCTCGTATTGCAGAAAGGCCGGCTCACCCTTGAAATAGCTGAACATCGAAGCAAAAAAATCGCCACACACCCCGAAGTCTTCTGTAATTTCATTCCCCTTGGCGTCCCAGAAATAGGCTCGGGTAAGGCCACTCTCGACCAAAAATATTTCGTCGGAAACCTTCTCGGCCTCGATAATGATTTCGCCCTTGTCAAATTTAACCCGCTTGGAGATGGAGAGGAGCCGTTCAAAATCGGCCGCTCCTATCTGATAATTGTTCAAAAGCAGGGTCTTTTACTCTTCCCGAATCGTTTGCATCTTTCTGTTATATTAAAGGTATAACTTTTCTCTTTTGTACATATCCGATGGGAGGAGACGGAATTTACTCCGGTTACTCCCCCTCGGCCAACCGCTGCCGCACCACCTCGTACATCATGACCCCGGCGGCTACCGACACATTGAGCGACCCGATGTTTCCCACCTGCGGAATGGCCACCATCTCGTCGCACAACCGCAAGTTGTCGGGATCTACGCCGGTATCCTCGGCTCCCATGACCAATGCGACCGGCAACGTATAGTCGACACGCGTGTAGTTGAGAGCCGCCTTCTCCGAAGCGGCAACCACCCGGATACCACTGTCTTTGAGGTAGCGAATGGCACTGTGTATCGACCGTTCACGACAGACCGGGATATGCAGCAGAGCTCCGGCCGAGGTTTTCACGGCATCGGCGTTGACACTGACGCTGCCCCGCTCGGGCACCACGATGGCATCGACTCCCGTGCACTCGCAGGTACGGGCTATGGCTCCGAAATTGCGCACATCGGTAATCCCGTCGAGCAACACGATAAAGGGTACCTTCCCCTCCTCGAAGAGCGTGGGGACAATATCGCCCAACCGCTGGTAGGCAACCGACGAGATGAAGGCTACCACTCCCTGGTGATTCTTGCGGGTGATACGGTTAAGACGCTCGACAGGCACCCGCTGTACCAGATACCCGCGGCCCTTGATCAGGTCGAAGAGCTCCTTGGCCAGGTCGCCTTGCAGCTCCTTACGTATCAAAATCTTATCTATCTCTTTCCCGGCTTCTATGGCCTCGATTACGGCCCGAATACCAAAAATCATCTCATTCTTTTCCATCGTTCAATTCGTTACGTTTCAATAATTCGCGGGCATTATCGAGAGCTGCGGCCGTGAGCGACGAACCGCTCAACATGCGGGCAATCTCCTCCACCCGCTGCTTGTCGGTGAGGCGTACCAAGTGTGTGGCCGTAGCCGTGTCGGTATCACTCTTGTAGACACGGTAATGGGTCTGCCCCCAGGCGGCCACCTGAGGCAGGTGGGTGATGCTGATTACCTGCATGCACTGCGCCATCTCGCGCATGATACGGGCCATCTTGTCGGCAATCTCGCCCGATACCCCGGTATCGACCTCGTCGAAAATAATGGTGGGCAAGGCCATGGCGTGAGCCACCAGCGCTTTGAGCGAAAGCATCAACCGCGAGATTTCACCACCCGAGGCAACCTCCGACACCGGTTGCAAAGGTTGGTTCTTGTTGGCCGAAAAGAGGAAGCGAATGGCATCGCCTCCCGTCTCGTCGAGCTGCGGCCGGGGGGCCACCTCTATCTCGAATTGCAGATGGGGCATACCCAACGGCTTGACCCGCTCGGTGAGGGTCTGCGAAATGCCGGCAGCCGACTGCTGCCGCACCTCGGTCAACCGGGCGGCCAGGTCGCGCACCTGTTGCTCCTGCTCCTCGACCTGGCGCTTCAAGGCGGCCAACTCCTCGTCGTAGTTTTCGATGCGGGCCAACCGCTCGGCAAACGAATCGCGCAGGGCCAGCAACTCCACAGCGTTGGACACCCGATGCTTCTGTTGCAACGAGTAATAGGTGTCGAGCCTATTCTCCACCCAGGCCAACCGCTCGGGGTCGATATTGAGATTCTCCTGCGACCGGTCGACGGTCGTGGCTATATCTTTCAAGTCGATGTAATCCGATTCGAGGCGACCAATCCACTCGTCGACCTCGGGATAGAGGCGCGAGAGCGATTTCATGCGTGAGAGCGCCGCATTCAACAACGACACGACCCCGGTCTCCTCGCCGTGCAGACAGGCTTGCAGCACGGCCAATTCGTTCTTAATCTCCTCGGCGTGCTGCAACGTCTGCAACTCGCCTTCGAGTTCCTCCTGCTCGCCCTCTTTCAGCTGGGCTTCATCGAGTTGTCCCAACTGGTAACGCAGGTAGTCCTCCTCCTCGCGGCCCGTGCGGTTCTCCTCCTGCAAGCGGGCGAAGGCCTGCAACCGTTCGCGCCACCGGTGGTAGTGCTCGCGGTAATCGGCCAGCAACGCGGCATCGCCAGCCATCGTATCGACCACACGCAACTGGAAGCGCGAGTCGGCCAGCAAGAGATTCTGGTGCTGGGAGTGTATGTCGATAAGCTGCTCTCCCAGGGCTTTCAACTGGGCCACCGAAACAGGGGTATCGTTGATGAAGGCCCGCGACTTGCCCGAGGGGAGAATCTCGCGCCGCAAGATACACTCGCCTTCGTCGTAGTCGAGTTCGTTTTCGTCGAAGAAGTCGCGCAGATGATACGACGCAATGTCGAACACCCCTTCGATCACCGCCTTCTCGTCGCTGTGCCGCAACGATTTCAAGTCGGCCCGCTGACCGAGTATCAATGACAAAGCTCCCAAGATGATGGACTTGCCGGCACCGGTCTCGCCCGTAATGACCGAGAATCCGGGCTCGAAATCGATGTGAAGCTCGTCGATGAGCGTATAGTTGGAAACACTCAGTTTCTTAATCATAATGCGTCTCTCTCCTTATTCGGTCTGTTTAATCTTGTCAATAATGCTTCTGTCGGTGGGATACATGCCGCTCAATATATCATAGACCGTCTCTTTCTCGGAAGTCGGGGCCTTGGAATAGACATTCACCAGTTCGTCGAGTTTGGCGTCCCGGAACAGGGTGATTACCACCGACATGGGTGAGGCCTCGTAGACTTTTTGCAGTTGTTGCAGCGCCTCGGTAATCTTGGCCCGCCCCTTGTCGACACTCAGAGCCATCTCGTCGAGACCGCCGCGGTGATAGTCGTACCACAGCTGGCGGAAACCCGCGGTGCTCTGTTCGACAAAGGCAGACAGCAGGGCGTGACGGTTGCGGTTGTCCTCGAAGGCTTTCCAGCCGGCCTCCATCGACGATTGCCCCAGGTTGACCACCTGACGAGCCAACTCGTAGAAGGGGGTCCCGCCCATGGGCGAGAAGCTGTCGAAGTCGACCCCGAGTATCATATAGACATAGAAGTTGATGATGGCCGTGAGGTTGCTCTCGATGTTGGTTTCGGAGAAGACCAGCGGCTCGTACTCCTGATAGTTAAATTCGACCTGCGTGTCCTTGAAGTTGATGAGCGTGGTAGTGTAGGAGCTGTTGTAGACCGGGCGGCGCGACTGCACCTGCAACTCGCACACGAAACGGTTGTCGGCATACTCCTTCACGGTGAAGAGCATCGAGCAGTCTATCCGCTCGACGGGCGAAATCTGTGCCGTAGACCACTTGCGGTCGTTGATATACTCGGTAATGGCCTCTTTGAGGGTGGTGAATACCTCCTTGTTGGTGCCCTGTATCTGGTCGCTGTTCACCTCGACACGACAATTCAGCTCCTGAGCAGCAGCCAGGCAGGGGAAAAGGAGGAGCAGCACATACAAGACATTTCGTTTCATATCATCTCTTCTTTGAATAGTTTCTTGCCCGAATGGTTCTCGCCTCGTCCTGAGTCATCGCCCTTCGTTCATGCACCGGGCCAGCAGGTCGACAATATCGACGGCCACCTCGGTTTTGAGTTTGCAGGGAATCTCGACCGGCTTGCCCTCCCGGCCGATAACGGTCACCTTGTTGGTGTCGCAACGGAATCCGGCACCGGCATCGCGCAACGAGTTGAGCACGATAAAGTCGAGGTTTTTCTTCGCCATCTTCGAGCGGGCATTGCTCTCCTCGTCGTTGGTTTCGAGGGCAAAGCCCACCAAGTATTGCCCGGCACGCTTGCGGTGCCCCAGTTCGGCAGCAATATCGGGGTTGGGTTTGAGGCGCAACACACGCTCCTCGCCGCTCCGTTTAAGCTTCACGTCACTCACCGTCTCGGGGGCATAGTCGGCCACGGCAGCACACATGATGGCGGCATCGGCATGGTCATAAGCCTCGACGGCTGCCCGATACATCTCGGCTGCCGACTCGACATCGATGCGGCGAATCGAGGGGTGGCCCGTCTTCAAGGCCACCGGCCCGGCCACCAACACCACCTCGGCACCGGCTTCGGCACAAGCCTCGGCCAGCGCAAACCCCATCTTGCCCGACGAGTAGTTACCGATGAATCGCACCGGGTCTATCTTCTCATACGTGGGACCCGCCGTCACGAGCACCGTTTTCCCGGCCAACGACTGCTTCCGCTCAAAAAATCGGTCGAGCACGGCCACGATATTCTCGGGCTCTTCCATGCGCCCCTTCCCGGTGAGATGGCTGGCCAGCTCGCCGGTTGCCGGCTCGATAATGTGATTGCCGTAGGAGCGCAACAAATCGAGGTTGTGCCGGGTCGACGGGTGGGCATACATGTCGAGGTCCATGGCCGGAGCCACAAAGACCGGCGCCTTGCACGACAGGTAGGTGGTCACGAGCATGTTGTCGGCTATGCCGTGGGCCATCTTGCCGATAGTCGAGGCCGTGGCGGGAGCAATAATCATGGCATCGGCCCACAACCCCAGGTCGACGTGGCTGTGCCACTCGCCGGTATTGGCCGTGAAAAACTCGCTCACCACGGGCTTCCCGCTCAGCGACGAGAGGGTAACGGGGGTTATGAACTCTTTGCCCGCAGGGGTCATCACCACCTGCACTTCGGCGCCCTGCTTGATGAGCAACCGCAGCAGATAGGCGGCTTTGTAGGCAGCAATGCTGCCCGTAATACCCAATATGATATGTTTGCCTTTCAACATGTGCTTGAACCTTTCTTGTCGCACGGCCTCCCGTCAGAAGCGGCGGCGTGCGCGGGTGTATATCTCGGTTATGACATTCTTGGTATTCAGCGGGAAGTCGCCCTGCATCATCCAGCTGTAATAGCTGGGTTCGAGCTGGAATATCTCCTCGACCGAACGCCCCTTGTATTTGCCGAAGTTGAACACCGGCACATCGTGTTCGTTGAGAATGATGCGCCCGGCAAAATCGACGTTGCGGTTCTGGGTCGAGAACGACACCCACGAGTCGATGTCGTTGGTGAGGTATTTCCCTTCATACTCATCTTTGGCAGCCTCGGTATAGCGGTCGAGTTGGGCCTTGAATACCTCGTAGGTAGCCCGGGTATCGGCCAGAGCCGAGTGGGCATCGACCAGCGGCGCGCCGCAATAGAACTTGTAGGCGGCTTTGAGGGTACGGGGCTCCATGATGTGGTAGATGGTCTGCACGTCGACAAACTTGCGCTTCGAGATGTCGAGATTGACCCCGGCGCGCAACAACTCCTCGATGAGGAACGGCACATCGAAACGGTTGGAATTGAATCCGGCAATATCGCACCCCTCGAACACCTTGGCGATGTTGCGGGCCACGTCCTTGAAGAGGGGCTTGTCGGCCACCATCTCGTCGGTAATGTGGTGCACGGCCGTCGATGCGGGGGGTATGGGCATACCGGGATTGACAAAGATATCTTTCTCCTCCACCTCGCCGTTGGGGAAGACCTTGACATAGGCCAGTTCGATAATCCGGTCGGTGGTGATATTGGTACCCGTCGTCTCCAAATCGAAGAAAACGAGTGGGTTCTTCAAATTCAGCTGCATGATTGGTTATTCAATGGATTGAATGATTAAAAATCGCTGAGCATCATAGGCATCAACAGCATGAGCAGGTCTTCATTCTCCTTGTTTTCCAACGGCACGATGATACCGGCACGCGTGGGATCGGAGAGCTCGACAACCACCTCGGTAGAGGGTATGTTGTTAAGTATCTCAATGAGGAACGAAGCCTTGAAACCTATCGTGAGGTCGTCGCCCGTGTAGTTGCAAACCACCTTCTCCTCGGCCGAGATGGAGTAGTCCTTGTTTTCGGTCGAGACGAGCAGCTCTCCGTTTTTCAGTTGCAGCTTGGCCAACCCCAGGGCAGCATCGGCAAAGACCGATACCCGACGCAGCACGTTCACAAACAACGCGCGGTCGATAATCAGGCGATTGGTATTGTTGGTGGGGATTACCGAATTGTAGTTGGGATAGTGCCCCTCGATGAGTCGGCAGTTGAGCACGAAGTCGGAGAGCTTGAAGCAGGCGTTCTTCGAGTCGAACGAGAGCTCTACGTTGCCATTCTCCTTGGGAAGAATCGACTTCAACAGATTGGCCGGCTTCTTGGGCAAGATGAACGAGGCACGCACCCCGGGAGCCACCGCCTGGTTCTTGAAGCGTACCAGCTTATGCGTATCGGAAGCCACAAACGAGATGCTATCCTCGAAAATGTCGAGATAGATACCGTTCATGACGGGACGCAACTCGTCTTCGGCCGTAGCAAACAGCGTGCAGCCGATGCCGTTGAGCAGCTGCTGGGCATCGAGCGAAAGGTTGACAGCCGAGGGATCCATAGGCATCTTGGTGGGATACTCGTCGCCATTCACCCCGATGAAGTTGTAACGTCCGTTCTGGAAATGAAGGAAGATTTCGAGATTGTTGTCATCGATTTCGAAAGTCAACGGTTGGTCGGGCAACTCTTTGAGCGGTTCGAGCAATATTTTGGCATTCACGGCAAAAACCCCTTCGCCATGCGCTTCCATCACGTCGATGGCCGTAGTCATGGTGGTCTCCTGGTCCGATGCTGTCATCGAGAGGCGCGTACCTTCGAGGCGGAACAGGAAATTGTCGAGAATAGCCATTGAGTTTTTCGAGTTGATAACCCGGCTGATAGTCTGCAAATGGGATAGCAACAAAGTGCTGGATACAATAAATTTCATAGATATGTCTTTTTGTTTATTTTGTTTCTTAACTCATCTCTTTCCACAGGCGGGGAACGCCCGCAGGGCCGAGATTCCGGGCAATCGCCACCACGGCCTGCCCCCTATCTCTTTAACGAACAAATGTAGTGAAAATTTTTGGCCCGACCGCCTAATTCGCAAGAATATATGAATAAGTTATCAACATCGTCCGACAAACGCAACTCATTTAAATGCCATCGCCTCTTGTATTTACGTTCTTCTTTTGCTACATTTGTAAAACATGGAGGCCAAAAGGGTGAATCCCAGACATATCAGCTACCTTTGTATTGCCTTGTGCATCATCTTCGCAGGGGGCTATATCCTGCGACAAAACTACCTGCTCAACCAGGCTTATCAAAATGCGGCTCCCTACGACTATATCCCGGCGGGCGAAATACACACGATTCTCGTGACTACCCCAACATTCCCCTACGACTCGACAGTCGGCCTACCCTACGGGCAGCAAGCCCGCATGCTGGCAGGTCTTTGGGAGGAGGTCCGTTCGGCCGCCGGGCTGACTCGTGTCGACACCCTTGTCTTCTCATTCACTACAACCGGTGAACCAGCCCTGTGGTACCGCACTTCGAAAGCAGAACAAAAACAGCTGGTCCGACAACTGCCCCACCTGCTCTCCAACAACTACCGCCCGGTAAGCGAACGCGTCGGCCGCATGACCGTGCGACACTACGCCCTGCACAACGGGAATTTCCTGCACACTTTCATGGCTCCGGGCGTGATAGCCTTCTCGTTCGAGTCGGCCCTGTTCCGCGAAGCCCTGCAAACGGTCGACGTACTTAGCCGGCGGGAACAGTTTACCAAAACCCTCCACTCGCTCGACTCCCAAGCTCCCGCCCGACTGTTGCAACAAGTCAACGACCTGGGCTACCGCAGCTCGGGCCGCTGGCAGGGCATGAGTCTCAGAGCAGTTTCTACACAGGCCGCCCCCGCCGATTCGGCTACCCTTCGGCCGTAAGGATTCACCAGCTCCACAGGTTTCAAAAGCAGCCAAGCATCGGGGGTAAAAAACAAAAGGGTCGGCAACCTTGACGGCTACCGACCCCTTTTTTCGTGTCCGAGATGAGATTCGAACTCACACGAGCCAACGCCCACTACCCCCTCAAAGTAGCGTGTCTACCAATTCCACCACCCGGACATACGGCATCTCTTCGTTTTTCTCTTGGTGCCCAGAACAGGACTCGAACCTGCATGCCTCTCGACACACGCACCTGAAACGTGCGCGTCTACCAATTCCGCCACCTGGGCATAATTGTCATCGATAGAGATACCGATGGAGCGAAAAACGGGACTCGAACCCGCGACCCCAACCTTGGCAAGGTTGTGCTCTACCAACTGAGCTATTTTCGCATTTCAAGATTTCAACCTTTTCTTATCGGAACACTTTCCGATGTCTGAGCGAAAAACGGGACTCGAACCCGCGACCCCAACCTTGGCAAGGTTGTGCTCTACCAACTGAGCTATTTTCGCAATTGCGAGTGCAAAGATAAACGGACTTTTCGGTTTATGCAAGCGCTTCGCCGTTTTTTTCACCAAACATTTTTCAAAAAATTGATTATCGTTTGATAAATAGCACATTATTATTCGCAAGAATTTTTGCCGATGAGCGAATAAAATTCACGGCGCCACTCTTCCTGCTCAAATTTACCGGTACAATCATAGGTCACGGTAACGGCTCCCTGCTTTTCGACCCCCCGCATCTGCATGCACAGGTGACGGGCCTCGACCATGACAATGACCCCCTCGGTCGACAGAGCCTCGGCCAGACTGTGACATATCTGCGCCGTGAGACGTTCCTGCACCTGAAACCGACGGGCAAAGACGTCGACCACACGGGCTACCTTGCTGAGCCCGACAATGCCTTTGGAGGGGATATACCCCACATGCACCTTCCCGAAGAAAGGCAACAGATGGTGCTCGCAAAACGAATAGAATTCAATATCGCGCACGATGACGATGCGCGAACCGGTGTGCTCGAATATCGCCGACGAAATGACATCGCTTGCCGACTGCCGATAGCCCTTGGTGAGTTTCATCATCGCCTTGGCCGCCCGCTCGGGAGTTTTAAGTAGACCCTCACGATTGGGGTCGTCGCCCAATAAAGAGATAATGGCCCGATAGTGTTCGGCCAGCTCCTTGCAAACCCGTTGTTGTTCTTCCGGGCTCATGACAACCTGTTCCTCCATGCGTTCAAATTATTCGGTAAATCCCTGATGTATCTGTATGTGTATCTTGTCACGCACGACGCGCATCTCCCGGGCCATCTGGGGGAACTCTCTTTTCAGTTCCCGCAAGGCATTGCCGGCCTCTTCGTAGGAGCGGAAATCGCCTACCCTCAGGCGCCAGAACGGCGAGGTGAAGGTGACATAGGTCTCCATCTCGGGGAAAGCCTGCTTGATAAGCCCCTCTTTATAGAGGGCGTTGTTCTTGGCCGTGCGATAGTTGTTGTCGGAGAATACCTGTATGCGGAATCCCGACGACTGGGCATAGCCTTTGTTGCCGTCGTACTTGATTACGCCTTCGGCCCGACTGACCCGCTTGGCCAGCTCGGCAGGCTGCACCACTTTCACTTTGCCGCCCGTCTCGGGCCGTTCGAGATACTGGACAATCGACGTATCGGAAACGGCAACCTGCGCCTGTACCCGACCGACTGTCGTCCCTGCCCAAACCAGGGCTACGATAAAAAGAAGAGAATTGCGCGTCATAATCTACATCTTTTCAAAAACAATGAGGCTGCAAAAATAAGAATTTATTCCCACTTTTGCAGCCTCTGTGAAAATCTATTTTATCAGAATGCGGTAATAATGCCCATGAACGAGTCGGCTTTCAGGGCAGCACCACCGATAAGACCACCGTCTACATCGGGTTTGGCGAAGAGCTCGGGAGCGTTGCTGGGTTTGCAGCTACCGCCGTAGAGAATCGAGGTGTTCTCGGCAACTTCCTTGCCATACTTGTCGGCAATGGTTTTGCGGATAAAGGCGTGAATCTCTTCGGCTTGGTCGGCCGTAGCGGTTTTTCCGGTACCGATAGCCCAAACGGGTTCGTAGGCCAGAATGATTTTACCGAAATCTTCGGCCGAGAGGTTGAACAGCGACTCTTCTACCTGAGCCTTTACCACCTCGAAGTGTTTGCCGGCTTCGCGCTCTTCGAGAACCTCGCCGATGCAGAAGATAGGAGTCAGACCGTTGGCAAGAGCCAGGAGGACTTTCTCTTTCAAGATTTCGGGAGTCTCGTGATAGTAGGCACGACGCTCCGAGTGACCCAGGATTACATATTGAGCACCTGTCGAAGCGACCATCTTGGCCGAAACTTCACCCGTGAAGGCACCTTCGGTCTTGTCGGCGCAGTTCTCGGCACCTACCCCGATGCGTTTGGTATCGATGGCGTTTACAACCGATACCAGGTGAGTAAACGGAGTGGCGATGATGACATCGCATTTGGTAGTTACACCAGCCAAAGCAGCATCAATTTCTTTGGCCAAAGCTACGCCCTCTTGGACGGTAGTGTTCATTTTCCAGTTTCCTGCAACAATGTTTTTTCTCATAACAAATCTTTTTTATGGGTTAAAAAATTATTTGATTATTTCTCTTTCTTCTGGTTTCTCTTGGGACTCGGCACGGTCGTCGGCAGGAGGCTCCGGCGCCTCGGGTTCCGGCTCCAATGCGGCACCCGGCTGCGCCTCTTCCGGACGGGAATCCCCGGCCTCTCCGGTCGATTCGGGGTCCTGAGAGGCATCGTCACCCCCGCTCTCCCCGACCGCCGCAAGCGCATCGCGCTCGGCCCGGCGACGACGGATACGGTTGAGCCGCCACAATTTGATACGCCCGATAATCATCGCTACCATCTTCTCGGTCAACAGCAGCACAAGCATGGGAAAGAGATAGGCCACGAAGATAAAGCCGATGCGCCGCTGAGGCCGGTACAACTCGGGACGCCCGTAATCGAGCTGGTCGAGCGGCCAGGTGAGTTGCGTCTCGTCGGGCAGTTGCGAAGGGGCCGTCTTGCGCAGAATCGTACCTCCTTTCAACAACAATACACAGGGATTACCCCTCGCGATGGTCCGTATGGTGGTCTTGTCCATAAAGCAGAGCGGATACTCGGCACCTGTATTTTCGAGCCAAACCTCGGCCTCTCTCGGCGAGGAGGAGGTCACACAGACGAACTTGTATCCCCACTCTACACAATAGTCATAGAGTTCGTTTATCCGGTCAACCTCGCTGTCGTCGGCTTTCGAGAGGTCGGGCGAGAGCAACAGAATGCAATAACTCTCGTCGTTGATAATCTCGTCGGTCACATCGACGGCCCCGCGATAGATGGTAAACTCGTCGATAGCGGGGGCCTGGGTCTGCGGGGCTTCCGTCTCCTTCTCATAACGATCGACAAAGCTCCACCCTTCCTCTTCCGGCGGCAGGTTGTCCAAGGTAAACTCTTGTTGCTTACCGTCCTTCTCGTAGATGAAGACAAACTCGCGCTGGGGTTCACCGGAGGTAAGAGCTTCGGGTATATTCACCCCGATTTTATAGGGCCGGAAATCGAGATAGGGCTGGTAATTGATGCCTATGTAACAGAAGAAGAGTACAAAAACCAGCGAATAGAGCCCCGTGAGCCACTGTACCTCCTTGTTGTACAGCCCCCGCAACCGCTTACTGGTATAGAGCAGGAAGACCGTGAGGCCCAACAGCACCACATTTTTGAAGAAGGTGGCCCAGTTGCTCAAATGGACGGCGTCGCCGAAACAGCCGCAATCGGATATGGGATTGGCTATGGCCAGATAGAGCGTGAGGGGGGTCATCACACAAAGGAAGAGGAAGACAAGCCGAGGTGTGGACTTGCGATACGACCCGAACAGCAGATGCACGCCCAGCAGGAACTCGACTACCGAGAGGGCTACCGAGAAAAGCAGGGTGAACGACGAGAGGAACTCGAGGTGAAATGCGGCAAAATAGTCTTCAAACTTATAGGCCGTGCCATAGGGATCGAGAGCCTTGACAAACCCCGAAAAGACGAATGTCCCCCCTACGACCAGGCGGAACAGAAAAACCAGCCACTTCATCAAAAGGGCCTTGCGTTTCTCGTTAATCGTCTTGCTCTCCATACTCTATCTTGATGAGACCAAACAACGAATAGTTAATCATGTCCATGTAGTTGGCATCGACACCCTCCGAGACCAGCGTCTTGCCGCCATTGTCCTCGATTTGCTTGGTACGGCACACCTTGGTCAGAATCAAATCGGTATACGAGCTGATGCGCATGCTGCGCCAAGCCTCGTCGTAGTCGTGGTTCTTGGCATACATGAGGGTCTTGGTCTCGGTCATGTATTTGTCGTAAAGCGCCAAGGCCTCGTCGTTGCTGATGTCCTCGCTATCGGCATAGCCGAAGTGCAGTTGGATAAGGCCGATGATACCGTAGTTGACGATACCGATAAATTCGGAACGAATACCCTCGTCGATTTTGCTTTCGCCCTTCGTCTCGATGCTTCTGATACGCTTTGCCTTGATAAATATCTGATCGGTAAGCGACTGCGGACGCAAGATGCGCCACGAAGCCCCATAGTCCTTCAGCTTCTTGGCGAAGAGGTCCCGACAAATGGATATTACATGCTCAAATTGTGCTACAGTATCTGCCATGACTAATCAATTTTTCCAACGATTCTCACCAGGCCTGCGGGCAGCGGCATGCACACACGGCCTTCGCGCCCAACCCCGGACCCGGGTTTCTGCTGCAAAGGTACAATTTTATTCCCAAAAATTACAGCCAAATCGCTATGGATATTTGGCCAGGCTGCAAGTGCCCGCCCGGTCAAAATCCGAAGAAGAGCTCGAACATCTCTGCAGCCTCCTCATCGGCTTCCTCGATCTGGTCTACATATTTTTTGGCAATCGTCTTGGACAAATTGTTTGCCCGGGTATTGGCGGCACATTTCTTGAACCACTCTTTGGCTTCGGTGGTTTTCTCGTCGGCATAGAGAAGCAACCCCAAATGACACTGCGCCAGCGCGTCGCCATTGTTGGCCCGCGATCGCAGCTCGCCAGCGGTGGCGGCGGCATAGTCAAAGCCCGAGCGATATTGTTGCAACCACTTGCGGGAGCAGAGAGCCGAAGCCGTGAGATACCCGCCTTTGTCGTAATACTTGACGGCTATCTGGTAATCCTTGATTACTCCCCCCCCTGTCTCGTAACAGGTTCCCAGTTTGAAGCAGGCCTCTCGCTCTCCCTGTTCAGCCGCCTCGGTATACCAATGAGCCGCCGTCGTGACGTTGCGGTCGACGCCTACCCCATCATGATAGCAATCGCCCAATTTCAGCGAGGCTTTGCCATATCCCTGTTTTGCGGCTTGACGCCACCAGTACACGGCTTGCTCGTAGTTCCCATCGTCAAAATACTGCTGCCCCAGCACATACTGCGACACATCGATTCCCGACTGGGCATTGGCCAACGTCGAGGGGTCGACATGCGAGCCCGACGATGACGAAGAAGTGGATGCCGTCGAGGCCGACGTTGTGGAACTGCCGTCGGCCGACAGGCCCAGCTTGGACAGCCGCTGGCGGGCATCCTCATTGCCGCTCGCAGCCGCCTTGCGATAGTAACTGATGGCCAGCGACCGGTTGGAGGCAACCCCCTCCCCATTTTCGTAACACCAGCCCAGGTTATAGCAGGCCGAAGGGAACTCCTGGTCGGCAGCCTTCTTGTACCACAAAACCGCCTTTTCGTAACTCCGCTCGACACCCCGTCCGTAGTAGTAGCACTCGCCCAGGTTGTTCTGCGAGAAGCGGTTGCCCTGGTCGGCGCTGCGACGATACCAGTACGCCGCCTCGCCGAAATCTCGTGCGGTGCCGTAAGCATTTTCATAGAAGTAGCCTACCCACGACTGGGCATAGGCATTGCCTTGCTCGGCCGCTTTCTTGGCCCAATAAAAAGCCTTGCTGTCATCTTTCGGTGCCCCTTCTTTACCTTCCCAGTATCGCATGGCCAAATCATACTGAGCATCGGAGTCCCCACTTTCGGCGCGCTGCTGCAATTCGCTCAGCGTCTCGCCCCACACAGCTGTCGTGCTGCCGAGAAACAACAGCACGAAGCACAAAAACACATGTTTCATAATCCCTTTTTTTCAACTATTCTAAAATAATAAAACGCATGCTTTAAAAAGGAAAGCCCGGCATCTTCTCCAAGAACCGGGCTATATAAGGGGTCGTATCAAAGGATGCGATGAAACTCCGAAAGACAGGATTTGAGGGCCTCCGCTCCTTTGTAATCCACCGTGCAAAGCATACCTCGAAAGGTTGTGGCCCGCCATTGGAACGGAAAGCGTGTCTCGGTATTTCATAATTTTTGATGAGTTTCCCAATCTACTCTGATACGACCGGGCTTTCTCTTTCTCTTTGATACAAAGCTATACATTTCCTTTGAGAATACAAAATATTTCGGTAAAAAAAATTAGGGATTTCTCCATGAGGAATCCCTAACTCTATCATAAGAAGATGGTTTGTCTTTCTTATTTTACTTTCTCGACGATAGCCTTGAAAGCTTCGGGGTTGTTCATAGCCAGGTCGGCCAGAACCTTGCGGTTGATTTCGATGCCGGCTTTGTGAAGGGCGCCCATCAGTTTCGAATAGGACATGCCTTCGAGGCGAGCGGCTGCATTGATACGTTGAATCCACAATGCACGGAAATTGCGCTTATTGTTTTTGCGGTCACGGTAGGCATAGGTCAAACCTTTTTCCCAAGTGTTCTTGGCAACGGTCCATACGTTTTTGCGCGAACCATAATAACCGCGGGTAAGTTTAAGAATTTTTTTTCTTTTTGCTCTTGAAGCAACGTGATTTACTGATCTTGGCATAGTTTTTCTTGTTTTGAATGTTAGCGCTACCGTTCAAGGTAAACTTCAAGCTAAAAACATTCGGTTAATAAATTTTGAAACTACTCTTTTGTGTTTGTGAGAAAACTCAAAACCCCGACAGGTCTTATTTCATACCCAGCAATGCTTTCACATTGTTCACATCGACCGTTTTCAGCGTGGTCATGTGGGTGAGGTTTCTTTTTTGCTTCTTGGTCTTCTTCGTCAGAATGTGGCTTTTGTAAGCATGTTTTCTCTTGATTTTTCCTGTTCCGGTAAGGGCGAACCTCTTTTTGGCACCGGAATTAGTTTTAATCTTTGGCATTTTACTAAATTTTAATTTTATAATTGAATGAATAGTTTGTGCTATCTCTTCTTATTTTTTCTTGGGGCTGATCATGATAATCATGCGCTTACCTTCAAGCACAGGCATCATCTCGACCTTACCGTAGTCCTCCAAGTCGTTGGCAAATCGCAACAACAGCACTTCGCCCTGCTCCTTGAACAGAATCGAACGGCCCTTGAAGAAGACGTAGGCCTTCACCTTGGCCCCTTCGTTGAGGAACCCGATGGCGTGCTTCAACTTGAAGTTGTAGTCGTGATCGTCGGTTTGCGGCCCGAAACGAATCTCCTTGACCACAATCTTGGTCGACTTGGCCTTCTGCTCCTTCTGCCGTTTCTTTTGCTGATAGAGGAATTTCTGATAATCCAGAATCTTGCATACCGGCGGCACTGCATTGGGTGAAATCTCGATCAAATCGAGACCTTGCTCGTCGGCCATGTGCATCGCTTCCTGTATGGTATATACACCCTGCTCTACATTATCGCCGACCAAACGCACCTCTTTGGAGCGGATACGTTCGTTGACACGATATTGATCTTTGATGTCATTCTTTTTTGCAGGCATAGACCGGTTAGGTCTACCGGGCTGCGGTTGTGGTTGCGGTTTTTTCTCCATTCAGATTACCATTCTTTGAGTAATTCTTCTACTTCTGCATTTAAATTTGCGGCAAAGGTAGCAATTTTCATCGAACCTTTATCACCTTCGCCCTGTTTTCTTACAGAAACTTCACCATTTTCGGCCTCTTTTTCACCGACAATCAGCAAATAAGGAATCCGCTTCATCTCGTTGTCGCGAATCTTGCGGCCTATCTTTTCGTTGCGGTCGTCGACAATGGCACGAATATCTTTCTCGGCCAATTGGCTGGCTACCTGTTGTGCATAGTCGTTGAACTTGGCGCTGATGGGCAGGACTGCTACCTGGTCGGGGGTGAGCCACAAGGGGAACTTGCCACCGGTGTGCTCGATGAGCACGGCCACGAAACGCTCCATCGAACCGAACGGTGCGCGGTGAATCATGACAGGACGGTGTTTCTGGTTGTCGCTACCCGTGTATTCGAGTTCGAAACGCTCGGGCAGGTTGTAGTCTACCTGAATCGTACCCAACTGCCAACGACGGCCCAGGGCATCTTTGACCATGAAGTCGAGTTTGGGACCGTAGAAGGCGGCTTCGCCATATTCTACACGGGCTTTCAAGCCTTTCTCCTCGCAAGCCTCGACGATGGCACGCTCGGCCTTCTCCCAGTTTTCGTCGCTACCAATGTATTTCTCGCGGTGAACGGGGTCGCGAAGCGAGATTTGAGCCTCGAAGTTATCGAATTTCAGAGCCTTGAAGATGATGAAAATAATATCCATCACTTTGAGGAACTCCTCTTTCAACTGGTCGGGACGGCAGAAGATGTGGGCATCGTCCTGCGTGAAGCAACGTACACGGGTCAAACCGTGCAGCTCACCGCTCTGCTCGTAACGGTATACCGTACCGAACTCGGCAAAGCGCAAAGGCAGGTCTTTGTACGAACGGGGCGATACTTTATAGATTTCGCAGTGATGCGGGCAGTTCATCGGTTTGAGCAGATACTCTTCGCCCTCTTCGGGGGTGTGAATCGGCTGGAACGAATCCTTACCGTATTTGGCATAGTGACCCGATGTCACATAGAGCATCTTGTTACCGATATGAGGGGTGATTACCTGCAAGTAGCCGAAACGTTTCTGTACCTTGCGCAGCATGGCTTCGAGACGGTCGCGCAACCGGGTACCACGGGGCAACCACAACGGCAGACCGGGACCTACGTTGGGCGAGAAGGCAAAGAGTTCCATCTCCTTGCCAATCTTGCGGTGGTCGCGTTTCTTGGCCTCTTCGAGCAACACGAGGTATTCGTCGAGCATCTTCTTCTTGGGGAAGGAGATACCGTAGACACGTACCAACTGTTTGCGCTTCTCGTCGCCACGCCAGTAGGCACCGGCCAACGAAGTAATCTTCACGGCCTTGATAAGCCCGGTGTTGGGCAGGTGCGGGCCGCGGCACAAGTCGGTAAATGCGCCTTGTGTATAGGTAGTGATGGTTCCGTCTTCGAGTTCGCTGATAAGTTCGACCTTATACTCTTCACCCCGCTTGCCAAACATGTCGAGGGCATCGGCTTTCGAGATTTCTTTCCGCACGATGGGGTCTTTGTGACCGGCCAGTTCGAGCATCTTGGCCTCAATGGTGGGAAAATCGGCGGCGGTAATGGTAGCGTCGCCCGGGTCTACATCGTAGTAGAATCCGTTTTCAACGGCCGGACCAATACCGAATTTGATACCGGGATAGAGCTCCTGCAAGGCCTCGGCCAACAAGTGTGCCGAAGAGTGCCAAAAGGCGTGTTTGCCTTCGGGGTCGTCCCATTTGAACAGTTTGATAGCCGCATCTTCATTCACAGGGCGGGTGAGGTCCCACTCTTGACCGTTGACGGTGGCGGCGAGGACTTCCTGTGCCAACCGGGGGCTGATGCTCTCGGCGATTTGCAAAGGGGTAATGCCAGACTCAAATTCCTTTACCGAATTATCGGGAAATGTAATCTTAATCATTGTTTCTATCCTTTATATCTTTCAGTTTGACTTGTACACATTGAAGCACGACGCCTGTGGCGCCGTTTTTTCCAAGGCACAAAAGTAATAATTATTTCATTACGAACAGGAATAATTACAAAAATCTTTTAATCGCTCAGACGTTTCAGCAAATTATAGGCGGCCACGACGCCCAACTCGCCGGCTTTACTCAGGTCGGCGGTACCCGCAGCGGTGTTCCCCTGTTTCAGATAGACGAGCCCGCGGTTGTAGTACGCATCGCCGAAATCGGGCCGCAACTCGATTGCCTTGGTATAGTCGGCTATGGCGCCCCGGTAGTCCTGTTGCGAACAGCGCAGATTGCCCCGGTTGTAGTAGGCATAGATAAAACGGGGAGCATCTTCGATGACCTTTTCATAGTCACGCAGCACCATTTCATACTCCATTTTCAGATTCTCGCCGCCCAACGAAGCGATACCCATCGCGGCAAAGTCGTTGGAGTCGGTTTTACGCTTGGCCTGGAAGTCGAGGTCCTGCGACGAGGCGGTCGACAACTCATACTCGATTTGCTTGGCCCGCACCACCGCCCGCAGGAAATAGGCCATCGTGAAGTTGTTGCTGGTCATCACCGCCTTGTTCAGGTCGTCGAGAGCGCTGGCAAAATCCTGCACAAGCATGAAATCGATGGCCCGCCCGAAATAGGACAAGGGATTGGAGGGGTTGATCTCTATCAACCGGGAGTAGTCGTTAATCGAGGCAAAGTGGTAGTTCACCTGGTCGGAGAGCAGGGCGGCCTCCGAGTTGGTCAGCAGCAGCTTCTTGGCGAATACATGAGTGTCGTTGAGCTCTTCCAGCTCCTTGACGTAGTAGATATTCTGACGCACGGCATCGGGACGCTCGTAATAGGTGAGCACATACATGGGCTGTATCGACACCTGCACGTCCTGGTCCTGCACGCGGCCTCTGATTTTGTTTTCATACTCGGGTTTATACTCGGTGTGGGCGTCGGCCACAAGTATCTGGTTGAACTTGTTGATGTTCTTGTCCGACTCGGAACGCTCGTCGGCCGCCTGCCCCGACGCCTTGCCGGTCGTGCCGGCCGCAGCCGTAGCCTCGTCGATGGGATCGTACTTGGTCTTCTTCTGCAAGTCGAGTGCCAGCATGAAATCCTTTTCGCCCCCCTTCATGTCGCCCATCTTGCGTTTGGCTTCGGAGCGGGCAAAGAAACCGGCGGCAAAGTCGGGATACTGTTCCAGCACCACGTTGAAGTCGGCAATCGCCTTGCTGTAACTGCCTATCATGTCGTAGAGCAAGGCCCGGTTGTAGATGGCGAAGTAGTTGTCGGGCTCGGCCTTGATTACCGCCGAGAAGTCCGATATGGCCTTGTTGCGTTCACCCACCTGCATGCGCAGCAGACCGCGGTTGTAATAGGTCATCGTGTTGCCGGGGTCGAGTTGCAAGATGTGGTCATAGTCGGCCATCGCCCCTTGCAGATCGTCCTGGTGGTATTTGATACGAGCCCGGTTGAAATAGTACGACACCTCCTTGGGGTCGAGCCGCAGGGCCTCGTTCATATCGGCCAGCGCCGAGTCGTAGTCGGCATCGTGCAAGACCTTGATAATGGCGCGCTGGGCATAGGCCCCTGACATGTACTTGTCAATCGAGATAGCCTTGTCGATGTCGGCCAAAGCCTTGATGGTATCGCCCGTCTCCAAATAAAACTGCGAACGGCTCATATAACCATTGTAGTAGTTGGGGTGCAGAGCTATGAGTTTTCCGAAACTCTTCTCGGCCTCGTCGTATTTTTTCAACTGTACCTCGGCTATGGCCTTGTTATTTAAAAAGGTACGGTCCTCGGGGGCATAGCGAAGACCGGCCGTGTAATCGTCGATGGCCCCTTGATAATCGCCGAGGGTCTGCCGGGCAATACCTCTCACCTGATAGGCATTCACGATAAAGGGGTTGCGCTCGATACAGAGGCTGCAATCCTCCTCGGCCCCCTTGAAATCGTCGAGGCTCAGCTTGGCCACGGCCCGATAGAAATAGGGTTCGGCCATGTAGGGTTTCACCTTGATGACCTGGTTGAAATATTGCATCGACAGGATATAATCTTCAAAATAGAGTGCGTTACGCCCGATGTTCATCACCCGGTCGGTGTTGATTTGAGCCACCGACAAGAGAGAGGTAAACGAAAGCAACAGCAATATGATACAGGACTTATGTATAAGTTTCATGAAAAGCACGGCATGATTATCAGACAAATGTAAGCAAATAATAAGAAACCATCGCAAACCCGTGAAAATTTTATAAGTTTTTTCTTTTCAGAGCCGCTTCCTGAACATTTTTTACGATCGGCTGTCTTATATAAAAGCCCGAAAAACTTTTCGATCTTTGAGCAAGACAGAATGCGGCCTGGTATAGCCAAACTTGAAAACCGGGTTTCCCGTTTGTCTCTACTCTCGCCTTTTGCTATCTTTGTTTCACGAAAATAGGATACGGCTTGGTATAGCCAAACTTGAAAACTGTGTTTTCCGTTTGTCTCTACTCTCGCCTTTCACTATCTTTGCAGACTAAATTTGCATTGACATGACCACAAACAAAACCGAAGAAAAAGAGTTGAAACATATCGTTATCGTGGGAGGCGGCTTTGCCGGGTTCCTCTTGTCCAAACGAATCGACCACACGAAATACAGCGTGACGCTGGTCGACCGGAAGAATTTCCACGGCTTCCCTCCCCTGTTCTATCAAATCGCCTCGTCGGGTCTCGAGCCGGCCGCCATCTGTTTCCCCTTCCGGAAGGAGTTGCGCAAACTGCGCCACGTGCGCTTCCACATGGGCGAGGCCTTGTCGGTCGACACCCAGAAACAGGAACTGGTGACCAACACGGGCAAAATCCACTACGATTACCTGGTTCTGGCCACGGGAACGACCAACAACTTTTTCAACATGCCCGAACTGCGGGAACGGGTATATACGCTGAAATCGACGGCCGAAGCCATCAGGCTGCGGAACGAAATACTATTCTGTCTGGAGCGCGCCTGCACCTGTGCCGATGCCGAATCGCGCCGCACGCTGCTCTGCTTTACCGTCGTGGGGGGAGGTCCCACCGGTGTAGAGATTGCGGGTGCTTTGGGTGAAATGAAGAAGTACATTCTGGCTCGGGAATACCCCGAAATCAGTCCTTGCGACATGCGCGTCGTCATCGTCGAAGGTTCAGACCGCCTCTTGCAGAATATGAGCCCCGAAGCCTCGGCCAAATCGCGGCAATACCTCGAAGAGCTCGAAGTCGAGGTCATCACGGGACACACCATGAAATCGTTCGACGGCACCTATGTGAACCTCGACAACGGCGAACAGCTGAAATGCCACACCCTCATCTGGACGGCCGGAATCACCGGCGAACCCCTGAAAGGGATACCCGAAGAATCCATCGGACGGGGACGGCGTATCTTCACCGACGAATACAACCGCGTCAAGGGGTGCGACCACATCTTTGCCATCGGCGACATAGCCCTGCTCACCGAGAAGGACTACCCCAAGGGGCACCCGCAAGTGGCACAGGTGGCTATCCAACAGAGCGAACTGCTGGCCAAGAACCTCAACAAAGGGAGTTTCGACACCCCCTTCCGCTACAAGGACAAGGGGAGCATGGCCACCATCGGCCGCAACAAGGCCGTGGCCGACCTACCCTACCTGAAACTGCACGGTCGTCCCGCCTGGTTCACCTGGATGGGAATACACCTCATCTCCATACTGGGTATGAAAAACAAAATCATCACCCTGCTCAACTGGTGCTGGTACTACTTTACCTACAACGCCACCTTGCGGCTGCTCATTCGCCCCACCCGGTTCCCCAAACGGAACGAGGAGTAAACCAAGATACGTAACCCGAGAAACAAAACAAGCCAAACCGCTATACCTATACCCAACGACTAAACCAAACAGATGATGACAAAATACAGTTTTCTCCTCCTGTCGACACTCCTGCTGGCATCGGTGACCTCGTGTAGAACGGCTCAAAAAAGCGTGGACACACCCAAGCCCGAGGCCGAGGCTACCGCCACTGTCCGCCAAGCGCCCGCCATATCCCGCGAAGAGTTCGACGGCACCTGGATTGTCAAGAGTGCCGAACGCCACGAAGTGGTAGGTGATGAACCGGTCGAACTCACTTTCGACCTGACCAACGGCCGCCTCTATGGCAGCGACGGGTGCAACGTGATAAACGGTACCTTCACCCTCGGCGACGAGAACGAACTGCAATTCGGGTCGCTCATCTCCACCTCAAAAGTGTGCCGCCCCGAGGTTACCGACCGGGCCGTGCTCAATGCCCTCAACCACACCCGTTCCTACAAACGGGCCGACAACCACGACCTGAGCATCAAGCTCTGTAACCGACGGGGCAGGACGGTCATGACCCTTGTCAAGCGAATGACCTATCTCTTGAACGGGCCCTGGAAGGTTACCGCAATCAACGGTACCCCGGTTCCCGACGAGCAGCCGGTCTTGGTTATCGACATTCCCGAGGCCAAACTATCGGGTTTTGCCGGTTGCAACCGCTTGTTCGGGCACATCGCGCTGGACGACACCCCCTATGGCATCACGTTTACTCAGGTGGCGGCTACCCGCAAAATGTGTCCCGAAATGGATACCGAGCAAAACTTTCTCTCGGCACTCGACCAAGTGACCGGGTTCTATCCAATGGACGATACGCATGTCATACTCTATCAGACCCCCGAAACCCCTCTTATTACGCTGGAAAAGGGGCTTTGAGCGGTGTCACCGAATTAACACGATTTTGTCACAGAAAATAAATCTCTCTGTATGGAGATTTATTTTCTTTTTTTAATATATTTGTGGCAGTTAAATTATTTATTCTACACTAACTAAAATATAGCTTATGAAAAACTTTACACTTTCTTCATGGGTATTGCTCGCCGCCCTATCGGTGGGTACATTTACCTCGCAGGCAGCCTATCCGGGTGTCGGCACGTTCACCAAAGTAAACTCGGCGGACGAGATTACAACCGGTTCATACATGCTCATCGCCAACAAAAAAGCCATGAGTAACGAATTCGGCAGCAATAAGAAATTTGTTCCCGTAGATCTCGAAATCACCGGTGACGAATCATCGATGGTCGACCCGGACAAGAGCCTTGTATTTGAATTTGAGGTAGCCAATGGCATTATCACCATCAAGAACGGTAACAACATTGTAGGATATGCCAGCGGTACCAACTTCACGTACAACACGACGGCCAACAGCGACGTAACCAAAGACCAGTGGAAGGCCGAGAACGGTGACAACGGCATCTTACTGAAAAATGTCAATACCATCAATGCCAACGTCAGCGACCCTGACACCAAAATCCGTTGCATCTTATTGAACAACTCGGTATTAAACAAAGAAACAGGAGAGAGAAACAACGCATTCGGGCCCTATGTCGAGAATAATGTTACCAGTGAAGGCTACTACGTTCCCGCCCTGTTCAAATTGGAAGAATCGGGACTCCCCTCGGCCCAACTGGCTTTCACCGACGGCAGCAACAAGACCAAAATCTTTACTGCCGGAGCTACATTCGCAAGCCGGGCCACCACGGTATCGACAAGTCCCATCGTATATGCCAGCTCCAACACCGGTGTGGCAACCATCGACAACAACGGCCTCGTGACGTTGGTAGCTGCCGGCGAAACCGAGATCTCGGCCTCAGTGGCAGCCAACGACTCGTATGAGGGTGCTGTCGTTAGCTATACATTAACCGTACTCAACAATTTGGTAACTCTGCCCTACTCCATCGACTTCAAGAGCGGCTTGGGCGACTGGCTCAACTATTCGGTAAAAGGCAACATGGCTTGGGAGTCCGATCCGAAATATGGTGTAGTAGCCAAAGGTTTTGGTAAGGGCGAGAGCGAAACCTGGTTGGTATCGCCTGCCGTAGCAGCTTCGAGCATCGAGTTCTCCTTCTCGTCGTGGACCAAATACGAAGGCCCGGCTCTGGCAATGCTCATCTCGTTCGATTTCGATCCCCTCACCATGGACGATCCCAACGAAGCTACCTGGACCGATATTACCTCGCAAGCCCAATGGCCTTCTGCAAAGGAAACATGGACCGAATCGGGTACAATATCGCACAACGAGCTGCAAGCTCCGGTCCGCATCGCCTTCAAATACATTGGTGGAGGTAATTCCGATGACTCGGCCCAATGGGAGATTACCGACTTGTCTGCCCAAGGCGAGAATTTGAGTGTAAGCAGCGCAACCCTGAACGAGATGAAGGTCATCAGCGGTAAAGGCGAAATTGTTGTACTCTCGGACAAAGCCGAAGAGATTGCCATCTACTCCATGACGGGTATGGAGGTGCTCCGCACACAAATCGTCGAGGGCAGCAACCCCATCAGCCTGCCTGCCGGCATCTATATCGTCAACGGTGTAAAGGCTATCGTTTTCTAACCGTCGCAATAACCCATCAGAAGGTCATCGCAGTATGACCCTCCCAGACATACAGAATCCCGGCCCTGTGGGCCGGGATTCTTGTTTTAAAGCCAGACGGTTCATCACGGACGGTACCCCTTGCCAGGGGAGAAGCGGCATGTTCTCCCTCGCCACAATAAACCATCGAAATAAGTTTCAATCTATTTAATTAGTACACAGGAGATAAAATCCCACTTTTCTTGAAAAAAGGGAATCGAGCTCCCCTTTTTATTCAAATCTATTTTTTATTTTTGAATCGTCTTACTTGCTTATCTTGGGAAAAAATCGTGTGTTGCACACCACGTGGGAAGAAGGATTTTTTAGTGCCTTCGCCTAATAAGTGTAATACACGACATTCGAGGAAAGCAAGTAAGACATCTTTTTACGAATGAATTAGGCGAAGGTCTTTATATATACGTCTAAAATATAAAAAAGTTTATGTTGTCTCCAAGACTCAAGCCATTTTTTTTCAAAATACTTCTCTCTATTTTCGTTCACGATTATAAAAATATAGTGAAGTTATACCGCCAGTCTTGCGCAACGCGGTCGGAGATGGAGCCCTATTTGCGGGCCGTCACAGCCGAAGATTTATATGACCAGGAGCTGCTCCTCATCGCCGAAAAGATGGACGACCTGCAACGCCTCGTCTGCCAACTGCGTGAAAAAGGGTTCAGCGACGAAGACATATCGGAAAAGTTGAATGTCCCGCTATACCGCATACAAAAGCGGCTCAACCTCGTCGAGGCCGACCTGCTGCAAATACTCCAATACACCACCTGATTAACCAACCGACAGATATAATAAAAAGGGCCAACCGGAATATTCCGGTTGGCCCTTGACGTATCATAGAAATCAGGCTATGCGATTTACCAAATGATTACCCGATCTTCGGGAGCCAGATACATGGGGTCACCCTCTTTGATATTGAACGCCTTGAAGAAGGAGTCGATATTGCGCAGAGCAGCATTTACACGCCAGCGACCCAGCGAGTGGGGATCGATTTTGGTCAGACGCAGAATTTCGGCATCGCGAATGTTCCCGGCCCACAGCGTAGCATAAGAGAGGTAGAAACGCTGGTCGGCCGTGAAGCCGTCGATCGGAGCAGGCTCTACCCCGTTGAGCGAATTACGGAAGGCGGTATAGGCTACACGCAGACCTCCGTGGTCGGCAATATTCTCACCCAGAGTGAAGTGACCGTTGGCATGAACCGTGTCGAGCACGATGATGTTGTCGTACTGTTTGGCCAGAATTTCGGCCCGTTTGTTAAACTGCTCGGCATCGGCAGGAGTCCACCAGTCGTTCAAGTTTCCGTCCTTGTCGAATTGACGGCCCTGGTCGTCAAACCCGTGGGTCATTTCGTGGCCGATTACTACCCCGATACCACCGTAGTTGACGGCATCGTCGGCATCGAAATTAAAGAAGGGCGGTTGCAGAATACCGGCCGGGAAGCAAATCTCGTTGGAGCTGGGATTGTAGTAGGCATTCACCGTTTGCGGGCTCATGAACCACTTGGTCTTGTCGACGGGTTTTCCCTCATCTTTGAGTGAATAGAGCGTCTCAAACTCGGCGGCACGACGCACGTTGGCATAGTAGCTCTCCTTGGGGTCGATGGTCAGGCCGCTGTAATCGCGCCATTTGTCGGGATAACCGATTTTTACATAGAAGGCATTCAGCTTCTCATGAGCTTTGGCCTTGGTCTCGTCGCTCATCCATTCGAGGCTGTCGATATGCTGACCCAAAGCCGTCTGCAAATTGGCCACAAGCTGTACCATGCGCTCCTTGGCTTCGGGCGGGAAATACTTGGCTACATACATTTCGCCCACAGCCTCCGACAGCACGCCGTTGGCTACATTAAGAGCCCGTTTCCAACGCGGTTCAATCTGCTCTTTACCCGACAGGGTCTTGGAGTAGAAATCGAAGCGGGCATTCACGAAATCGTCGCTCAGATAGGGAGCTGCACCGTCGATGCAGTTGAAGGCCAGATAGTCGCGCATCTCCTGCTCGCTCAGGGTTTTAAGCAGTTCGTTCACGGCTTTGAGCGTACGGGGCTGACCGATGTTGATCTTCTGCAAGCTGTCGAGGCCTACGGTATTGAAGTAGACGTCCCAGTCGAGTCCGTCGCACTGTTTCTTCAACTCGGCCACCGTCATCACGTTGTAGCCAGCCTGCGGATCACGCAACTCTTCGCGGGTGAAAGCGGCCTTGGCAATAGCGGTCTCCACTTTCAGCACCGTAGCGGCAGCCTGCTCGGCAGCCTCCTGGCTGTACCCGGCCAGGGTAAAGAGGGTTTTGATGTAGTTGCGGTAGCTGTCGCGAATCTTGCGGTTGTTCTCGTCGTCAACCACATAGTAGTCACGGTCGCCCATGTTCATGCCAGCCTGATACCAACCGGCCAGATTCATCGAGCTGTTCTTGGCATCGGCATCGACATAGATGGCAAAGAACGGAGCCGACATGGTGCGGTGCATCTCACCGATCATGGCGCTCACAGCCTCTTTGCCCGAGAGCGATTGAATGCGTTTGAGTTCGTCGGCGATAGGAGCTGCACCCTCTTGATTCAAGCGCACACTGTCCAGCCCCATGTTGTAGAGGTCGCCAATCTTTTGGGCCACACTGCCCGGTTCGGCCTTCTGTTTACCCAACTCCTCGAAGAGCACACGGATTTGCTCCTGGTTGTTCTCCCGCAACTGGTCGAACGAACCGTAGCGGGCATACTCGGGTTTCAACGGATTTTTTTTCATCCAGCCGCCGCAGGCATACTCATAGAAATCGTCGCCGCAGGCTACCGTCGTATCGAGGTTGGTAAGGTCGATACCCGGCGTCTTTGTCACCGATTTGCTGGTGCAGCCCGTAGCAATCAAGGCTGCTGCAAACGATAAAATCATTACTTTTTTCATTTTACAATACATTTATTTATGTGTCTCATTTATTCTGTTTCTGCAACTGTTCCAACGACTCGGAGGCCTCGGACCACCGCCACATGGCGTCGTCGAGCTGTTTCTTCAACTGCCCGTGCTGTTCATAGAGGGTGGTATCGGCAGCCCCATCGGGAGTAGCCAGCTTCTCTTCGAGGCTGGCAATCTGCGCGTCGAGGTCGGCAATCTCCTTTTCGACATCGGCCACCGCCTTTTCTGCCTTCCGCAAACGCCGTGCCAATTCCTTCTGCTCCTCATACGAGAGTTTCGAGCCCTCATTCCCAGCCGAAATGGCAGATGCCGAGGCCTCGGCTTTCGGAGCCGTAGCCTTTTTATCGGCCGCAGGCGGTGCGGGATTGCGCTGTTCGAGTTCGCGCAATGATTCGAGTTTGCGGCTTTCGAGAAAATCGTAGATGCCGCCCAGGTGCTCACGCACCCGTCCGCCCCCGAACTCATAGACCTTCGACACCAGTCCGTCGAGGAATTCGCGGTCGTGCGAAACCACAATCACCGTGCCGTTGAAGTCGCGTATGGCCTGTTTCAACACATCTTTGGTGCGCATGTCGAGGTGGTTGGTAGGCTCGTCGAGAATAAGCAGGTTGACCGGTTCGAGCAACAGGCGTATCATGGCCAGCCGCGTACGTTCGCCACCCGAGAGCACCTTCACCTTCTTGTCCGACGCTTCGCCGCCAAACATGAAGGCGCCCAAGATGTCGCGTATCTTGGTGCGTATATCGCCCACGGCCACTCGGTCGATGGTTTCGAACACGGTGAGCGACTCGTCGAGCAGGCTCGCTTGGTTCTGGGCAAAGTAGCCTATCTTCACGTTGTGCCCTATCTTCAAAGTACCGGTGAAGGGTATCTCGCCCATGATGCACTTGACCATCGTCGACTTACCCTCACCGTTCTTGCCCACGAAAGCTACCTTCTCGCCCCGCTTGATGGTAAAGGTGGCATCGGCAAAGACCAGGTGGTCGCCATAGCTCTTGCCCACCCCCTCGGCAATGACGGGATAGTCGCCCGAGCGGGGAGCCGGGGGAAATTTCAAATTCAGGTGCGACGTGTCTACCTCGTCGACCTCCACCCGTTCGAGTTTGGCCAGTTGCTTAATGCGCGACTGCACCTGCACCGACTTGGTTGCCTTGTAGCGAAAGCGCTCGATAAAGGCCTCGGTGTCCTGTATCTGTTTCTGTTGGTTCTCATAGGCACGGCGTTGCTGTTCGAGACGCTCCTGCCGCAGAACGACATAGTGCGAATAGTTGACCTGATAGTCGTAGATGTGTCCCATCGAAATCTCGATGGTGCGAGTTGTCACGTTGTCGATAAAGGCGCGGTCGTGCGAAACCAGCACCACGGCATTGGCACGCGTGGCCAGAAAATTTTCGAGCCACTGTATCGACTCGATGTCGAGGTGGTTGGTAGGCTCGTCGAGCAGCAGCACGTCGGGGCGCTGCAACAGCAGCTTGGCCAGCTCGATGCGCATGCGCCAGCCCCCGCTGAACTCCGAGGTATTGCGATTGAAATCGTCGCGCGTGAAGCCCAAGCCAATCAAGGTCTTTTCGATTTCGGCCTGATAGTTGGCCGCCCCGATGAGCGAGAGTTGCTCGTTGGCGTTGGATACCCGCTCGATAAGCTCCTGGTAGTCGTCCGACTCGTAGTCGGTTCGTTCGGCCAGTTCGGTATTCATGCGCTCGATGCGCGCCTGCAATTCAAAGATGTGGGCAAAAGCCTGCTCGGCCTCCTGCATCACGGTGCGGGAGTCGGTCAGGTTCATCTGCTGAGGCAGATACCCCACGGTAAGATCTTTCGGCATATTCACCCGGCCCGAGGTAGGCGCCTGCAACCCGGCTATGATTTTCAGCATGGTCGATTTGCCCGCCCCGTTCTTCCCGACCAAGGCGATGCGATCACGTTTGTTGATGACATAAGTGATGTTATCGAACAACGTATTTCCACCAAAAGCAACCGAAAGTCCTTCTATCGATATCATATTTCTCGTTTTATCAGCCGACAAAGATACGAAAAGATGAGTGGAGAATAAAATATCGAAACATCGTTTCAGATATTTTTTATCTCGCGCCGTCGCCTATATATAATGAAAGGTGAGCAGAAAGCAAGGACGATTGATTAAAACGGATAGCCGCAGGGCGCCCCCGATTGGGAGCGCCCTGCGGCTAACGAAATGCCATTATCTCTTTTTCTTCTGGGCAAACAGCCAGTCCATAAACCCGGGATAGTTGAAGGCTGGATTCCAGCTTCCATGATTACAGCCGGGGAACTCGATATACTCCACATCGGCCCCAACGGTCTTCAAGGTCTTGTAGGCCTGACGGGAGCCCTCGGGTGTAACCACCTCGTCGGCATCGCCGTGAAAGATGTGAAACTTCACACGCTTTGCCGCTTTCAGCCGCTCAGGATTCACCGAGCCGCAAATGGGGATAGCGGCCGCGAAAATATCGGGATAGCGCACGGCCATGTCGAACGTGCCCATACCACCCATGGAGAGTCCCATGACGTAAATGCGGCTCTTGTCTACTTCGGGCCGGGCCAGATAGGTATCCAGCAACTCCTTCACGGCCTGGAATATCGGCGAAAGGGGTACCTCCACCGGCATCTCGGCGGGCATGAAAGAGGTAGGGCGAGCCATATAGGCCCAATATCCGTCGGACGGACACTGCGGAAACAGCACAAAAGCCGGGTGTTTCTCGCGGTTCACCGGGTTGAGCCACATCTGCCCGCCGTGCGTCAACTGTTTCTCATTGTCATTGCCCCGCTCGCCGGCCCCGTGCAGGAACAGGACCAGCGGATATTTCTTGCCCTTCTTCAAATTCTCGGGGGGCAGTACCCGATACAACAGGCTGTCGCCCGCAGACGACACATAGACTCTCTTTTCAAACACCTCTTGCGCGCCGGCTGTACACCACACCAACAACAGGGCCAACAGGGAAATTATTTTCTTATTCATAATCGGGATTATTTCAGAATCATACACAATTATTCAAATATAAACCAATTCACCTCCTCTACAAGTTTTTGTAAAAACAAAGGTAAAACTTTTACCACGACACCCGCAACAACCCGATTGAGAAATTGAACAATGCGGGTCATAAAGGAACCTGAGTCCTTTCATTTTTGCCCGCAGATTTCACCATGTGGATAAAAAACCGTAAACTTGTAGGGTAAAACCGTACCGTCCCGATATGACTCCGTTTCTATACCGCATAGCCCAGGCGTTTTATCAACGCTATGGCTCCGAAATCTCGCAACTCGCCTTTGTCTTTCCCAACCGGCGAAGCGGCATCTTTTTCCAGAAATACCTGGCCGAGGTGGCGGGCAAGCCGCTCTTCTCGCCCCGGGTGACCACCATCAACGACCTCCTGGCCGAGCTGTCGCCCTACACGGCCATCGACCGCATCAGTCTGCTGGTGATGCTTTACAAGCGGTATATCGAGTTGCGACAGAGCGACGAGACCTTCGACAACTTTGTCTTCTGGGGCGACATGTTGCTGGGCGACTTTGACGACGTGGACAAGTATATGGTCGACGCCCGCCAGCTCTACACCAACATTCACGACCTGAAAGAGATTGACGAATTTTACCTTACCGACGAACAGATTGAAATCATCAAACGTTTCTGGGGGCACCTCTTCTTCCCCTCGACCGAGAGCGACAACAAGCAGCAGTTCATTCAACTGTGGCAGATTCTCTACGACCTCTACACCCGGCTGCGGCAAGACCTGGCCGACCGGAACAAGGCTTACGAAGGCATGATTTTCCGCGAGGTGGCCGAGCGGTGCCGCCGCAAAGAGCCGCTCGACCTGCCCTACACGCAGGTGGTCTTCGTGGGGTTCAACGCCATCACCGAGGCCGAACGGGTATTCATGGAGTATCTGCGCGACACGGGGCAGGGCGACTTCTACTGGGACTACTACGCCCCTACCCTGCAAGACTCGTACAACAAGGCGGCCTTCTTCCTCAACGACAACAAGCGGCGCTTTCCCTCGAAAATCGTAATCGACGAGCATATCGACGAGACACCCCAGATCGAGCTCATCTCGATACCGTCGGCCGTGGGGCAGGCCAAGCAGGCAACCGACATTCTGCAACAGCTCATCGACGAGAAACTGCTTTCGCCCGAACGGGCCATCGACACGGCTATCGTCCTCCCCGACGAGGAGTTGCTGCTGCCCATGCTCTACTCCATTCCGTCCGACATCACGACGGTCAACATCACCATGGGCTACACGCTGCAACATACCACGGTAGCGGCTCTCATGGATTCGGTCTTCCAGATGCAACGCCACATACGTTTCACCAAGGGCGACCCGCGTTTCTATCACATCGACGTCAAGCAACTGCTGGGGCATCGCTTCATCGCCTCACGTCTGGGCGACGAGGCGCATCGCATCACCACATTCATCAACGACAACAACCGGGCCTTCGTCTCCCCTGTCGAACTGGGACATCACCCGCTCATCGAGTTGCTGTTCCGCATTCCCACCACAGCCGACGAGGCGGCCGACTACCTTACCCGCCTGCTCGAATACCTGCAACAAGATGCCCCGGCCGACGAGGTGACCGACGACGATAACTCACCCGTAGGCTTCTCGGCCGTAGAGCGGGAGTTCATGTACCACTACTACATCACCATCAAGCGGTTGCGCGACGTGATGACCGAGCAACACATCGCCATGAGTGTCGACACCTTCTTCCGGCTGTTGGGGAAGATGGCCGCTTCGATTTCGATACCCTTCCGGGGCGAGCCCCTCTCGGGTCTGCAAATCATGGGTGTGCTCGAAACACGGGCACTCGATTTCGAGAACCTCATCATTCTCTCGATGAACGAGGGGGTATTCCCGGTGAAGAAGGTGGCGGCCTCCTTCATTCCCTACAACCTGCGACGCGGTTTCGGCATGGCCACGACCGAACATCAGGACAGCATCTACGCCTACTATTTCTACCGCATGATTAGCCGGGCCAAGCGGGTGTATCTGCTCTACGACAGCCGGGCCGAAGGGCTCAAAAGCGGCGAGGTGAGCCGCTATATCTACCAGTTGAAATACCACTACCGCGTGCCTATTCGCGAGATTCAGGTCAACTGCGACATCGCCACCTTCTCGCCCACGACCATCACGGTCGACAAGCACCGCTACGGCATCGAACAGAAACTGGCCGATTTCCTCTCGGGCGGGAAGAGCGCCCTCTCAGCCAGTGCCATCAACCGCTATCTGAACTGCCCCCTGCAATTTTACCTGCAATATATCGAGGGGCTCGAACGTCCCGACGACGTGGCCGAGAGTGTCGACAGCGGCACCTTCGGCAGCATCTACCACGGCATGATGCAACGCATCTACGACCGCATCAAGGGCGACCGCGAACAGGTGACCGTCACGGCCGACCACATCGACGCCGTGCGCAAGGACAAAGCCCTGCTCACCCACTACCTCGAAATCTGCTTTGCCAACGACTACTACAAGACGCCGCAACACCCCAAGGCGCTCACGGGCTACGACTACCTCACGGGCGAGATTATCCTCAAACTCATCGACAAGACTCTCGAAAAGGATCGTGCGCTCACCCCCTTCGTCTACCGGGCTTCCGAGTTGCGCATCACGGGCGAGGCTCCCATCAGCCACCACCGGGCCGTGCAACTGAAAGGGTTTATCGACCGGGTGGACGAGTGCAACGGCCGTATCCGCATTGTCGATTACAAGACGGGAAAGGAGCGGCTCGACTTCCAGTCGGTCGGGGAGCTCTTCGACAGCTCGGCGACCGAGCGCCGCAAGGCCATACTGCAAGTGCTGCTTTACTGCAAACTGTACCGGGAGAACTACCACCCGGCATCGCCCATATACCCGGCCATCTACATCATACGCAACCTCTTCGACAAGTTCGAGTGGAACATCAAGTACGAGAAGGAGCCGTTTACCGATTTCGACCGGGTGGCTGCCGATTTCGACCAATGCCTCACCGCCTGCCTCGACGAAATTTTCGACCTCGGCCGCCCCTTCACCCAGACAACCGAGGAGTTGCACTGCCAGTATTGCGACTTCAAACTACTGTGCAAGCGATAATCCTGTACCTCAGCGGACAGTCGATAAACCGGGAGCGGCTTCTGGAAAAGTGTGCTTAAATATTCCGTAAAAAGTCTTCGAGCGAATCCTCCTTGCCGAGTTGCAACTTCTGTCGCAACCGGTAACGGCTCTTCTTCACGCTCTCGGGCTGCAACGAGAGCATCTGTGCAATGTGTTTGATTTCCATGCCGGTGCGGATATAGGCACACAACCTCAACTCCCCCTCGGTAATGGTGGGGCACAGGGCTTTCAGGCGTACGAAAAACTCGGGGTGAACCTTGACAAACTGCATCTTGAAGAAGTCCCACTCGTTGCCGCTACCCAGGTGAATCTTCACATTGTGCCCGATTTGCGAGGCCACGCCCGGTGTGATGTTCCCCATCGCCTTCTCCCGTTCCAACTCCTCGACCAGTGACTTCAAGGCCCGGTTCTTCTCCATGATAATCAACGAATTGGAGGCCAGTTCACGATCTTTCGACTCCACCTCCATCTTGAAATAGTCCTTTTGCAGAGTCTCATGTTCCAGCCGCATGGTAAGTTCCTTGTTTTCAAGCTCCTTCATCTGCTTTTTCACCTGCTCGTCGCGGGATCTCTTCCAAAAGACATAGCAGATGAAAACAGCCAGACAAAGAATCAAGGCTCCCCCCACCCCGACCAGTACAAGCCGGAAACAGTTTCGCTCCTCGGCCTGCTGCAACTCCATCTCCTGCTTCTCGATGGCTGCCCGGCTCTCCAAGTGTCGAATCTCGGCCAGGCTGTTGATCTGGTCCAGCGAATCCTTGTAATGTTCGTAGCGATTCAGATAAAAATAGGCGCTATCGGTTTGATGCAGAGAGGCAAAGCAGTCCGACATGCTCTTCATGGCCGGCACCACCAGGTCGATATTACGCTTGTCCATTTGTCGAACTGCCATGCGATAATACGATAAAGCCCGGGCCGGATTGCGGGCATCTTGATAATAACGCCCCAGGAAATATTCGGATTGAATCGAGAGCCCCCGGTTGGCAAACGCCGTCGACAAGCGGTAAGCCTCGGTAACATACTTTTCGCTTCGGGCAATATCATGCTCGGTCAACGACAGCAACGTGCTGATATGAAAAGCGGTATCCCCTACACACACGGGGTTGCGCAACAACCCGTGCAAAATCTGGTCGGAACGAGAGGTCTCGCCCATCAAGAACAGTACATTCGATATGTTCAACTGATTTTTCGCCCGATAAATCGCCTCGCCCAATTCCCGATAGTAGGCATCGGCCTTCTGGAAATACTCCAAAGCCTTGGGGTAATCCTTCACCCGGCTCAATATATTCCCCATGTCGATATAGGCATGGGCCAGCATGAAGAGGTTGCCGGTGTGGGCATAATACCCCGCAATCCGTTTCAGATGGCCATAGGTCACATGCGGTTGCTCCTTGTTCATGACACTCCACAAGTGGAAAATGCGCATGAAATCATAGGTATATCTCACCGAATCCACCTCGTTATAAGCCTCGTCGATCAACCGGAGGGTAGAGTCGGAATTGTTCTTTTTGAGTTGGGCCCGGGCGTCCCAGAACTTGGCTCGCCAGCGATACACCTTTTTCCCGGGATTGTCCCCGGCCTTTCGGTAAAGTTCCTGTATGAGCGAGTCACGACTCAGTGCATCATCACCCTCGATAAATTCCAATTCCAGCACGGCAGCAATCGAATCGAACACAGGGTCGACCGGCTTCCAATAGGAGCTGACCGGCTTCTCGGCGAAGCCCCTTAAAAAGCCAAGCAACAAAACGACAATCAAAATACCTCTTCCCATGACACAAAGATAGTAAAAAAGATGTTTGTCCACCAATTGTCCATCGTGTTTTCCCCGACAAACAACGCTTATCCACTATATTTGCTTGTCAAAAAAAACAAAACAGATACCCATGAGAAAAGTAAGACTCCTTTCCCTGTTGGCATTCCTGGGCGCCCTACTCCTTGCCCTGCCGACGAATGCCCAAACCGAAAGCCGTGAAGTCTATGGCTGGCTGCGGTACGACAATTACAACCAAAGCGACTATGGCATTTGCAAATTTACAACCGACAACGCCGAAAATATCCAGTCGGTATGGCCCTACGACCCCGCCCGGGTTGCCTGCGCCGGAGCTTATGCCGAAGGTTTCTACTACGTCTACCTGTATGAGACCGACGGTTACAATGCCACGCCCTACTCGTTCAACCGCATCAATCTCGCCACCGGCGAGTCGACTCAGGTAGCCGACTATCGGGGCATGCCGTTTCTTTTCCAGGACATGACCTACGACTACTCCACGCAAACCATGTTTGCCACCGCCTATGACGAAAATGTCTATACCGCCGTTCTGCTCAAAATAGACTTGACGACGGGCGAGGCTACCACCGTAGGCGAGATGGGCGAGAACAAATTCATGACCCTGGCCTGCTCCTACGAAGGGCAACTCTATGCCATCGACATCGACTATGGCGACCTGTGGAGCATCGACAAGTCGACCGGTGCGGCCACCAGCATCGGCAATACCGGCGAACGCGTGAGCGAGGACTACTTACAAACGATGGAGTTCGACCACGAGACCAACCTGCTCTACTGGGCCGGCGACAACTTCTGGGGCACTGTCGACACCAACACCGGTGCCGCCCAACAAATCAGCTGGCTGGGTAACGATGCCCAAGTGGTAGGTCTCTATATTCCCTTCAAAAAGACCAATGCCGATGCGCCCGCCGAGATAACCGATTTGACCGTAACACCCGGCGAACAGGGTGCCCTGTCGGCCCAGCTGAGCTGGACCAACCCCGCCACGACTTTTGGCGGAGGCAGTCTGACCGAACTGTCGCGCCTGGAAATCTATCGCAACGACCAGCTCGTTCACACCATCGACAACCCGATTATCGGGCAGAAAGAGAGTTGGACCGATACCCAAATCACCGAGAAGGGTCTCCAAGTTTACAGCCTCTCGGCCATCAACAGCCTGGGCAACAGCCTCACTACCGCCCAAGCGGTATTCGTGGGACGCGACCTGCCGGCGGCACCTGCCCAACCTGTCGTGACCCGACTCGACGAGACCAGTGCCCGGATTAGCTGGCAAGCGCCCCAATCGGGTATAAACGGCGGCTGGATAGATGCCTCGTCGCTGACCTATAAGATTACCCGCCAACCCGGGAATCAGATAATTGCCGGATCCATATCCGCCACCGAGTACATCGACAACACCATCGACTCGCGCGACTACTATGCCTACCAGATACAGGCAATCACCCCCGAGGGCGAAAGCCCGGTCGTCACAACCGACAAGCTGGTACTGGGCCCGGCGCTGAGCGTACCCTATTTCTGTAATTTCGCCACCGACGACCAGTTTGCCCTGTGGAGCGTCATCGACGCCAACCACGACGATTACTCCTGGAAACGCGAGACCACCATGGACGCCGCCTATTACTACTACAACGAGGACGGCGAGACCGGTGGCGACGACTGGCTCATCTCCTCGCCCATTCACCTGGAACAGGGGAAGAGCTACCGCCTGCGCTTCAAGCTCCAAGCCTACGATTCGAGCTACCCCGAGAAGGTGGCCGTCTACCTGGGAACCGATGCCAGCATCGAGGGGCAAACCGTACAGTTGGGCGACTACCTGGTCGAGGAGTTCACACTCACCGAGCACAAAGTAATTCTTCCGCAAGATTTGGAAACAGGCAACTACTATATCTCGTTCCACTGCTATTCCGATCCCTATATGTTTATCCTCTACCTGACCGACGTTACACTGGAAGAGGTGAACGAGGGTAGCATCTCGGGAATCGTAACCGACGGTACCAACCCGCTGGAAGGGGTTACCGTGTCGATTCAGGGCCATGACCTGCAACAGACTACCGACGAATCGGGAGCCTATACTTTCAAGGAGCTGGAAATCGGCAGCTACACCCTCCGTTTCGACAAAATGGGTTACCGCCCGGCCGAACAGACCGGTATCACCGTAGAGATGGGCGAAACCACCACGGTGAACCAGACGATGGAGCTGCTGCCCGTCTACTCGGTGAGCGGCAAACTGGTCAATGTGCAGAACAGACCCGTCGACCAGGCCAAGCTCTCGATAACCGGTTATGCCGACTATTCGACCCAGTCGGGCACCGACGGTTCCTTCTCGTTCCCGCAGGTGTATGAGGCCGAGCAATATGCCCTGTCCATCGAACGGTACGGCATGAGCGACACCACCCTGACGATAAACGTAACGGGCGGAGATCTCGTGTTGAACAACATCGTATTGACGGACAAGCCGCTGCCGCCCCACGCCGTATCGGCTACCCGCCAGGGCGAAACGACGGTAATCGCCTGGGAAGAACCCGTCGATACCCGGCAGTTCCGTCACGACAATGGCATACACAGCGGCCGACTGGGAACCTCCAGTTCAACCGCCAAGAGCGTCTATGGCGCGGTGTTCCGCACCCCGGCCAAACTCATGCAAATGACCTGGTTCACCGAGAACTACCTCACCACTCACCCCACGGTCAACGTATTCGTGTTCGACCTGGACGCCGAGGGGAACCCCACCTCTACCCTTCTGTTCTCGCAGATGAACGTGCCGAACAAGGATATGGGATGGACCACCTTCGACTTCCCCGAACCGATCGATGCCCCCAACGGATATATGCTGGCCATCAGCTACGAGGGTCACGTGGGATTGGGTCTCGACAACGGCGAAGGTCCCGACTATCCCTTCACCGAACAGACCAACTGCTATGCCGAGGACTACACCACGGGACAATTCACCTATACCGAGGAGCACGACATCAGACGTTCGCTGATGATTCGCGGCATCGGTATCCTGCTGGGCGAGGACGAGTTACCCTCGACCACGACCGACAAGCGTTACTCGGTATGGCGGCTGACCGACGGTCAACAGGAGACCCCGAGCGAATGGACCCTGTTAACCGAGACACCGGTCGAAGAGCTCACCTACACCGACAACACATGGAACGCCTTGACGCAAGGCATCTACCGCTATGCCGTGACTACCGGCTACAACAACGGGGCCATCGTCTCGCCGGCTGCCTTCTCGCAACCGCTCGACAAGGACATGTACACTCGGATTACCCTGAACCTGAAAACCAATACGCCCCAAAACGAGGCCCAAAGCGCCCATGTGGTACTGGCCCACGTCGACGGGAATGCCGACCACGTCTATACCGGCACGGCCGACAAGGCGGGTCAGGTAGTCTTCGACCAGGTATGGAAGGGGCTTTACAACGTGTCGATTACACTGAAAGGCTTCAACGATTTCACGGTCCAAAACGCAGACTTCTCGACCGAGAACAGCTACACCCTTTCGGACTATACCTTGCAGGAGTATATCGTCAACCCCTTCAACCTCGAAGTAGTAAAAGACGACCAGCAACAGGGCTATATCTTTAACTGGAACGTGGCCGACTACCTCTTCGACGACTTTGAGTCGCACACCGACTTTGCCATCAATTCGCCGGGTAGTGTGGGTTGGAGCTACATCGACGGCGACGGCCGCGAGACCTACGGCATAGACGGGGTCGACTTTATCAATGACGAGCTGCCCAAGGCCTACATCGTCTTCAACCCCTACACGACCGACCCGAACATAGCCCTCTTCGACTCGAATATCCGGCCGCACAGCGGCGAGAAATACCTGGCTTCGTTCCCGGCCCGCCCGGGTGCCAACGACGACTACGTCATCTCGCCCGAGTTGAACTTCAACCGCGATTTCGTCCTGAAATTCTATGCCAAGAGTTATACCGACGATTACGGTGAGGAACAGATGAATGTAGGCTACTCCACAACCGGCAAAGAGGCCACCGACTTCATCTGGCTCAACGAGGAGGGCCCCATCAGCGTACCCATGAGCCAATGGAACGAATACCGGTACACAATCCCGGCCGAGGCCCGCTACGTAACCATCAACTGCGTGTCGGACAACATCTTCATCTTCATGGTCGACGACATCTTCATCGGCCTGGAATTGCCCGACGGGGTCGACTTGGAGAAGATGAAGGACGACATCTCGTTTGAGGTTTACCTGGACGGCGAGCGCGTGAATACCACCCCGCAAAGCAGCTACCTCTTCACCGGCCTCTCGAAAGGGACGCACAAAGCCGGCGTGAAAGCGGTATTCTCATCGGTTACCACCCCGCTCACCGAGATTGAATTTGAGGTAGACGAAGAGAGCGGCATCGCCCGCAACCAGGCGAACAGCCTCACCGTACACCCCAATCCGGCCCAAGATGTGGTGACCGTATCGGGCGAATATGACTACCTCTCGATACTCAACCTGTCGGGTCACGAAGTATCGCGCCACACCGCCCACGAGGTAATCAGCGTGCGGGAGTTGCCCGCCGGAGTCTACATTGTACGAATCGTAGCCGGCAACCGCGTCGAAACGACCAAACTGATTGTGACCCGATAGTCCCGGCCGCTCAATGAGGCCCGGACAACAGGTCACCCACGCAAGGAGTGACAGGCAATCGCTCCGATAGTGTACACTATCAGCTTCCATTCCACACCGCAGCGCCCTGCCCACCGACTCTCCACAAAGTCGGGGCAGGGCGCTGCCCATTTTACCGCCAAGCTGTCGTCACCCCGGGAATAAATTCCGACTTTAATTTTATCGAAAAACGATAATTTTTTATTGATTCACTTGTCGATTCAAAATTTTATATGTATGTTTGTCCAGTTCAAAAATCGAAGATAAACGGCTCGACTCTTTTTTCTTGGGAAAAAGAGCCTATCTTTGCCAAACCGAATGACGTAAAAACCATATAATAAAGGATAACTCCATGAAGAAATTTTTCACCACGACCTTCGCCTGTGTGCTGGGCGTCATGATTGCCATCGTGCTACTGTCGATTCTGTCGGTTGTAGCATTAACCGGCATGGTTGCAACTACCGAAACCGAATATGTAGCCCAACCTCACACGATATTGAAACTCGACCTGGGCACGGTGACCGAACGCAGCCAGGAAGACGTAATGGGTCTCCTGATGGGGAATCAGGAAAAGAGCGACGGACTCGACAACATACTCAAAGCCATCGCGACGGCCAAGACCAGCCGCCATATCGACGGCATCTACATCGATGCCCACGGCATGAACATGGGAATCGCCACACTCGACCGCATACACCGCGCACTGATCGACTTCAAGGAGAGCGGCAAATTTGTCTACGCCTATGCCGACACCTACTCGCAACGGGAATACCTGTTGAGTGCCGCTGCCGACAGCGTGATGCTGAACCCCGTGGGGGCTGTCGATTTCAGAGGTCTGGCCGGGCAGGTGATGTTCTGGAAAGGTCTGTACGACAAACTGGGCATCGAGATGCAAATCCTGAAAGTGGGAACCTACAAGTCGGCCGTCGAACCCTATGTCAACACCCGAATGAGCGACGCCAATCGCGAACAGACCATCGCCTACATGACTCCCATCTGGAACCACCTGCTGGAACAGCTGTCGAAAGACCGCAACCTGTCGGTCGAGCAGTTGAACAACCTGGCCGATACACTGCTGATTACCGTTGAAGCCAAAGAGCTGGTGAACCGCGGACTCATCGACTCCCTGCTCTATCGCCCGCAGATGGAACAATTCCTCAAAGATAAAGTGGGCATCGACTCCGACGACGACCTCATCTTCGCCTCGGCCAACGAGGTGGCCTCGATGAAGCAACCCAAAAACAAGGCCAAGGACGAGATTGCCATCGTCTATGCCGAAGGGGGTATCGACCTGGGCGAAACCAACGGCGTGAACACGGCCGAACTGGTCGAGGACCTTACAAAGATTCAAAAGGACAAAAAGATAAAAGCCGTCGTGCTGCGGGTAAACTCACCGGGCGGTAGCGCCTACGGCTCGGAACAGGTGTGGGCCGCTATCGAGGCCATCAAGGCGGCCGGCAAGCCGGTAGTCGTATCGATGGGCGATGTGGCTGCCTCGGGCGGATACTACATCTCGTGCAACGCCGACCGCATCTTTGCCAACCCCACTACCCTCACCGGCTCAATCGGCATCTATGGCATGATACCTAACTTCGAGGGTCTGGTTACCGATAAGTTGGGCATCACCTTCGACGGGGTACAGACCAACCGCTACGGCAACTTCGGCTCGTTCAACCGGGCCATGACCCCCGATGAACACCGCCAGATGCAACAATACATCGAACGCGGCTACGAACTCTTCACCACACGCTGCGCCGAGGGCCGCGGCATGAGCCTCGATGCCATCAAGAAGATTGCCGAAGGCCGGGTTTGGGACGGACAGACCGCTCTGAAAATCGGATTGGTCGACGAACTGGGCGACCTCGACGACGCCATTGCCTGGGTAGCTCAGAAAGCCGGTCTCGAACAGTACAAGACCAGCTCCTATCCCCAACAGAAGACGGCTGTGGAACAGCTCTTCGAAGAGCTCAACAAGAACGTGCAGGCCCGCATCGCCGCAGTCTATCTGGGCGAGAGCTACAAATACCTGCAAACGCTCGAACAGTGCAAGAATCTCGACCCCCTGCAATGCCGCATGGAAGAGATTGAACTCTATTGATACCGATTCTCATGTACGGCAAATCAATCAGGATAAACCGTTGGTTACTCCCGCTCAGCTGGCTATACGGCTTTGCCACGGGAGTCAGGAACAGACTCTTCGACTGGGGCATACTCCCGTCCGAAGAGTTCGACATTCCGGTCATCTCGGTGGGTAATCTGGCGGTAGGCGGTACCGGCAAGACCCCGCACATCGAATACCTGATTGAACTGCTGCAACCCAAATACCGGGTGGCCGTGCTCAGCCGGGGCTACAAGCGCAAGAGCCGGGGATTCGTCCTGGCCGATGCGAACGCGACCGCCCGCGACATCGGCGACGAGCCTTACCAGATCAAGCGGAAATTCCCCGACATCGCCGTCGCCGTCGATGCCAACCGTCGCAGGGGCATCAACCGGCTGAAAGAGCTGTTGCCCGACCTCGACGTCATTCTGCTCGACGATGCCTTCCAACACCGCTACGTATCGCCCCTCATCTCGATTGTGCTCACCGACTACAACCGGGCGTTGCATCTGGACAAGCTGCTGCCGGCCGGTCGCCTGCGGGAGTCGCGTCACGAACTGTCGCGGGCCGATATCGTGATTGTGACCAAATGCCCCGCCGACATGAAGCCCATCGAGTTCAACATCATTTCGCGGTGGCTGCACCTCTTCCCCTACCAGCATCTCTACTTCACCACGCTCGACTACGGCAACCTGCAAGCGGTATTTCCCCAGCCGGGAACGCCCCGCGAGATTGACCTGAGCACGCTTTCCAAAAAGAGCGGTGTGATGCTGCTCACGGGCATTGCCAACCCGCGCCCCATGCAACAATACCTAGCCCGCTACCTCACCGCGCAGGAAGAGCTGCGATACCCCGACCACCACAACTTCTCCGACAGCGACCTGCATCAAATAGCCAACCGCTTGGCCTCGCTGCATGGTGAGGAGAACTACATCATCACCACCGAAAAAGATGCCGCCCGCCTGCGCTCGGCCGCACTCGACGAACCGGTGAAACGGGCCCTCTACTACCTGCCCATACGGGTACGCTTCATGCAACACAACGGCACCTCGTTCGATACCAAGATAACCGACACGATCTACAAGAACCGTCGGATAAAACGCCCCCGCAGATAATCGGTCCAACCGCTTTTCTTCCCGTACCTAAAACTCGACCGTGATGCCCAACGTAGGCAGAATCACCCCGCTCTGCTGGGCAATGTATTTCATGCGATAACGCTCCGTCCCGGCCTCATCGACATAGGTCTCGCCGGTACTGATCAGGAGGGGCTGATTGTCGTATTTGAAATTCAGCACATTCTGCAAGTCGATATAAAAGCCCAGCATCACTCCCTTGAAATAGAACGACTTGTCGACCCGCAAATCGATTTCGTAAAACGTCTTCAACCGCCCCGAATTGTAGCGGCTGTAATCGTAATAGGGACGGGCCGTGGCATTCCAGGCCGGGACAAGCGACGACACATACTCGTCGTAAGGGGTATAAGGAGCCCCGCCCATGAGTCGCACCTTCATGCCGATGTCCCAATTCTTGGGCAGCTTGTAGGTACCCGAGAGGGTGAACAGATGGCGATAATCCCAGGCCGAAGGCAGATAACGACCGGTTGCGGGATTCAGGAACTGACTGCGATACCAGGTATAGGAGGCGAGTGCCGTGAAACGCCCCATACCCAGCCAACGGAGCATCACCTCCACCCCATAGGCCCGTCCGTGGGCTGTCGAGGCGGCCGCCTCGTTACCCGACACGCCGTAGTCGGTTCCCTTGCAGGCCAGCGGAATGCTATCGGAGAGCGAGAGCGGCGAGTGGGTGTAGCTCTTGTAAAAGCCCTCGACCGTGAGCCGGGCCCATCGGTTGAGGTAATACTCCACCCCCAAAGCCGCCTGGTCGGAACGGATATAGCGCAACCGCGAGCGGTTGACCAGCACCTCGTTCTCCTGGAATCCCAGGGTCGTATAGGCCGGCAACTGGTAATAGCGCCCCAGACTGCCGTTCACATAGAAATTGCCCGCTATGTTGTAGGAGAAGGAGAGCCGGGGTGAGAACTGATCAAACGGGTTGTCGGTGAGCCACGAGTAGTCACAGGCATCGAGCCGGAAACCCAGCGAAGCCGACAGCCGCTCGTCGGCCGACTTGTATCCCACCGTGGCAAAAGCGCCCCACTTGAACAGCCCCAAATCGGTGTCGTAGCGTATCACCCGCGGCACATCGGCAAACACCCGCTGGAAGGTGCGGTTGGTATAGACGGCATAGTCGGCATTCAACCCGGCCGTCACCTGGAACAGCCCCAGCGACGACCTATTCTCCAAGCGCAGGTGATTCTCGACCTCGCTCGATTTCAATCGCAGGGTCAGATTCTCGTCGGTCGACTCGTCGTTGTCGCGATACTTCACATTGCCGTTGTCCATGTAGCTGCGGCTCAGTACGACCGTCTGGATATGATTGCCCCCGTAGTGCTTGTAGACAGCCCCCAGCGTATAGGTGTTCTGCTTGATGGTAGGCAGGTAGTTGAGCAGATACTGTTTCGACTCGTCGGCCGGGTCGGTCTCGGTATTCAGTTTCATGTCGTCGATAGCCCCCAACCCCAGAATCGTAAGCTCGTGTGCCTGCGAAAAGCGGGTCTTTATCTTGAATTGCGCATCGGTATATTGGGGCAGGAAAGGCATGTCGAGCAACGAAAAGAGCAGTTGCAGATAGGATTGCCGAACCGACACCACATAGGTTGTGCGGCTCCCGATATGCCCCTTCGAACCCAAGGCCAGCTCCGAAGCCCCCACCGTTCCCTTGAAGGTATAGCGGTCGGGGGTACCGTCGAGCAATTTGAAGTCGAAAACCGAACTCAACGCATTGCCCCGGCTCACCGGGAAAGCCCCCGTATAGAAATCGACCTCGCGAATGAGGTCGGCATCGATAATCCCCACCGGGCCACCCGAAGCTCCTTGCGTGCTGAAATGGTTGATGTTGGGAATCTCCACCCCGTCGAGGTAGAACTTGTTCTCGGCCGGACCGCCACCCCGTATCATCAAGTCGTTGCGATAGCCTCCGCCCGCCACCGTAGCCACGCCGGGGAAAGCGTTGACCACCTTCGAGATGTCGCGATTGGCCCCCGGACTCTTCTCAATCTCCTGTACCCCGATAACCCGCATGGCGATAGGGCTCTCGACCGAGCGCCTGAACGGAGCCGCCACCACGCTCACCTCGCCCAGCGCCACCTGCGACTCGTCGAGTCCGATGTCGAGCGTATAGTCGTAGGTCGTGATATGAAACTCGGGCGACACATAGGTCTTGTAGCCCACCGACGACACCTGCACCCGATACATGCCCGGCTGCAAGTTACCGATGCGGTAGTTCCCCACCGAATCGGTCGTGGTCCCCCGCGACGTATTCCAGATGCCCACACTCACAAAAGGTACCCCCTCGCCGGTCGCCCGAGAAAACACACGCCCCTTCACCGAATAGGTCTGCGCACACCAAGCCCAGGAGGTCGCACACCAGAGGCACAACCACAGCACACACTGCCTCCACATAATCTTTCTCCTTTCCGAGGGGCCACTCTGCCACACGGCAAGCCCCACAAGGCATATACAACCGATTCCCCGTTTTGGTTCACCCGCTCAGAAAAGAGAGAAGGTCGATCGTCTACATCATATAAAAATGCCAGCGGAAATCCCTGTCGAGGATTCCCGCTGGCGCAAACACTTCTGGATAAATCTACCCAGGAGGCTTTACTGCCTCCTGAACTCTTGTTTCACTATGACAGACAGAGGATCTACTTTTTGCCCAAGCGACTTTCAACCTCTTCCTTGGAAATCTGTTTAGTACAGAAGAACCAGTCGTAGCAATGCAGATCACTCTCCGCTCCCTCCATGCGCTCTTTGGCAACGCCACAAGAACCGGCCGGCGGAACAATCACCTCATCACCCGGACGCCAATCGGCCGGGAGGGCTACGCCAAAGTTGTCGACCGTTTGCAAGCCTACCAATACCCGCTTAATTTCATCGAAATTACGACCCAACGAAAGGGGATAGTACATGATGGTGCGAATCTTGTCCTGCGGGTCGATGAAGAAGACGGCCCGCACGGCCGAAGTATTGCTTTCGCCCGGTTGAATCATACCGTACAGGCTGGCCACCTCCATGGTAATGTCGACCACCAGCGGGAATTTGATTTCCACATTTTTCCAGCCCTTCCAGTCGATCTTCTCCTTAATCGTGCGAAGCCAGGCAATGTGACTGTGCAGTCCGTCGACCGATAGGCCTACGAGTTGGCAGTTCAGGGCTTCAAACTCCTCGGCCATCTTGCCGAATGTCATGAACTCCGAGGTACATACGGGCGTGAAATCGGCCGGGTGGCTAAACAGGATTTTCCACTTGCCTTTGTAATCCGAGGGGAAATGAATGGTACCCTGGGTGGTTACTGCTTGAAATTCGGGAGCCGAATCACCGATACGCGGCATTGAATAAACGTTTGTTGCTTCCATAACTTTTTGTTTTTATGTGATTATCATTTTGTTTCTGCGACAAATATAAAGGGCTTATCTTTATCAATCAAACAGATTTTTTCTATATTTGTATCGATAAAATCAATAACAAAACGGAAATCTCCCTCCCCATCGGACCGATGAAGGGAATACTCCTTTTAAAACAGGCAACCCGTATGACTCTTCAACAGATGGAATATATTGTGGCGGTCGACAAATACCGTCACTTTGTGCGTGCCGCCGAGGCTTGTGGAGTGACTCAAAGCACATTGAGTTCGATGATACAAAAGCTGGAAACCGAACTCGACATGCTGATTTTCGACCGCAACAGCCACCCGGTGCGTCCTACCGCCCAGGGTGAAAATGTTATCCGACAAGCCCAGGTGATACTCTACAACGTAGCCCAAATGAAAGAGATGGTATTAAGCGAGCGTATGCAGGAGTCGGGCGAACTGCATCTGGGAGTGATACCCACCATCGCTCCGTATATCATTCCCAAACTGATTCGACACATGCACAGCCACTACCCCCATGTACAACTGCGCCTGCTGGAAGCCCGCACCGCGGTACTGGTCGAGAAACTCGAACGGGCCGAAATCGATGTGGCCCTGCTCTCCACGCCGCTCGACAACCCGAAACTGCTCGAAATTCCCATCTACTACGAAAAATTCAAGCTGTATATTTCGCCCGAAGAAAAGCTCTTCACCCAACAGGAGATAGACGAAGCGGATTTGGTGAGTGACAAATTGTGGATTCTGGCCGAGGGGCACTGCCTGCGCAACCAGGTGCTCAACTTCTGTCACCGCAAGTCGCGCTATTCGAGCATCTACGAAGCCGGCAGCATCGATACCCTGGTGAAGATTGTCGACGAAAACGGCGGATACACCATTATTCCCGAGCTCCACACCGCACTGCTTTCTCCCCAACAGCAAGAGCGCGTACATCACTTCCGCCAACCCGAGCCGGTTCGGGAGGTGTCCCTGGTCGTGCGCAACGACTATATCCGGGAGCGCATGCTCAACCTGCTTTCCGACAGCATTCGCTCCATTATTCCCGACGATTTAATAAACTCTCGTCTCAAAAAGTTTGCCATCAAACTATAACCTTGCTTCTTGTAAAGGAGGATAGCTGCCACAAGACAACTTGGATACTACGATAAACCGCCAGAAATTGCCACGACGCATCGTACGAGGCCACTTGTTTTCATAGGGATAAAAAAAGGGAGCAAACGACTTTGCTCCCTCGGGGTGATTGAGTTGGGATTCGAACCCAAGACCCACAGCTTAGAAGGCTGTTGCTCTATCCAGCTGAGCTACTCAACCGACCTTTCATAAAAAAGTGCTGCAAAGTTAGGGATATTTCGCGATTTTCCAAATATATAAATCCACTTTTTTTAACCGGCAAGATGGCCTCACCTCGTCAGAAGGGATAGCCCACGGTAAAGTGGAAAGCCGAGTCGCGCTTGAAATTCTGGGAAGCTATGGCCCAATGCTCCTGACCGGCGGCCGGATTGTAGGCCTTCATACCCAAATCGAACCGCAAAAGAAAATAACTGAAATCGAGACGGATACCCAACCCATAGGCCAAGGCTATCTCCTTGTAGAACGAGTTGAGTCGGAATTGTCCGCCGGGCTGAGCCTCGTAGTTGCGAATGGTCCAAATGTTACCGGCATCGATAAAGGCACCCAACTCGACCTTCCAGAAGAGTTTGGCCCGGTATTCGAGATTCATGTCGAAGCGTATGTCGCCGCACTGGTTGATAAACTCCGACACCGAGTTGTTGCCGTTGTAGCTGCCGGGTCCCAGCGTCCGCACCGACCACCCCCTCACGCTGTTGGCCCCACCCGAATAGTATCGTTTCTCGAAGGGCAATATATCGGAGTTGCCATAGGGGATACCGATACCACCGCCCACATGGAAGGCTACCGAGTTGCGGTCGTCGATGATGTGAGTGATACTGTAATCGAAGTCGAACTTGGCATACTGGGAGTAGCGGATTCCGAAAAGCGTGTATCCGTCCTCGGGCTGCGACTTGGAGGTGAGGTGCGAAATGGCATTGAGCAGGTTGCCCGCTATCTCACCGGCAGCTCGCAACGTATAGACGTTGGTGCGCCGCTGCACGGGATTGGAGGGGTTGAGATTGGAGCAGTAGAAGGTATAGCCCATGCGCATGATGAAGTGGTCCTCGTAACTGTACCGCAACAGAGGATTGTCGGGGGCAATGCTTTCGAGAAAGCCCTCGGTCTTGTGCGGCAGATAGACGTAGTTGATGTCGAGCAGGTCGTAGTTGTGGCGGAAGAACCCCCGATTGGTGGTCCACTTGTATTTCCAGGCGGTACCCCAAATGACCCGGGTGTACTCGGGCCGCTGTTGGAAGTTGAAGTTCACGCTGTACTCGGTACTGGCCTTCATGCGGCGGCGAAAGTCGGTGCGCAGGAAGGGAAAAAGGAATTTCGGATAGGTGATACCCACCTCACCACCCAGCTCGGTGTAGCGGTCGTTGATGAGTCCGCTCAAATCGCCCGACAGACTCTCGTAAGCACCCCGCACCTTGGTCGAGAAGGTCTCGGAACCCTTGAAAATATTGCGGTGTTCGTAGGTGGCCCCCACGGCAAAACCCAGGTCGCCCTCCGAGTTGGTTCCTTCCAGTTCGAGCGAAACCGACTGCGGCTTGTCCTCGCTCAGCAAGATGTAGCAGTCGAGCAGATTCTCGCCCTTTTCATTCTGCCCGGCCAGCTCAAAACGAATGTTGACATACTTGACAATGCGCAGACGGCCGAAAGCGGTATAGGTATTGTCGACATCGCGACTGCTGTACAGAAGCCCCGGCCGTATGAAGCAGTTCTCGACCAACGTCTCGCGGCGGATATAGGGGTGCTCCCCCTCGATAAAGTAGTAGTTCTTGTACATGCCGGCATTGGAGACATCGATGCGGTCGGCCGCAGCGGGGTCGTAGGAGAGCACGAAGTAGATGTTGTGCATGTAATAGCGTTCATAGGGGCGGTAGCGCTCGGTGTTGACCAGCGAGTCGGGCCTGATGGTCAAGGTCAGGTCCACCGCCTTGGAGCGGTCGGCCGTATCGGCAGTGTAGGTAATCAACTCCTTGTTGAAGGCATAGAAACCGCCCCGCCGTAAAATGTCGGAGATGCGTTGCCGCTCCTCGTCGAGCACGTTACGGTCGAAATTGTCGCCCTTCTTCAAGAGTGAATGGCGCGAGAGCCTGCGCTCAATCAGACGCGAGAGGGTATCGTTGCCAATCTGGTAATTCACATCGTCGATGTAGTGCGGCTCGTTGGCCTGCACCCGGTAGACCACGTCCATGCGCTTGCCGTGCGAGGTGGTATCGGCCTCGACCCGCGCCGCCATATAGCCCTTGTTGAACATGGCTTTCTCCATCTGCAAACGCGAGTTCTCCATCAACATCGGGTCATAGATGACCGGCGGCGTACCGGCATTGCGCACCCAGCGGTTGAACCACTTGGTCGAGTCGTTGCCCGAGAGGTTGTACAACCCCAGCGAAAAGCGGAAGAGGCCGAACATGCGGTGGTTGGGTTCCTGCCGCAGATAGGATTTCAGGTCCGACGGTTTTACCCCCTTGTCGCTGGTCTCTATCTTCACGTGGTCGAGCAGATAACTGCCGTCGGGGACATGACGCGTAGGGCTGCACGCCACCATCACCACGACGGCAATGGCTACTCCACACGCTGTTAGAACTCGACGCATACGCAATATTCCCCGAATAAATTTGATTATACCGATTTTCTTTCTGTCAATAAACCTTGCAAATATACACTTTATTTTTTCAAAACCCGCCATTTGAAGGTAAGATGCTCCCCCAAAGGATAACGCTTGTCTATCTCCCGAATGCCCCGTGAAGTCTTTTATTTAATAATGATAAGAAAATGTGCGAAATAGGAACAAATTTAAATATGAAGCTCCATTTTTCTTACAAAACATTTGTTTATCTCACAAAATAGTTATACATTTGCAATACAATAATTGAGTATTGCATGAATATTATGTTACTACACGTCATTTCTCTATCGGTCATTAGCGAACTTATTGTCGTGAGTCGGTAAGGTGGAAAGGCGTATGTGGTTACTTAATTATAGATATAGGAATCAAAAGTAATTGTGAAACCTTTCCACCCGCATGGAAAGGTTTTTCTTTTGAATAACGACGCAGATTATGAAACATCAGTTACGAAGCGCAACCAGCACCGAAGGCCGTCGAATGGCCGGAGCGAGAGCCTTGTGGCGGGCCAACGGCATGAAGGCCGAGGAGATGGGCCGCCCCATCATCGCCATCGTCAATTCATTCACCCAGTTCGTGCCGGGTCACGTACACCTGCACGAGATAGGGCAAACGGTCAAACGAGAAATTGAGAAACTGGGGTGCTTCGCCGCCGAGTTCAACACCATCGCCATCGACGACGGCATAGCCATGGGACACGACGGCATGCTCTATTCGCTGCCTTCGCGCGACCTCATCGCCGACAGCGTGGAGTATATGGTCAACGCCCACAAGGCCGATGCCATGGTGTGCATCAGCAACTGTGACAAGATAACCCCGGGTATGCTCATGGCGGCCATGCGGCTCAATATCCCCACGATTTTCGTTTCGGGAGGACCGATGGAGGCCGGTCACCTCGACGGGCGCGGACTCGACCTGATTGACGCCATGGTCGAATCGGCCGACGAGAGTATCGACGACGAGCAGGTGCGTCGGGTAGAACATGCGGCCTGCCCCACCTGCGGATCCTGCTCGGGTATGTTCACCGCCAACTCGATGAACTGTCTCAACGAGGCTATCGGGCTAGCTCTGCCGGGCAACGGCACGATTGTGGCTACGCACCGCAACCGCGAACGGCTCTTCATCGAGGCGGCCCGGCAAATCGTCGAGAACAGCTATGCCTACTACCGCGACGGCGACGAAAGCGTGCTGCCCCGCAGCATAGCCACCCGGGCGGCCTTTCTCAACGCCATGACCCTCGACATTGCCATGGGAGGCTCTACCAACACGGTGCTACACCTGCTGGCCATTGCCCACGAGGCAGGTGTCGACTTCACAATCGGCGACATCGACCGCCTCTCGCGCCGGTCGCCGGTGCTCTGCAAGGTGGCACCCAACTCGCACTACCACATTCAAGACGTAAACCGGGCGGGCGGGATTCTCTCGATTCTGGCCATTCTGGCCCGCGAGGGACTCATCGACACCTCGGTACACCGCGTCGACCGACAGAACCTGGCCCAAGCCATCGAAAACTATGCCCTGCGCGACGGCATCTGCCCGCCGAAGGGCGAACCCCTGTGGCACAGCGCCCCGGGCAACCGATTCAATCTGGTACTGGGTTCGCAGGAGAATCGCTACGACACGCTCGACACCGACCGCAGCAACGGCTGCATCAGAGACTTTGAACATGCCTATGTGAAAGACGGCGGACTGGCCGTGCTCTTCGGCAACATCGCCCAGGACGGGTGTATCGTCAAGACGGCCGGCGTGGACGAAAAGATATTCCGGTTCAAAGGCCGGGCCAAAGTGTTCGAGTCGCAGGAGGAGGCCTGCCAGGGCATACTCGGCGGCGATGTGGAGAGTGGCGACGTGGTGGTCATCACCCACGAAGGGCCCAAAGGGGGGCCCGGCATGCAGGAGATGCTCTACCCCACCTCCTACATCAAGTCGAAACATCTGGGAAAAGCCTGTGCCCTCATCACCGACGGCCGTTTCTCGGGTGGTACCTCAGGGCTGTCGATAGGCCACATCTCGCCCGAAGCGGCGGCGGGAGGCAACATCGGCCTCGTCCGCAACGGCGACCTCATCGAAATAGACATTCCCGCCCGACGCATCGAACTGCTGGTCGACGACACCGAGCTGGCCCGCCGCCGGGACGAGGAGCTGGCCCGCGGCAAAGCGGCCTTCACCCCCCATCACCGGCAACGCCCGGTGTCGAAAGCCTTGCAGGCCTACGCCGCTCTGGTAAGCTCGGCCGACAAAGGGGCCGTTCGCATCATCTAACCCTCTTTCTACGAAACGACTATGGCAAAAGAAAAAATAAGCGGAGCCGAAGCGCTCATCAGATCCTTGATTGCAGAGCAAACCGAATATATCTTCGGGTACCCCGGTGGAGCCATCATGCCGGTATTCGATGTGCTGTATGACTATCGCGACCGAATAAATCACATTCTCGTTCGCCACGAGCAGGGAGCCACCCACGCTGCCCAGGGCTATGCCCGTGTATCGGGCAAGACGGGTGTGGTGATGGTCACCTCGGGCCCGGCGGCGACCAATATCATCACCGGCCTGTCGGACGCCATGATGGACAGCACACCGCTCATCGTCATCACCGGGCAGGTGGGCTCGTCGCTCCTGGGCTCCGATGCCTTCCAGGAGACCGATGTGGTAGGTATCACCCAGCCGGTCACGAAATGGAGCTACCAGATACGCCACAGCAGCGAGATTGCCTGGGCCGTAGCCCGCGCCTTCTACATCGCCGGGACCGGCCGTCCGGGACCGGTTGTGCTCGACATCGCCAAAGATGCCCAAACGGGATTGACCGAATATGAATATCAACCCTGCCAGTTCATTCGCAGCTATAACCCCTACCCCACCGTCAAGGCCGACGAGATAGAGGCAGCTGCCCGCCTCATCAATCAGGCGCGCAAACCGTTCATACTGGCCGGCCAGGGGGTGCTTATCGCCAATGCCGAGGAGGAGCTGGTGCGCCTGGCCGAGAAGGCCGACATACCGGTGGGCTGTACCCTGTTGGGGCTCTCGGCGATACCCACCGACCACCCGCTCTACAAAGGTATGCTGGGCATGCACGGCAGCGTGGCCTCGAACATCAAGACCAACGAGTGCGACCTGCTCATCGCCATCGGCATGCGGTTTGACGACCGGGTTACGGGCGACATCACCCAATATGCCCGACAAGCCCGAATCATTCACATCGACATCGACCCCGCAGAGTTCAACAAAAACGTCAAGTGCGACGTGTCGGTACTGGGCGATGCCCGGGCCGTGCTGCAAGCGCTGCTCCCGAAGGTGGAACCGGCCCGTCACACCAAATGGCTCGAATCATTTGCTTCCTGCGAAGAGGTAGAGCGCATCAAAGTCATCGAGCCCGAGATACACCCGCAGAAACCGCTGATGAACATGGGCGAGGTGGCCCGTAAAGTGTCGGAGGCGACCGGCAACGACAGTATTCTGGTGACCGACGTGGGACAAAACCAGATGCTCTCGGCCCGCTACTACCGCTTCAAGCGTCCGCGCAGCCTCGTCACCTCGGGCGGCCTGGGCACGATGGGCTTCGGCCTGCCTGCCGCCATCGGCGCCAAGATAGGTGCACCCGACCGCACGGTCTGCTTCTTTACCGGCGACGGCGGCATACAGATGACCATACAGGAGCTGGGCACCATCATGCAGTATGGCATCGACGTGAAGATTATCATTCTCAACAACAATTTCCTGGGCATGGTGCGGCAGTGGCAAGCCCTCTTCTTCAACCACCGCTACTCCGAGACGCCCATGCTCAACCCCGACTTTACGATGGTGGCTGCCGCCTACGGAATCGATGGCGAACGGGTGGCCACCCGCGAGGAGCTCGACGGGGCCATCGAGCGCATGCTCGCCCACCGCGGCTCCTACCTGCTCGACGTGCAAATCGACCCCGACGGCATGGTATTCCCCATGACCCCTGCCGGAGCCTGTGTGACCCACATCATGCTTAACGCGACCGAAAAATATGAATAACGATATGACAGACAAGACTTTATATACCGTAACCGTTTACTCCGAGAATCAGGTGGGCCTGCTCAACCAGATTTCGATTATCTTCACCCGCCGACAGCTCAACATCGAGAGTCTGTCGGTATCGGCCTCGGCCGTCGAGGGGATACACAAGTTTACCATCACCACATACAGCGACCGCGAGACGATGGAGAAGCTGGTCAAGCAAATCGAGAAACGCATCGACGTGCTGCGGGCCTTCTTCTACACCGACGACGAAATCGTGTTCCAGGAGGTGGCCCTCTACAAGGTACCCACCGACAAACTGCTCGACGACAGTCACATCGAAGAGCTGATACGCCGGCACAATGCCCGCATCTTGGAGGTAAACCGCACCTACACGGTCATCGAGAAGTCGGGACACACCGACGAGACCCAGGCCCTCTTCGAAGAGTTGAGCCGGTATGAGGTGATGCAGTTCGTGCGGTCGGGCCGGGTAGCCATCACCAAATCGACCATCGAACATGTAAGTATCTTTATACAGGAACAACAATATCGCCAAAACCAACTATGAAAGAAAATCAAGAAATTCCCGAAGCAGGAGGCCCGCTCTACACCCACAGCTATACGGTGGAACCGGCCGAAGGGAACGCCCAACAAGAGCTACCTTTACCTCTGCTGGCCAAGCGGATTCTCGAAGTGGCCACGCTACACGCCGAGTCGTGGGGCATCGGATACAGCGACCTCATCAAGAGCCGGCAAGTGTGGGTGCTCTCGCGACTGAGCATCGAGATGACCCGCTACCCCCGCATTCACGAACGCTACACGCTCGAAACCTGGATCGAAGGGTACAACAAGCATTTCTCGTCGCGGAACTTTGCCATCTACGGCGGCGACGGTGCCCCCTGCGGTTATGCCCGCACGATATGGGTAGTCATCAATCTCGACACCCGCACCTCGGTCGACATCGGGCAAATCGAACACATCGCCCGCAACATCATCGACCACCCCTGCTCCATCGCCCGCCAGTCGCGGGTGCGCGAGGTGCACGACGATAATCCGCACACGCATCGCGTAGGGTATATCGACATCGACCTCAACCGGCATGTCAACAGTGTGAAATACATCGAGCACCTGCTCGACCTCTTCGACCTCGACCGGTATGACCGCCAACGGGTACACCGCTTCGAGATAAGCTATGCCAACGAGGCCCGCTACGGCACCCCGTTGCAACTGCTCAAAGAGGAGGAGTCGCCCGACAATTTCGCCTTGGAGATATGCGACGACCAGACGGTCTACTGCAAAGGACGTATTATTTTTGAAAACAGATAAATACCATTTCATAACCTCAAAACAGAAAAAGACATGGCAATCATGAATTTTGGCGGTGTTGACGAGAACGTAGTTACCCGCGAAGAATTTCCCTTGGAGAAGGCAAGAGAAGTACTCAAAAACGAAACTATCGCTGTCATCGGCTATGGCGTACAAGGCCCGGGACAAAGTATGAACCTGCGCGACAACGGCTTCAACGTGATTGTGGGACAGCGCAAAAATTCCAAAACATGGGACAAGGCCGTGGCCGACGGCTGGGTACCCGGTGAAACACTCTTTGAAATCGAAGAGGCCTGCCAGCGAGGCACGATTATCGAATACCTGCTCTCCGACGCCGCTCAGATAGAGGTGTGGCCGCAGGTGAAGAAGCATCTCACCGCCGGCAAGACGCTCTATTTCTCTCACGGATTTGCCATCACCTACAAGGATCGCACGGGCATCGTACCGCCGCCCGACGTCGACGTCGTGCTAGTAGCCCCCAAAGGGTCGGGCACAAGTCTGCGCCGCATGTTCCTGCAAGGACGCGGCCTCAATTCGAGTTATGCCGTATTCCAAGATGCGACCGGGCACGCCAAAGAGAAAGTACTGGCACTGGGTATCGGTGTCGGTTCGGGTTATCTGTTCGAGACCACATTCAAACGCGAGGTCTACTCCGACCTCACCGGTGAGCGCGGTACCCTCATGGGGGCTATCCAAGGCATCTTTGCGGCCCAGTACGACACGCTGCGGGCTCACGGGCACAGCCCCTCGGAGGCTTTCAACGAGACCATTGAGGAGCTCACTCAATCGCTCATGCCGCTCATCGCCGAAAACGGTATGGACTGGATGTATGCCAACTGCTCGACCACGGCCCAACGGGGTGCCCTCGACTGGTGGAAACGGTTCCGCGACGCCACCAAGCCGGTATTCGAGGAGCTGTATGAAGAGGTGGCCAAAGGCAACGAAGCCCAACGCTCAATCGACGCTAACAGCAAGGAGGGATACCGCGAAGGGTTGAACAAGGAGCTGAAAGAGTTGCGCGACAGCGAGATGTGGCAAGCCGGCGTCACGGTGCGCAAGCTGCGTCCCGAAAACAACTAATCGAGCCATAGGTTTAGTTTATATAGCAATAGGCCACTGTATCCCGACGGGATACGGTGGCCTTTTCATTTTCGTATAAGGCAATACGAACGGTCTGGCTAAAAAAGATAGCCCAGTCGCACATTGAAAGCCGGACCCACCGACACGCTGCTGAAATCGGTCGTGACCAGGTTCAGTCCCCCACCCAGTTCAAACAGCAGGTGGCGATACCACACCCGGCGAAATCCCCAGAAGGGAGTCACTACAAAACCGCCCTTGCCCTCAACCTGATGGCGATAATAGGGCGGGAAATCATATTGTAGGTTGCACGAGAGGAAGGCACCACTGTTCTTGAACGTATTCTTCCCGGCCTCGTAGCGCTTCGGGAGGTTGTAATAGTAACGGGGTTCCACCGAAAGGACGGGATAGAGCCCCACGCTCCAACGGTGCTCTCGCTCGCCCCAAAAACTGCCAGAAGACAAATATTGAATCCCCGCCTGGGTACCAACCCGGGCCACAAGCGAGAACCGGTCGCCCAACGGGCACTCATAGGCATACATCAATCCGGCCAGTTCGACCGAAACCGAATGAGTAGAGACTACCTGCTGCGCCGCAAGCGGCGAAAGGCTCAACAACGAAACAACAACACAGGCCCATTTTTTCAATCGCATGGCTATTCTATCATTTGATTCCATAGCCTTAACGAAAAAGGCAAAGGCGTCCCCTACTCGGGAGGACGCCTTTGTCTCAAAAAATATCGATACGCTTAACGGCGACGTTGCTGTTTGGCGCGTTGTTTCTGTTGCTCGCGCAAGGCAGCCTGCTGCTGGCGTTGAGCCTCTTCGAGGCGAGCCATGAAGCCGCTCTTCTTGCGGGGTTTCTTCTGGTTCTCTTTCAGCTCGGCCAATACCTTCTCTTCGTTGATGCTCTTGCGGAAGATGTAGGTTTGAATGATGGTAATCAACAGCGAGAGGAAATAGTAGTAGCTCAAACCGGCCGAATAGTTGTTGAAGAATACCAGGAACATGATGGGCATGAGGTACATCATGAACTTCATACCGGGCATCTGCTGCTGACCGGCCGTATTCTGCATGTTGATTTTGGTGTAAATCAGGTTGGTGATGGTCATCAACAAACAGAAGAGGCTGATGTGGTTACCAAAATAGGGCGTGATGAGCGGTATGTAGGTATCCCAACTTACGATGGCATCGTAGGTCGAGAGGTCTTTTACCCACAGGAACGATTCACCCCGCAGCTCAATCGACGAGGGGAAGAAGGTGAACATGGCGATGAGGATAGGCATCTGCAACAGCAGCGGCAGACAGCCTCCCATGGGATTGACCCCGGCCTTGCTGTACAGGTCCATCGTGAGCCGCTGACGCTCCATGGCATTCTCCTGCCCCGGATACTTGTCGTTAATCTCCTTGATCTGCGGAGCCAGCACCCGCATGCGGGCCTGCGACTTGTACGACTTGTAGGTGAAGGGGAAGAGCACGAGCTTGATGAATATGGTCAACAACAGAATGATGATACCGTAGTTGCTGAAGAACTTGCCCAGGAAGGTGAAGACCGGGATTACGATAAGGGTGTTGATCCAGCGGAAGAACTTGTAACCCAGCGGCACCAGTTTGTCGAGGTCGAGGGTCTGGTCGCCCGAACGGCCGTCGTCATACGACGACAACAGCGGGTACGAGTTGGGGCCCAGGAAGATATTGAACCCGGCTACCTGCGGCTCTTTCGAGTCGTAGTCGATGGTACTCTCGGCATGGAACCGTTTCAGGTATTTGCCCTCTTTGATGGTCTCGGAGGTGAAAGCACCGTCGTTGAACTTGCCATCGGCAATGAAGGCGGTCGAGAAGAACTGGTTCTTGAAACCAATCCATTTGAGACTGGTGGTTGCCTTCTCGTCGTCGTTGCCCGACTCGCTCAGGTGCTCGACGTCGTCGCCGGCAAACTTGTAGTACAGGGCACTGTTACGCTCCTCGAACATGCGACCCTGCTCCTGACGACGCATCGTCTGGTCCCAGATGAAATCCCAATAAACTACGCTGGCAGGAATCACCCGGTTCATATCCTTTTGCCAGATGTCCATCTTCAACATGTAACTGTCCTCGGGCAAGGTGTAGCGAATGCCCAGCCGGCTGCCATTGGCCAGTGTGAGGGTCATGTCGACCGTGCTGTCATTCACCACCGGCTCGAAATAGAGGTCGCGGGTATCGATTACCCGGGCATTGGTGCGCACGATAAAGCCGTAGTCGTTCTCATCGCCGGTGAAGAGAGTCACCTGCGTAGAGTCGTAGGCCATATAGTCGTTGAGCACAGCCTCGTAGAGACGGCCGCCCTTATTGGAAAATTTCAAGGTCACCTTGTTGTTGGAGAGTGTGGTAAACTCTTCGGTACCCTCGGCACAGGGAGCGAACTCGCCAAACTGAGCCACCAGCCCGGCCTGATGCAGCGAATCGACCATTTCGGGCGAAAGGGTATCGGGTTGAGCCGTAGCGACTACCTCAGCGGCTTCGGCCATGCGTTCTGCCTCGACGGCAGCAATAGAGTCGTTGTACCGGCGTTGAGCTTCCAATTGCTCGGGGGTAGGCTGCATCCACCACGAGAAGAGCAGCACAACCACTACCATCAGTACAAGACCTAAAATCGTGTTCTTATCCATTCTTCGGTTTTGAGATTACTAAAAAGATTTATTTTTTCGAGATTGCGGCTTTGATGAAATCGACGAAAATCGGATTGGGATTGAGCACGGTGCTGTTGTACTCGGGGTGATATTGTACACCTACATACCAACGCAACGAGGGAACCTCGACCACCTCGACCAGGTGGGTCTCGGGGTTTTCGCCCACACAACGCATGCCGGCCTCTTCAAAGGCCTGACGATATTCGTTGTTGAACTCAAAGCGGTGACGGTGACGCTCGCGGATATGTGTGGTGCCATAGGCTTTGGCAGCAATGGAATCCTCGGCCAGCACACAGTCGTAGGCACCCAGACGCATGGTGCCGCCCATGTTGGTGATGCTCTTCTGCTCCTCCATCAGGTCGATGACGTTGTGCTTGGTAGTCACGTCCATCTCGGTCGAGTTGGCATCGGTCAGCCCCATCACGTCGCGGGCATACTCGATGACCATGCACTGCATACCCAGGCAGATACCAAAGGTGGGCATATCGTGCTCACGGGCATATTTGAGGGCCACGAATTTGCCCTCGATACCCCGCTGTCCGAATCCCGGGGCGATAATCACACCGTCGAGTGACGAGAGCATCTCCTCGACATTACTGCTGTTCAGCTTCTCGGAGTGGATATATCGCAAATCGAGTTTGCGATCGTTGTAGGTTGCAGCCTGAAAGAGCGACTCGTTGATGGATTTATAGGCGTCGGGTAACTCGACATACTTGCCCACCAGACCGATACGAACCGTTTCGGTGGCATTTTTCATGCGGTGGAGGAAGTTCATCCACGGCTCCAAATGAGGTTCTCCATTGATGGGGAGACCCGTCTTGGTGAGGACTATCTCGTCGAGGTGTTGCTGGTGCATCTTCAAGGGCACCTCGTAGATCGAGGGCACGTCAATCGACTGGATTACGGCTGCCGGATCGACGTTACAGAAGAGGGCCACCTTCTTGCGCAGGTTCAGCGAAAGGTCATGCTCGGTGCGCAACACGAGAATATCAGGTTGAATACCCACCTCCTGCAACTGTTTCACCGAGTGCTGCGTGGGCTTGGTCTTCAACTCTTTGGCTGCGGCGATATAGGGCACATAGGTAAGGTGTATGCACACACAGTTCTTACCCAGCTCCCAACGCAACTGGCGCACGCTTTCGAGATAAGGCAACGACTCGATGTCGCCCACCGTACCGCCGATTTCAGTGATAACGAAATCGAACTGATTCTTGGAACCCAGCAACTTGATGTTACGTTTGATTTCGTCGGTAATGTGCGGAATGATTTGTACCGTTTTTCCCAAATAATCGCCACGGCGCTCCTTGTCGATGACATTCTGATAGATGCGACCGGTCGTGATGTTGTTGGCCCGGGTCGTGGGCGTATTGGTGAAACGCTCGTAGTGGCCCAGGTCCAGGTCGGCTTCATGGCCATCGACCGTCACATAACACTCTCCATGTTCATAAGGGTTCAGCGTGCCCGGGTCGATATTGATATAAGGATCGAATTTCTGAATCGTCACCTTGTATCCACGTGCCAACAGCAACCGGGCCAATGAGGCCGAAATAATACCTTTTCCTAACGACGAGGTTACACCTCCCGTAACGAATATATATTTAGTTTCCACGATAAAATATGGTTTATGTATTTACATTACAGAGCGCAAAATTAAGAAAAATAATCCACATACCGGCATAATGTATGCGGGAATATTTCTTCACAAGAGCCAAAGTCGCAGCTCTGTCTTTGCTCTCCTCATAAGACAGCAGGCTGCTCGAACGAAATAAATAAGAAAACGCTATTTTCATTTGCCTCTGCGCTTGCCATTCACTATCTTTGTTCCAAAATATCGGATAATTTCCGTCGGTTCAATTCGATATTACAAATATAATAGACACACAATAAGCCTATGAGTCCACGAATTACCGCTTTTCTCATTGGTCTACTCTCGGTAACCGCATCGTTGGCAACAGTCGTTGCTCCGGCCGACAGTACTATAATTACCACAGGAGACAGCATTGTGGCCGCCCCCTCCACCCCCGATTCGATTGCTCAACTTGCAACCGATAGCCTGGCCCTACCCCTCACGGCTCTCGACTCCATGCGCCTTCAACAGAAGGCCGACCAGAATTTACTCTCGCTCATCGAGACCGACACTACCGACCAAACCTTGCCGGTCATCAAGATGCTGCGCTTGCTCGAATATGCCGACAGCCTGAAAGCGGCCCAGGGCAACAACGAAATGCCGGTTAACCCCCTGTTTCTTCCCATCGTGTTCAAGGAACAGATGTCTACCCCGCTGCAACATATCTCCCTCCCTGACGACAATCCGTTCAAACCCAAGGAGTTAACCGTCGACGACTTGTGGCTGCAAAAGGAGACTCAGAGCGAGAAGACCCGGAACATGGCTCAGAACTACGTGATTGTCAATTACCCCAAGATGATTCGCTACAACCTCGACAATCTGCCCGAGGTTCCCAAACAATACATGATCGAAAACGACCCGGTAAAACATATCCTCTCGATTAAGGAGAAACCTTTGGTCATCAAGAACGATGTAGGAAAAGAGAATATCAAACTGAAACGGTGGATTGTCAATTTCCAGTCGTCGATACAGTTCTCGCAGGTATATGTATCGGAAAACTGGTACCAGGGTGGAACGAGCAACGTGAACCTACTGAGCGACCAGCAGTTTTCGGTCAAATACAACGACCCGAAAGAGCAACGTATCTTATTCGAGAACCTGATACAGTGGCGACTCAACATCAACAGTGCTCCCGAAGACACCTTGCGTTCGATACGCATCAGCGAGGACCTGTTCCAAATCAACTCCAAGTTTGGTCTCAAAGCCTATAACAACTGGTACTACACGGCTACGCTGAATTTCAAGACCCAGTTCTTCACCAGCTATACGGCCAACACCAACGACAAATCGGCCTCGTTCCTGTCGCCGGCCGAGTTGAACCTGGGTCTAGGTATGTCGTACCAGTACAAGAACGACAAAAAACAGTTCGAGACCTCGGTATCGCTCTCGCCACTCTCCTACAACCTGCAATTTGTGATTGACGACGACATGAACCCCTCCAACTTCGGTATCAAGTCGGGCAAGAGCATGAACCAGTACGGTTCGTCGTTCGAAGGGCGCATCAAGTGGGAGTTCTACCACAACATGGTATGGACCTGCCGGTTGTTCTACTTTACCAACTACGAGCATGTGCAGGGCGACTGGGAGAATACGTTCGATTTCATACTCAACCGCTTCTTCTCGACACGGCTCTTCGTACACCTGCGCTACGACGATGCCTTGGCTCTGAATAAAGATCTGGGGCATTTCCAGTTGAAGGAGTTGCTCAGTTTTGGATTTAATTACAAGTTCTGATGAAACCGGCGGCTTGGCTTCTCGTGTGTGCAGGTTTTCTCTTCTGCTCCTCATCGATAACCGACGACGAATGTCGCTACGACAGCAAGCCGCCCTATCGCAGTTTTATCCTTGAAAATTACAGTGAAGAGAGTGCCAAGCACTACTTCGACACGGCCCCTATCGATAACTGGGAGGGTATATGGCTCATGACCGAGAATGGCGAGCGGGTGTCGATCGAGCGATTCAAGGATGCCCGATTTTCCGAAATCTTTACGCACCGCATTGTCAAACTGGAATCGGGAGTACACGGCGAGATACCCATGGGTACCGTCATCGGCTATCTGAGCCGTGGCGTTGCCGCCAACACTTGCTTCGTGTGGCTTTATAAAAAGAGGTTGACGGGGGCCATTCTCTACAAACCCGAGCGATTTTCGGCCCGCTTGACTCCCGACCTGACCGGCATTCTGTTCTCGGGCAACAAGGCCAAGAATCTGGAAGACCTCTTCGACCCTCGTTCGGGATTTGTCAAACTATATCCCAAACAGGTATCGGAAGATACCGAGAATCGAGAAATACGTTATCTGTAATTGACGCCCCTCCCCCTTAAAATTTACGGAAAACAAAACGCTCGTTCTCGCCTCGTGTAAGAATCATTTGCGAGGAGGTGAGTTTTTCGATATGAAACACATTCACATGATCGAGCCCCATGGGTTCCAAATTAAGCTCTGCCGGCAATACGACCTGATACTGCGAAGGTTCTACCAGTGAAAACCTCAACTCATTACCCTCTTTTACAAAATTCCCGTAATAGGCGTCCGTAACATTCACTGACCGATGGACCAACTGCACCAAAATGACATCGGTCTGAAAATTATAATAAATATTATCATGAGGGGTCATTGTCTCGCCCTCCCACATTTCGATAAGTTGCCATTTACCGAAAATAGGACCTATATAACCATCGTTCTGCGTACAGGAGGTAACGGTTATCCCCAGGGTCAGGCTTAACAAGAGACCGTAAATTATTGCTTTTGCTTTCATTTTCCAATCGTTAAAATTCCACTCTTCTTGATTCCAATAGCAACGCCCCATTGATCGCCATACAATTTTCCCAAATCACCTGCCAGCGAAAGGGAGAAGGTCCAACCCGCCAACTTTGCAGGCGTATAGTGACATTCGAGCAATCCCGAGAGATCGTGCTCAGTATCGGCCAGCGGGAGTTCCAAAGAGCCCCACGAGGTGCGATACGAAGCCAACACCTTGTAACGCCACTCGGGAGAAATGTATCCCAAGGCTCCAACGTGTATTCCTCGCATGCGGTTATGCTTGTACCGCAAATAGCCATCGGTATTATATAGCGTCGACTTGGCCATGGCCGTACCGTTGGAGAGGCCAAAGTGAGTCCACCCGTTATAGAAATAGTTATTGTAGTAGTTATCGAAGCCCGTCGCTTCGGTCGTCAATATCGGATTCTCAAAATCGGTAGGGCACCAGTTCAGCGGCCCCCCCTGGTTGGTAAAATCGATATACTCAACCACCACGTTCGACAACCAGTTTTGCCGTCCGCTACGGTATTCGAGCCCCCACAAACCGTCCCAGCCGTTGAGTTTGCCCATACCCGACGCGTCATCGTAATACCACTCGAAATAACCTCTTATCGACGACTTGTCTTTGAAGGTGTACTCGGCCGACAGATTCCATTGCCCCACATGGTTGCCATAGTAATAAGCTTGATCACCCACATTGGTCGATCCGTCGCCCGATGTGGGGACCAAAACCTGCAAAAAGTCCCTGAACCGAGTGGGACTCTTGGAGGTAAGATCGTCGCGCAAAACGCCATTCTGATAAATTCTTTTGGTACCCCCAAATTGGGCAGCCAACTCGGCTCCGATAGTTACAACAAAAGGTTTGTGAGGATTGCTGCGAAACGAAATCGACTTGTGATGATACAAGGCTCCGGTAGTTATAAAGTGGTTATAATAGTTATAATGAGTCTTCAAATAATTGTTATCCATGAACTTGCCATAAGCCAAATCGCCCTTGATCTGCACCCACCCCTTGGTGAGAGGAATGTCGACAAAATCGATAAAGCCGGCACGCACCTGCGGTATGGGCCGCGCATTTCCAGACCAGATCAACCCACCGGAACTTAACTCAAAGTTAACCACCGGGTCGGTGAGTTCACGGCTCCCGGCCGAGATGAAAATCATTCGGTACTTGATGCCGGCATACAGTTGCTGAATCAAAAAGGCAGAGACTCCCGGGCGACGTTCAGTCATCTGCCCGTCGGTATAATAAGCAACCGGCGAGGTCGACGAAAGGCGCCCGATGAGGTCGACACCGAACTCGTAGGAGAAACGCTTGCTTCTGTCCAGGTCGCGCGAGAGAGCCGCCCGCAGATAACCGCTCTTGCTATGGGTTACCAGTCCGTGCTTATTGGCCGACAAATAGTAAGGAGCAAAGGTGCCGTTACCGACATTACCGGCCATCGATACGGCATAGTCCATCGAATATTGGGCAAACGAATAGGAAGAGCCACCGGTCAGCAGCATGAGAACAGTGAACAGCGCACTCTTGAATCGACAATGCATCATGTGTGGATTTTCTATAAATACAAATCATGTGGCTTGTAGGGACAACAGGAATTCCCCCGCAAGAAGCTCCCCCGGCCGGTCACAAAAGTAATATATAAAGTTCTAAGCGGCAATATTCTACTCCATATTTAACAAAAGCGGGTCGAGACATGTATCGACTACATCTCCCGACCCGACCTCTGTTGAAGGGGGTATGCTTCCCTGTGCTTAGAACGAGACACCTACCCGGAAACCGAGGTTACTGCGCCCGTCGATTTCATAGGTGAGCACTTTGCTCTTGTTGGTCGTATAGTTGTAATACATGGCCAAGTGCAACCCGTACCGGTAACTGGGACTGGGGAAAATGGTAATACCAATCTCGGGCGAGACGGCAAATCCCCACGTGTCGTGATAGAGCTCCCAGGCCTGCATGTAGGACGACATGCGGCTGTAATTGGCTCCCATCTTCAAAGTCATATAGGGCTCGAACATGCCGTCGGTAGTAAAGCGATATTTGGCCAACACACCAAAAGGCAACTGGAACAGCGAGTGTTGCTGGTCGGTCGTGAGTGCCGAGCTGGAACTCAGGGCCAGAGTCTGACGGTCGACATACTTGTTGTTGGTGTGGTAGGCAATGTAGGCACCGATGGCCATACGGGGCATCACGTAGTATCCGCCCTCAAAGTTCATACCCCACCCGCTCGCCTTGTCGGCATAGCTGTTTCCCATAGGGGCATTGAACTGCCAATCGACATTGAAATAGGTTTTTGAAACGGCTTGTGCGTTTCCGCGGGTCGGCACAACCACCATAAAAGCAGCCGCTACCACCCATAACGATATTTGTTTGATAGTTTTCATAATTCAATCTCTTTTTATTGGATATACAAAATGGGTAGTTTTATTCTTGATTGGTCAACAGATAGGGTGACTGAACAAATGCCTGGTCAATGGCCTGGATTACCAAATTGCGGTTGACCCGAGGCGAACTGCTCTGCAAGCCGGCCATATAGGTATCCCACAAGATGTTAAGCCGTTTGCTTGTACCCGTCTGGTCAGTCAGGTCGACCAACTCGGCCAGGAAAGAGTTCACGCTGTAACTGTATACCACGGGATAAGGATAGTACCAGGTGCTCCAATACGGACCCCAGTAACCGGGGCCCCAATAACCGGGATAGCCCCACCACCAGTAGCTGTTGGGATAGTCGACAAAATAGTGAACATCTTCGATATAGCTGACTTGCAAACCCAGGTCGGCCTCTTCCTTGGTATCTACCAGCAGGAAGCCGCGAGATGCCATATTCTCGGCAAAGGTTTCGAGAATATAGTTAGCCTCGTCATTAGTCCAATAGGTGGCTTTTTCGCTGTCGGTGATGAGCAAGACACTATCGGGCATGTAGTAGGTGAGATAGTTGTCGAAATTGGCCGATTTGTCGTAATCGGTAAACACCACATAATCGTCGTCCAGCTCGGAGAGGCTGGGCTCTTTCTGGCACGCAGTTATTGCTGCAACGACAAAAAGAATCGGGATTAGTTTTTTCATAATCGTTCTGTTTTTGATTGTTTTGTGATAACATGATTGTTATACCTCAAAAACAAAACAGGTGCGAGATGGTTCGGGCAGAAACCGTTTTTTTACCGTGCAGCGTCTCTTTTTACCGTAACCGACGATACACGGCATCGACCTGCGTGGCGATGTAGTCCCAATTATAGGGCGACAGGTCGTATGTAGTGCGGGTATCGCCCTCGGCCAGTTTTCGGCGGAGAGCCTCTTCGAGCGAAGTCACATCGTCCGTAGCGAAAAAATCGCTCGGAGCAAGACAGGAAAGCCGGTTGGCCGGAATATCACTGACCAGTACCGGAAGGCGATAACTCAGCGCTTCGAGCAAGACGATAGGCAGTCCCTCATGGAAAGAGGGCAACACAAAGAGCCGGGCTTGCGAAAAAAGTTCGTTCAACCTGGCTCCCCGTATGAATCCGGTGAGTACGACATCGTGCTCCCGGGCCAGCTGTTTCAGCAATGTAGAATAGTGATCCTCGTGATCGGCATCACCGGCAATCACTAGTTTGTATCCGTCGTGAGGTATGCCGGCGAAGGCTTTGATAAGCAAATCAAAACCCTTCTCCTCGACAAAACGGCCTACGGCCAGTACATATCGATGAGGCTCCAAACCCAGGGAACGAATATAGTCGTTGGTTTCGGCCACGGTAGGTATATTCACGCCATTGTAAATCAAATGTGCATTCTCACGATGATATTTTTCTCGCAAAATGTGGTCGATAACGGTCGAGATAACAATTACCTCGTTGGCAAACCGCGCCCCCATGCGTTCTCCCAAACGCAACATGGCTTTGGCAACCTTGTTCCACTTCTGCCGGTCATAGTCGGGACCGTGGTGAGTCATTACCACTTTCAACCCCAAAAGACGGGCAAAGGGGGTAAGCAACGCCGGCCCGATGGCATGGATATGCAACACGTCGGCATGTACCCGGCGAGCATACAGAATGGCCAGAAAAGTGTGTACAATGGCTTCGATGCTCTTTTTACGAGGAGCATAGATATCTTTGAGTTTCACCCCCTTATATTGTGCTATCCTATTTTGAGGAGTTACATAGCACGAGCGACGCACTACCGTGACATCGTGCCCCATGGCAGCCAGGCGGGGATAGAGTTCTTCGCAATGAGTCTCTACTCCACCCTGGATATTGGGGATTCCACGAGTACCTGTCACCACTATCTTCATCGCTACGGGCCTCCTTTCTTCGGAATTAGGGGCGGTTGAGATTGCCTTGCCGGGGGTCTTGACCTACATCATACCATTTCTTGTCTATGCAGACCGGTTTACCCACAAGCATACGCATCTTGTTTTTGAGAATCCACCCCATGGGGTGACGCACATACGAGAGCTTCTTCATGACCGGTGAGACGGTTCCTACCATCCAGCAGTTCTTGGGACAGGTACGCACCAGTTCGCGCACGTGCTGAGCCTGCTCGCTGTTCCAAATCTCGGCAAAAGTATTGGCCTTCCGGATATTGCCCATGCTCTCTTTCCAATACTTGGCTTCCAACCCGTTGCAGGGATAAACCTCGCCATAGGGATCGATAAAGCAGTTCATGAGGCCAGCCTCACATGGCAACAGACGACGATTACCCTCGATGTAATTGATAAGCCCCATGTTGAAGAAAGCACGAGCCCACGACTTGGGGTGTTTCTCCCGCATCTGCATGTCTATCAACTTGGCAAAATTGGCACATACGGTATCGCGGTTAGTAATGACATTGTCGTCCTTATGGAAATAATAAGAGTTGTGAAAAGCAGCTGTGGCAAACTCCATGTCGAGTGCCTTGGAAAGATGATATAACGATAGCATATCCTCGGAATTGTTGTTCGATACGGTAATTCCGAAGCCAATGTCCTTCACCCCCATCTCTCGCAAAGTCAGCAGTGTGCGAAGGCCCTTGTCAAAACCTCCGGGACGTCCTCGCAACTCATCGTTCTTTTGGGAAAGGCCCTCGATGCTGATGCGAATTCCTATCTTGGGAAACTTTTTGGCGAGTTCTATCACCCGCGTTTCAAACCAACCCGATGTGGAAATGACAACTCGTGGCGCTTTGCGAAAAGCGACTTCCACAATCTTATCCAAATCTTCCCGAATAAAAGGCTCACCACCGGTAATGTTGATGAATTTTACTTTTGGTAAAATTCCCAACTCCTCGGGTTGAATCTCCAGCTTGGGGTCAGTAGGATTTTTCCATATATTGCACATTTTACACTGCATGGGGCAGCGATATGTGGTGATAATACTTATATCAGTGAGTGCGAGATTTTTCATATTTTTTCACAAATGTTTTGCAAAGATATATTTTTTCCCTTTGCTCAACAAATTTTATCTTCTATTCCATATACTTTTTTCAAAGCCTCCCAATAACGTCCCTCGGAAAAACGGCTTTGAGCTCGTTGCGAAATAGCGACCCGGTCAATATTCGACGCAGTCATCATCGCTGTAATCGCCTCGGCCAACTCCTCTTTGTCCCCCAAAGAGAACAGGCAACCGTCTCCTTCACGAATTAACTCGGGGATACCTCCAACCTCAGAACCAATAACAGGTGTACCCATACAAAGCGACTCAATGACACTTAACGGATTGTTTTCATACCACACCGAGGGTATAACCATAGCTTTCGCCCGGCTTACCAACCAGACAATCTCTTGCGAAGAAAGATGGCCCAAGAAATGAATCTTCCCCGAAGCATATTTCACACACAGTTCATCAGACAAAGGGCCATCTCCAGCTATATAAAGTTGATAGGGTAACGATTGTGCGGCTTCAAGCAACAGACGTATCCCTTTCTCTTCGGAAAGACGCCCCACATAGCAATAATAGGGCTCCGAATCAGGCTCATCACTCTTAATTGATTGAAGTGCCACCAACTTATCCTCTTCTATAAAATTGCATATTACCTCTAACTTGGAATAATCGAACCCGCAAGCTCGCATCTTTTGAGCCATGAAGGAACTGGGACAGACGAAGGTGTCGACCCAACGTTGCAATTTCGATTTATTCCACCACAAAGCTTCTCCATAGGCCAAAGCGCTGGCCAACAAACTACCTTTCATACACTTACGCCGCAGCACTTGGGTAAGGTCGGTAAAGCAGGCTTCACAAATTTCTCCTTGATACAAACAGCTATACGAGGGACATAACAGTTTATAGTCGTGCAAAGTCCACACCGTGCGACAGCCGAACTCCTTTGCCAGTTTAACAATGATAGGAGAAAGATAGGAGTGTATATTATGAAAGTGGACGATATGCGGACGAAAATCATCGAGCATTCGCTGGAACGAACGGACAATATCTCCCGTCCCAAACAGTCGCTCTGTCGCCTTCAACTTACCCATTACCCCCTCGGAAAACGATACCTCCGAGGCAAAATAGCGGGAAGTCTTACAGGGCAGATTCTGAGGATAGGACATGGAGTAGATAGCTACCTCATACCCCAAACGGCGCAATAAAGACTCAAGATTGATCACGCAGATGCAATCTCCTCCACGCGGGTAGTAAAATTTGTTGACAAGTAAAATTCGTAGTTGTTCTTTCATGAATATCGTTCAGGTTACTTAAATATTCGAGACGTAAATTTGTTCTTCACCCACACCCATCTATAAAGCCAAATGGGAATGATTAACCCCGTCCCTATTATAAATAACGAAGAAAGTATAAATTCTAGTATATTTTCACCAAACGATATATATGTTAAAATTGCCTTCCCACCTCCCATAACCCAGGTGTGAAAAAGATAGATAGTCATCGACATGACTCCAAACCGATTAAATATCAAGGCCATTTTGTGATTATATCGAGTGATTCTCTGTGACAGAGAAACAACCATATAACTCCCGGTAACCCCCATAATGACTGTAAGCGACAAGGTAAAAAATCCATGCGGCAATAGGTATATACGATTGAAAGAGATACGGTTAATACAGTCCAGAGGAACAGATGCCGATTCATGAGTCGCTCCAACCAGACTTTGCGAGCCGTCCACATGCCTACAACGAAAAAGATAAGATTCCGACAGACCAAATTAATGCAACAATATGAGGGAGCCGTGTTCCAAAAGGCTATTCCCAAAGCGATAAGAGAAAGCACCATCAGCCGTTTGCCCGGTTTAAAAAACGGAACAATACAAAAGACAAGAAATAAGACATATACAAACCACAAGAAATAGCCCGCCTCGGGCAAATAAAACACACGATACAGCGTATCAAGTGTCACCGGGTGATCTACCTGCAAGTAGTTGTCCAAACCTATTTTGACTCCTATAATTACCCATGAAAGAATAAAATAGGGCAACATCAGACGCTGGAATTTATTCCACACAAAAGCCCCATAAGACTCTTTTCGAGTCGAACTCTCGTAAAAGAACCCAGCAATCAAGAAAAACAGCGGCATGTGAAAGTGATAGATAAAGCGAGTGAATACAATACTACTTGGGAGCATTGACCGAATATAGTGACCAATAACCATCAAAACGATACCTATCCCCTTAGCTATATCGAATGCGATATCTCGTCTCTTTTCCATTATAGAACTTTTTCTATTTCTTTCGCGAAGCCTCCTCAAACGATTCAATAATACGCCCCGCCACGGCATCAACCGTAATCAACGAAGCATAATGTTTACAATTCTCCACATAAAAGTCGTTCTGCTCTATTACCCGAGCCATATCCACTTCATTCCAACCATCACGAGCAATACCCAACTGGTTCTCTTCTACCTCATTGCTATTAAATGGTACTTTATTTGTAATTACCGGTGTCGACAAAGAAATCGACTCCATAAGCGATAACATATTATTTTCACGAAAAGAATCAAACAGCGAAGCCTTTGACTCCCGATAATATCGGAATAATTCTTCATGAGATAACTTTCCCAGCAAAATAATTTGCTGTTGTCTACCCATCTCCGCAATCTGCCGGGTATAATCGTCACGCAACACTCCGTCACCCGCAATATACAGCACATAGTTGCCATATTGCGGATAGTTCGACAAGAAAGCATCAAACTTGGCCATAATCGACCCGATATTCTTACGCGGAATCAACTGACCTACCGTCAGGAACTGCGGTTTCTTCACACCATTGTCGGCCGAAGCAGGAACCAACTTTACCCCATGACCAATAGGCTCGCCTACCCGAGGCATATATTGCTTAATAAATCGCTGCGACACATACGACCGGGGTATCACCCAAACTTTACGCATAAAAAGTCGTGCCACCACATTATACCACACCCGAGAAGGGATTTTCTTCATCTTACGATTATGCGAACCCAACTCCTGCCAGATCGCCGTCTTTCCCGGAAAGATACGTGCAGCCATTAAAGACGAGACCGAAAAAGTTTCACTGGTCAACACCATGTCGACACACTGCCGACGACTCTTCAAAAAATGCCACAGCCCGGGCATAAAGGGTATCAGACTCGGTTTGAAGAGCCGGGACCACCGAGTTTCCAGAAAAACAACCTCAAACTCATATTTCTCCCTCTGTTTGGGGGCATAATCCCGAGCAGCCACAAGTGTAACTGTGTGCCCAGCCCGATAGTAGGCTAAGCACAAATCATAAATCATCGTATCTTTGATGGTCTTCACCCGAGGGATAACCCCCTTTTCGGGCGTAAAAAGTATGGGATTAATGACAATGATTCTCATAGCAACTTACTTATCGCCCCAACAATTTATACTTGATATATCGGTTCATTTTGATAAGAATATAGCGTAGCCTCGGAAAACGGATCAAAAATTGTAAAACTCTAATCTTAAAAGGGTATTCTGTCGTATCATATTTAATTACTTGCCTTACCCAATTGTCAGTTTTATCTATTTCCTTCACATAAAAGGCCAATCGTTCAATTTCAAGGATATGGAAACGCCGCTCATTTGCTGCATATAGCCCCCGTTCTTTTAGATTGGTTTTAAGCATTTCGAAATAAGGCTTCCACAAATCCTGTCGACTAGTCAACGAACCTCGCATCGATAATGAATCCGACACACAATAATAATTATACACAATGTCATTTATGATTCCTGCTCTATGCACATACTTAGACAACTTAATATTAACCAGCACATCAGCAGTAGGATATTTTATATCTCCACCCAAGAATACATCGTCATGCCAAAGAGATCTTTTACTAAAACTACTACTCAGACATATCGATTTCAGATCCATTAGATACGCAGCTAATTCATCACCCGAGATTATCCCTGAAAATGGGTGAAAAACCGGAAATTCTCTTTGAGGCTTAATCCTTCTGTATGCACCAAAAACAATATCTAGCTGATTTTCAACACAATATGTATAAAGTTTTTCTATCGCATCTTGAGGGAACGAATCATCAGCATCAATAAAAGTAATATATTGCGATGTGGCAACTTCAACGCCTGTACGACGAGCACCTACATCACCCTTATTCTTTTGATGAATAACCCGTATACGCTTATCTCGTATAGCATATTCATCAGCTATTATACCCGATTTATCAGTCGACTCATCATCGACCAATATAATCTCAATATCCTGAAATGTTTGAGTAAGAATACTATCTACGCAACGTTTCAAATACTCTTCCTTATTATATACCGGAATTATAACCGAAACCGCTCTTTCATCCATATTCTATTATTTAGCTCGTTTATTACAAAAATATATATTACCATCAAATTTACCCATTAAATTATTATCTATTTTCACATACAGCGAACATTCTATTTTCTGTATATTTTAGAAAAAGCCATAACTTTCAGTTGACTCTTTACATACCCAGGCATTACTACCCATAGAACAATCATTAATGCCCAAACATAGACTATTTGAAAATAAATACTTATGACTTCATAATAAATTATTCCAGCGACAATACACCCGCCCAACGGAATCATGCCTGCATAAGGTATTTTCACTTGGAAGAACCGACGTGAATCAACAATACGATACAGGAATAGAAACAAATAGGTAAAAATCGAGGAAACCACAATTCCCCAAATGCCCCACTGCTGTACCAGCAGGTAATTAAGCAACAAATTCAACCCAGTCGACAAAATAATCCCGGGCAGATTTCGTGCCGTCTCCTTGGAGCACTGATACCCCATATCAAAAAATGAGGTCAATGAGAAGAATATGACCGATATTCCCATTGGAAACAAATATTGAGCACTGTCCTGGAAATTTTCATCGACCAACCAAACGTAATTCCATTTAATCACAAAGATTAGTAAAATCACAAAGGCCGAAAAGATATACATCTGAGCATATAATACCGACGAAAAAAAACGATTCTTATCTTGAGATCCATATTGTTTTATGGATGTCTCCTGCCAAGCCTGATAGATAATCAACGAGAATGTCTCAAATATTGAGACAAACTTCATGGCCACAGCATAAATTCCATTAGACTCAAGCCCCAAATAATGATTGATAAACAATCGGTTTGAGCTCCCCAATAACCAATAACACAAGGCATTAGGCAAAAGAGGTAACGAGTATCTAATCATCTCCTGATTAATCTGAGGATCTGAGGAATTGTATCGAAAATACTTTTTCAAGATTCTAAGCTTGCATTCGATAATACACATCGAAAAAAAACGAGATAAGATATTAGCGTAAAAGATACCCAGCACTCCGCAATCTAAATTTATGATAAACAAGCAACTGAAAACTATGGTTAAGAGCGACGTCAAAATGCCGATATAGACAAAATAAACATTTCTGCCAAGCCCTCGAATAACTTGAATATAAATTTCATAAAACATGAATACAACGGTCAAGGCGACAATCCAGGGGAGGAACCGTATCTCGAAAAAGAAGAGACAAAAAAGGCCTATAATAAAAGCGACAAGTGTCGCCCTCAGCAAGAACCGACAAGTAAATGATATAATATCTTTTCTTGTTCTATCATCTTCGTTACCAAGCAAAAAGCGGAAAACTCCATCTCGTAACTGAAATGAAAGGATTCCAATACCTAAGAATGAAATATTCAAAGCAATATCATAATAGCCAAAATCGTCAGGAGCAATAAAATAGGTATACAAAGGGACCAACAGGAAGGTAATAAGCTTAGAGCCTAAGTTTCCCACAGCATAGATAAAGATATCATTTATAAATTTGTTCCCCCTATTCATTTTTATATCGAATTGTTTGCAACTCTTTCTTATTTATTTCGGCTATTTCCCTCACCACAAATCCCAAGAGTATCATTACCATAATACCGGGGCCTTGCAAAAATACACTCCCCGCTACCGACTCTATGGCAATGAACACGATAATCAGCAGCCCTATTTTATGGAGTTGAATAGCATCAGAATTTACCGTTTTGGGCTTGATTTTCCGATACACCCATACCCAAAAGTAGACAAATAAAATAATCCCTACAATACCAAACTGCACCAACTCGGGGAAGAATGTATCGGAGACAAAAGGACAGTCCCCCTCCTCCAATCCCCAAATCTTGTCAATATCATATAGAGAATATAATAGGGAATACCCCACCTGTCCCGAAGAGAATGTTGCATAAGAGGCCAATCCCGACCCAAAGATGAAATGATCCATCAAAACCAAGGGAGCTTGTGCATACAAAGCAGCCCGAGCAAATGAGTAGTCCATCTCATCGGCATCCAACAAGAAACCCGAAGACAAGAAATAGTAGTCGATTTTACCCCAAGCTACATACAACATGGCACAGAAAACGAATACTATTGTGAGCCACTGTTTTAATTTCATCCGAACCAAGATACCCGGTTTATACCAGAAAAAGATATATACGGCCACCACAAAAAAACCGTAGAACTTGGAGCGGGTACTGAAAAAACCTACTACAAGCATAAGTATCATGATAATCTTGTCGCGACGAGTCAGATTTTGGTAGGAACAATAGTAATATATCAAGAACAACAGGATACTGATAATGCCGAAATAGGCCACATGAAAGAAAAACACCGTACCATAACCCGATAAAATAATAGTTAACATGATAATGCTAAGCGCTATGCATAACCTCTTCAAAAACAACTTCTGCGAATCATTGAATCTCACCCTCATGGAATAGGCGGCATAAAAGGCAATAAAAGGTTTTAACTGTATGAAAAAATCATACATGATGGCCTTGGAGGTGTTGTAATGGACAAAGAAAAGAGAATAGAGCATATAAAAGGTCATAATCCCCACAACGGCAAATAGACCTTTGTATTGCCGATGATTCCTGTTACCTAAAATGTCCAAAACACACAAGGCTGCCAGCAGCAAAGTGATGAGTTCATCAGAGCTTTTAAACCACATCAATAGATAGGTATAAACGCCCACAATGAGCATCAAGATGAATAACCCATAGAATATTTTATTCAGAGATATCATTTCTTATCTTCTCATGTGCTTGTCTGAGTATCCGTACTCTTTTACTTCAGTATCGTTCAAGACAAAGATGAGGTTCTTCAAAGAACCCTCAGCAGCAAAATCGATGGCATTGAACACACTACTCTTTTGCGTATAGTTGGCCCGGCATACATAGATTGTAGCATCAGTAAAGCGAGTCAACGAAAAGGTATCAGCAATTCGTTCCACAGGTGCCGTATCCAAAATAATGCAATCATATTTCTCCCGCAAGTCTCTCATCAAACAATCCAGTCGATCAGACAGCAACAACTCTGAAGGATTGGGTGGAATGGGTCCGGCCGTCATTACATCAAGCCTCTCGGTTTGTTTTTGAATAAGCACGGTTTTATCGGCTTTGTCTTCCGAAGTCAAATAGGGAATCAATCCCCCTTTATTTTTAATTCCCAAATAATTAGCAATTTGCGGATTACGGAAATTCAAATCAATTAACAATGTACGCTTTCCGGTCAATGCCTGCGTATAAGCTAAATTAAGACTGACAAATGATTTTCCCTCTTCGGATCCAGCCGAAGTCACCATGAGAACTTTCTTGTCTCCCCCACCTAAAACGAGCTGTAAGTTGGAACGTAACAGGCGGAATAACTCCGACACTACCGAAGTGCTCCCGTTTTTCACAACCACATAATCGTCCGATGTATTATGACAAATTTCACCGGCAATAGGCAACTTGGTCAAACGACGTAAATCGCCTTTCGTAGCAAACTTAACCGTAAAGATGGTTTTCCCATACAGATAGACTACCGGGAGTATGAGACCGACAACAAACGCAACAAACAACAGGAGCATTGTTTGAGGGGCAACCGGCTTGTCTTTGCTATATGCCTCATTGACAATACGACACTTGGGCGAGGTTGCAGTCAAAGTCATGGCACTCTCCTCGCGCCGCTTCATCAAGAAAGTATACAACTCATTCTTAATAAGCTGATTTCGCTTAATATCCATATAGGTTCTTTCCTGCTCAGGAAATCCTCGAAGTCTTGCTTTGAAATCGGCTTCTTGTTTTTTCAAATCGTCTCGAGCAATTTCTGAGCTTTCCTTGGCTTTCGATACCGTATTCAAAATATTTCCACGCATGGCATCGATTTGAGCGGTCAACGTGCGCAAGGACAAGTTCGAATCTTTGGCAGTACGCAACAGACGCATACGTTCCAACAGCAACTTGTTATACTCATTGATGGCCTCGGCAGCTCCCTTATCGGGCAAACCGGTTGTGATAGGGACCAACGAATATTTGTTCTCGGGCTTGTTCAAGAAACTGTCAACCATCGAGATAATCGAGTATTGAGTTTCGGCTTCAAGCAACAATTTGCGATACTGGCTACTCGACTCGAGAATAATTTGTGCCTCGGTATCGATATCCGACAAATCGTTTTTACGCTTGTACTCCTCGATAACGCGCTCAGCCTCATGTAGCTCGTTTTCTACAGTAGACAAACGCTCGTCAATGAAGGTTAGCATATTTTGAGCCTTCAAATTTTTATTCAATATGGCGTCTTCATTGTAGCAATCAATGAGCGTATTCAGTATATCTTTACCCCGGCGCCGATTGGTATCTTCAATCCTCAAAGCAATACCATTGGCCTTCTTGTCTGACAAATCTATTACCAGGCGTTTCTCCAATATTTCAGTCTGGGTATCATAACTGTTCACATGAGCGACAAATCGTAATTCTTGTCCAGGTATATAGTAACGGGTCGTGTCGATAACAATCCCCTCGCCATAATCGAGTTTTATCGGGAATGACGTAGCCTCAGTCTCAACCAGTGTACTGAAAAATCCTTTTGTAATCAAGGCTTTAATTTTGGGGCTACCCTCATCGACCTGGACCTTTACGACAAAACCTCCAACCAAGGTATCAAGCATCGATTCCGGCACATTGACCGTCAACGGAGAATTTCCGTAATACTCCACTTTATCGAAAAAGCTCTTCTTGTTGGTATAGGTTTTGTTCAATTCAAGACGTTGCACCATCTCACGAATCAACGAGTGTGAGGAGATAACCAATATCTCGTCATTCACCGAGCCTCCACCAATCATGCCACTCAAAGAGAAACCGCCGCTTACATTGCCCATCAAAGAGGACAATCCGCCGCCACCTTGATCTTCATCTTCATTAACAAGAATATCCGCCGAAATGGCATATTGCGGTTTGGCTATCTTCAAATAACAAAATACTAATACGACGCAAACAAAAACCGAACCGGCAAACAGATACCAGTTCCGGCGGGCTATACGCCACAAAGCTGCTATATCTACATTATCATTCCGTCTTTCGGTAGAATAATTCTCTTCCATATGCAATACAAGGATTTTCTTATCTTATAAACAGGGCTATTGCCAACGAAGCCAATACTGAAATAGCACTCACTACGGTTCCAGCTACCGAGATACGATATGAGGCCAACTGGTTATAATCGGAGTTGTTTCGCTGGGCACGGTTGGGCATGACATATACTACGTCATTTTGTTTCAGGTAGAAATAGGGCGATTCAAACGTTGCCTTATCCGTCAAATCGAAATGATGAAACACCCGCTTGCCATTTTCTTCTCGAATAAGCAGGATATTTTTTCGCTCGCCATAAATAGTCAAATCACCAGCAGCCCCTATGGCATCGAGTATTGAGATACGCTCAGTCTGTACCGGAATCTGACCCGGACTTTTCACCTCGCCCAATACCACGACTTTAAAGTTCATAAACTGAACCAGGACAAAAGGATCTTTCAATTCGGGACGTATCTTGTCTTCGATATACTCGGCCAACTCGGTACGGGTCAATCCGGCGGCGTGAATACGGCCCACACTGGGGAAATAGATATATCCATCTTTACTTACCGTATAGACCTGCAAGTTGGGAACGGTAGTCAACTCTTTCTTGCCGGGCTCGGAATAGGATACCGCAGGTAGATTATAAGGAGCCGCAGCATCGGGCACAACCGACGAAACAGTAATCGACAGCATATCATCAGGAGCTATCTGCAATTCGTAATCACCGACATCAAGCTTCCCGCTTAACTGATCGACATCTAAATTCTCAAAATAAGTTGTCTTATTGGTCGCACACGAAGTTGCTAACAACAACAAGACAACAGCACTTAACATGTTTATTTTCATTACACTATTCTTTTCCACCCGGATAGGTCCGGCATAATTCTATTATATAACGGGATTTTACTTCATTTTATTATATAGATTTCTCTATCTTTCTCGGAGTTTTATTTCAAATTCAATATTCGATTTTGCCTCCCCGAAGCTCGTTCCATAAATTTTCACATTCCACAGACACAATAGCGGTGCAAAAATAATATTTAATCTGTTTTTCAAGTGCAGAGTTTGAAAAAGTTTTGTACGTTTGTAACACTTTTTGTTATATGCTATGAACTTGAATTTCTCGTGGAACTTTTCTGCGCCCGAGCTATACGGTATAGGAGCCTTTGCGCTTTTTTGGATAATCGAAATCATATACCAGCTCTATCTTTTTAACCGACCATTCCGTTTTTATCAAAAAAGCAACCAAAGGAAAAACCGATATACCGCTACATTACCATCGGTATCGGTTATTGTCTACGCTCAAAACGATGCCGACAACCTTATTCAGTTCATGCCCCGCATCTTGAATCAGGACTATCCTCAATTCGAGGTTATTGTGGTCAACGACGACTCAACCGACGACTCAAAAGATATACTCGCCTCACTCGAATCACAATACTCCAATCTCTACCACACCTATGTTCCCGAGGGATCGCGTAACCTGAGTCACAAAAAGTTAGCTCTTACATTGGGAGTTAAGGCGGCCCAATATGACATCGTAGTCTTTACCAATGCCAACTGCTGTCCTCCCAGTAACCAGTGGCTGTCGACCCTGACCCGCAACTTTGTCGACGGAACTGACATCGTGTTGGGTTACACAGCCATGAACCGGAAGGAAAAAGAGAGACTCTCGTTCTGGTACTGCTCCTACGACAAACTGATTTTCACCCTGCGCTATCTTTCATTTGCCCTTATCGGTCGTCCCTACATGGGCGAGAGTTCCAACCTGGCCTATCGTAAGGAGCTTTTTTTCAAAAACAAAGGTTTTTCCAAATACCTGCATCTGCATTATGGCGACGACGATCTGTTCATCAACGAAATAGCTACAAGAAAGAACACCCGGGTCGAACTGGCCGACGAGGCTCAGATGATGGCTTTCTACGACGACAACTACGAGGCATGGAAGGAGTTGAAACTACAATACGATTTCACGTCGAAATACTTGCACACGGCAGCCAAAGCGGTGTTTGGGTTTGGTAAAGTGTGCGACTATGCCTTTGACATTCTATTCCTCTTGATTGCTACATGGGGAGTGCTTCACAACTGGATTCTCCTGCTCATAGCGCTGCTGCCAGCCATAGTCCTGTTTACCGTCAAGGTGGTGATATATCGCCGAACAGCCAAGATTCTTCACTTACCCAGGCTTTTTTTTGCGCTACCCCTCTTCTCGCTGGTGCAACCGTGGGTCAATCTCTATTTCAACATTATCGGGTCGGCCTCGCGAAAGAAAAACTTTACCTGGCGGTAACCCGATTCGTTCGCCAGTACCCTCCCTCAGATATAGAAAAGGCTGTATCATTTCGGTGGTACAGCCTTTCGCTTGTTAAACTTTATAATTGTTTATGCCCCCTATTTCACGGCAATTTTCTTCTTCTCCGAAACGGTGGGGAGTTTTTTCTTGGGAATCTTCACGGTCAACACACCATTGTTCTGGCAGGCCTCGATAGCGTCGGTATCGACATTATCGGGCAAAATTAGGGTCTGCTGGAATTGCGAGTAAGAGAACTCTCGGCGTAGATAACGCCCCTTCTTGTCCTTCTCGTCGTCCTCTTGTTTACGCTCTACGGTTACCACCAGGTGGTTGTCCTTGTCGACCGTGATTTCAAAATCGTCCTTGGTAATGCCGGGAGCGGCAATCTCTACCTCATACTCCTTCTCGGTCTCTACGATGTTGATGGCCGGGGCGGCACTGTTGGTCTTGGCAATCCATTCGTTGCCGAAGAAATCGTTGAAAATGCCGGGGAGCCAGTTTTGCTGATGCTTTGTAGGTGTCATAATCTTTTACCTCCTAATAAGTTTTGTATGTTATTCGACAACGGTTTGTTCCGTTGTTCTCTCATACAACAAGGAGGTTGACCGTTTGGCTCGCATACGGCGAGTTAAAGTTGGCGAAAAAATATCCAAAAGCGTTACGGCTCGACCACAACGTCGTAGCGCAACAGTTGGTAGCTGACGGTAAAGGGACGCCCCGACGTCCTTGCCGGCGGGGAATCGACATGATAGTAATTGCGCGAACGGTCGAAACTTTCAATTTCACATTTGCGTGTAGAGCCCGGCAAGAGGTCACACTCGACTGGGCAAGTGCGGTAGTCGATCATCTGTCCGTCGGGGTCGCGATAAATGAGTTTCAAGACTACCCGCGAAAGCCGATAGGGTGTGTTGTTGCGCAGCAGGAAACTCTCGCGCGTGTCGCTCATGCGTTTGTCAAAAGCCAGCATATCAACAGCCGTCGACGAGAATGGAAGAGAATGAGGCACCGTATCGGTCACCTCTACCGACTCGCGTGCGACCGGTCGGGCCTCGTCCTCGGCCGGAGGTTCGGCTACCCGTTGCGTCGGGATACGCACCGAGGCGCTTTTGCGAGGCATGATGCCGGACGACTGGCTCCACAGCGGCAACGCCGCCCAGGCAACAAGAATCAGGAGTATTGCGTTTTTTTTCATAACCAAACTCTTTTACATATCCACACAAGCGAAACCAGCAACGTAAAGAGAAGCAAGTTGCGGGCCGTACCCCCGAGCAGCGGATTCAAGGCCACCCCCTTGCGACGCCCCATCTCCACCCAGGTCTTCACGTGTAGGAACAGATAGAGTACAACCGGAACCAAAGCCTCATAATAAGGAGCCAGCGGAAGTAACGAGGGCAGTACCAGCCCCACGGCCACAAATCCGTTCACCAGATACCACCACCGGGCAAAAGGCCGACCGAAAAGTACAACCGTCGTGTGCTTGTGGGCCGCAGCGTCCTCCTCCATGTCGCGGTAATTGTTCACCAGCAGAATATTGATTGAGAGCAGCCCCATGGCGATGGAGATGAGAAGGACCATCATATCGAAATGCAAGGCCTGCACATAGTAGGTGAAGTTGACGGCTATCAGCCCGAAGAAGAGAAACACCGTGGCATCGCCCAGCCCATGATAGGCCAGCGGATAGGGACCGGCCGTGTAGGCCAAGGCAAACAGGGCGATGACAAGCCCCACCGGTATCAGCTGCCACCCGGCAAAGAAGACAAGTCCCAACCCTACCAGACAGGCTACACCCAACACGACGAAGGTGGCCACAAGCATGGCCCGGGGCGAAATGTCGCCCGAGGCTACGGCCCTTCGAGGCCCCACCCGCTGGGCGGTATCGCTTCCCTTCACGTAATCGAAATAATCGTTGGCCAGGTTGGAGGCGATTTGCGCCAACAAGGCAAACAACAGACAAAGGAGTGCCGGAGCCCAACGGAAGGTTCCGGCATAAAAGGCATAGGCCGACGCGGCTATCACCGGACTTGCCGAGGCCGGCAAGGTGCGGGGACGAGCCGCCGAAATCCAACTCTTATTCATTCTTTTTTTCTTCTTTCGCTTCGTTCTCTTCGGTTTTATCTATTTTGAAACAGGCCCGTATCGCGCTGCGTATGCTCTCGGCCTCGGGGCGGTCGTCCCTCAATATGGAGAGGATTACCCGCAGGTACTTGTCCTTGTTGGCCAGGCCGCACAGATTGCACACGTTGCTGTTGGTCACCATCGACTTCTGGTTATAGACCTTCAACACCGACCGGTAGTCGCGGTTCTTGACAAAGGAGCGGAACTGGCTGCAAATGCTGTTGTAGAGCCCCCGCACGTCGGTATCGTCGGTCAGGTGGTCGATGTGATCTTCAAACGAGGCAATGTCGTTGAAGCGCCGGTCGATCTTGTATTCCAGATTGCGCCGTATGCGATGCCGCGTGTGCAGCAGCGCCTGCGACTCAATCTCCTGGGCGAAAAGCTGTATCACGTTGTTTTTCACAATCTCGACCACCTTGTTTTCGTTGCGCTTCATGCGACGGGCTACGGCCCTGATTACCCCTTCGAGCATCAACAGATTCTCGACCTCGGCCACCTCGGGCACATAGATGTGACGACTGCGCAGATACTCGACCTCGCGCTCGGTGCGCCGGTCGCGGTCGACGATACCCCGCGATTCGAGGTGATGTATCTCCTTCAAATCGGCAAAGGCCCGGGTCGCCTCGATCACCTTGTTGCAACCACCCAGCGGCTTCACGATATACTCGGGGAAGATATAGGGATAGAGCTTCACGTCGATACTGCCCGTGTTGGCTCCCTCGATAAAAAGCACCGGCTTGCGGCTGCCCAGGATATCGAGATACATGCCCTCGGGGAAGGAGTCGTCGTCGTGAATAAATTCGTAGTCCCACGTCAGATGCTCGGCATCGAACGAGCGCACCCAGATGCAGGTACTCTCGACCCGCGAGGCGGCGAAGTCTATGTCGTGCGTGAGATAGATAAAGGTACAATCCTTGCGCAGGCTCTCGATGGAGTCCCACAACGATTTCAAAATGGAGTGATGCAGATAAAATTCGGGGTCCTCGACCAGAATCACGGCATCGGGCATGGCATAGAGCACCCCGGCAATATAGTAAAGCACCGCCTTCTCGCCCGAACTCAGCCGCAGCGGGTTGAAGGGCTCGGAGTCTTCGCTTTGGATAAGCAACTTGCCCTCGGCCCGCAACATCTTGTTTTTGGGGAAGATGCGCTCCCACAGCCGTTGCACCCGGTCAAGACGGGTCTTGGGCAGGTCGACATGCCCACCCTTCTGCACCTCGAACTTGTAGCTGAACAGGTTGCGAAACTCCTCGCTCAACAACAGGAAGAGCAACTGGTCAAACTCGGTAGGCGTCTCTTTCGAGACGTAATGTGAACGATCGATGGCCTCTTTGTACTGCGCCTCGATCGAGCCGGGCCACACCTCGTGCGGCGGCATCAGGCACAGCGCCTTCTGCGCCGAAAGCCAAAAGGCGTGCTCCTTGATTTGACGGGCAATCTCTACACCAAAGCTACTCTTACCCGCACCATTGGCACCAATCACGGTCACGGTACGCGACGACAACTTTTCGCCAGGCGAACCGTTACTTTTCTTCGGGAGCAATATTTCCATAGTATCACTTTTTAACGTTACGGAAATCCTTTCTCAAAAATAACTATTTTCGGGAATAATCGGCACAAGATACCGAACTATTTTTCTATTTTTGAAAACTATTTGTAACCGCTAACTTATAAGATTATGTTTTCAGGAATTGTCGAAGAAGCCGCTCCCATCGTCGCCCTCACCCGCGATAACGGCAATCTGCATCTCACGCTTAAAAGTTCGTTTACCCACGAATTGAAAATAGACCAAAGCGTCGCCCACAACGGCGTGTGCCTCACCGTGGTCGACATCGACGGCGACTGCTACACCGTGACCGCCATACAAGAGACTCTCGACCGCACCAACCTGGGGGCGTTGAAGGTAGGCGACAAGGTGAATCTCGAGCGCAGCATGCTCATGAACGGCCGCCTCGACGGACACATCGTGCAAGGCCACGTAGACCAGACGGCCCGCTGCGAGCGCATTGACATGGTCGACGGCAGCCGCTACTACACCTTCGTCTACGACCTCGACCCCAAGATGGCCGCCAAAGGCTACATGACCGTTGAGAAGGGTTCGGTCACCGTCAACGGGGTGAGCCTCACCGTGTGCAACTCGCAGGACAACAGCTTCCAGGTGGCCATCATTCCCTACACCTACGAGCACACCAACTTCCACCAGATTGAGGTGGGCAGCACCGTCAACCTCGAATTCGACATCATCGGCAAATACATCAGCCGCATCATGCACTTTGAAAAAGCCTAAACTGCCATGACCGATATTTACGAACTCATCGCCCACCGCCAGAGCGACCGTCAGTACGACCCCAACCGCCCCGTCGAGCCCGAGAAGGTGGCCCGCATCGTCGAGGCCGCCCGACTGGCCCCCTCGGCCTGCAACGCCCAGCCGTGGCACTTCATCGTAGTCGACGAACCCGAATTGCGCAACCAGGTGGCCGACGCCGTGGCCAGCCGTCTGCTGGGCATGAACCACTTTACCAAACAAGCCCCCGTGCATATCCTCGTTGTCGAGGAGCGGCCCAACTTCACCGCAGGCATCGGCGGGCTCATCAAAGACAAGCAATTCCCGCTGCTCGACATCGGTATCGCTGCCGCCCACATCACCCTGGCCGCCACGGCCGAAGGGCTGGGCAGCTGCATACTCGGCTGGTTCGACGAGAAAGCCGTGCGCCGTCTGCTCCATATCCCCGACAAGAAACGTGTGCTGCTCGACATCGTGCTGGGCTACTCTACCCAACCCCTGCGCGAAAAGAAACGCAAACCGGCCAGCGAGGTGATTTCCTACAACAAGTACTAATTCCCGGTAAAAAGAAAAACGCCGCCGAGCAGGACTCCCCTCCTGCCCGGCGGCTCAATTTTATAATAAAATCTATCTTCCCATGAATAGCCCGGCCGCTAAGCATACCGGCGCCACGACAGCTATTTTATAATCTGCGTATAGGTTATGCGCGGCTGATGATTCTTGGCATACTCGACCCCTATCTCCCGAATCGCATCAATGCGTTTGCTTTCGAGAGTCATGGCGTTGTCGATGAGTTTATTCTGCATTTCGAGTTCTCGTTTTTGCTCATCTCGAATTTCCGTACCAATCTGCTCGATCAGTTTCAACGACTCTTCATGGCAGGCCGACTCGCTATCGACGGTGGCCAGGATATCGATGGCTCCCTCATAGTCCTGTGTAGAGATGGCACCCCGAGCCTGAGCTATTTTAGCCGAACAGGTAGCGTCTTGATATTTCTTGTAAATTTCAATCGCTACATCCTGCACCTCATCGCTCCCCTCCATCGACGACGGATAGGTCATAAGTAAAGCGAAGGCCTGTTCATACTGCTGCTGCGCAGCCATAGTCCGGGCACTCTTTATCATCTTCTCCTTGTTTTCACGATAATACTGCTTTATCTTGTCCTTGACATCGGTAAAAAAATAGGCATACGTATTATCGTTAGGCGAAATCTTGGAGAAGGCGTTTTTCACCGCATCGGAGATTGTGTTGCCGCTACCCTTCAAGGTTTTCGAACAACTGCCAAAACCCACATTCGTGTCGAACTGTTTTACAAAAAGGGTCATCTCTATCTCAACGATGTTTATATTCTTCAGTCCCCCCTCGACAAGCGCATTATCGATAATATTGATTTGGGGATACATGACAAAAGAGCCATACGAATCGGAAAAGATTCCATTCCGGGCAGCTACAGATTTCAGCTTGGTCTCCAATAACTTGAATGATTTGGCATTAATCTCTTCCTGCTGGTCGGGAAGTACAATTCCAATTGCAATGCTATTGTCTTGTTGCTGGGCAAAACCGATGAGAGAATACCCCAGTAATAAAAGAGACAAGATATGTGCTTTCATCGTAAAACTACATAATGGTTATATAAATCGTGGTCCCTTTGATATCTCGTTGTATCTGCAACCCAAGCGAGCGCATGAACTTGAATATCTCCAACCCGAATTTGTTGGGATTGTAATTCGACTGATTCTTGGGATCCTTAAGCGGAATACGAACCTCATCGAATATCATCTGCGTATCGGTAGTTCCCTGGATATGATAATTGTTTTTGTAGGCGTGCTCCTCCATCCACAACTCTATTTCATCGGAGAGTTGCAATCCCTGGTTCCCCACTTCGGAAGACATGGAATAGGCCGAGTTCTGATCGAAACCGAAGTTAATCATCACCGAGCGTCCATTCTCGACGATATCATTGAACTTCATCTGAATCGTATTGAGAAACTCTTCGGCACACGACTCAATGGCCTTGCTGGCCAGTTTTCCGATATCGTCGGTATAGAACTTACCGCTCTCTCCCACCTTATTGGCCAGAGAAGCTCCTGTCGAAATATCATAGGCCGAGACAATGACCTTCACCGAATTTCCCGTATTGGACAACAAGATATCCATCTCGGCCTCTACATAGATATCGGCACCCGACAGTTCTATCAGTTGAGCTTTCAAATCGCTCTGATTCTCCTCTTTAAAGACAGCGCTTTGCGAGGCAGCTTTGAGTCTCGCAGTAAAATCGACCGTGGTAAATCCCCGGCTGTCAAAGGCCTCCTTTATCTTTGCCAACGTTATGCGCTTGTTGACATCCTGCTCCAGGATAGTGCGTATATCCTCACCCGCCTTGGTATAAGGGATAACCATGATCTTAGGTTGTACCGTGACTACATCTTGTGCCCACATACCAAGGACACTCATGCAACAAAATAGCACAGATAATATACTCTTTTTCATACTCAATACTTAGAATCCAAACTTTCTTATAATCCCATTCTGCTCCAAATCGAGACGCAAAGCTCTAATATTCACCTTCACATCAACGATTATCCGTTTCTTTTTGGTAGCATCCTTCTCAAACTGGGAGATAGGGACATTCGATATTATAAAACTATGATAGCGCTCTTTATCAAACAACTCCTTAAAATAAGCTCCATGCTGCTCTTGAATAGCCTTTTCATTGACCCCGACCAGAGGATACTCTACCTGATTCGAGCCCGGAATACCCCGGAACAGAATCGTCTGTATAGCTACTTTCTCGGCATTATTCATTGCCTCTTTGCTTTTCTTTCCATACGAGAGTACGCGCAAAGAGATGGTTCCGGTCCCATCGGATACATAGGTGACTTTATCTTGTCCTCTCAATCCAAAGGCAACAGTCAACGAGAGAAGCAATAAAAAATTACGTACTATCAGTCTCATTTGATAATCATTTTACAAACGATATTCGCATTCGAAGCTAATCGGGAAGCCAGCTCTTCGCCCATTTTCGAGGGCACCTTACATTCCGAGAAAGCCTCGCCCGACAATTTAACGACCTCAATCTCACCCAAATCTACGGGATAGGGCTCTCCGTCGAGCATCTCGACATATTGCACGGCAAACCGGTCGCCCTGGTTCACACCCTGCTTCTTCCCGACATTGAGCAAAACTACCTCAACCTTATCCTTCTTCTCTTTCAGCACCTTGATAATCTTTCCCGAAACGGGGAAATTTTTCTTGAAATACTCATAAATCTCATCTTGAAGAGACTGCATGGCCTGGTTTACCGCACTCTCGGGCGAAAGCATCAGGTCGCTGGCTTTCCCTTCAAAACTAACAGCCTCGGTGCTCAACCCGGTAGCGACATCGACTACCTTCATTTGGAACGAGACGCTCCCTTTATATCCTTTGATACTGCCATTGGCATTCTTCATGGCATAAATAGGGATCTTATTGATATGCCCCGTTATCAGCTTTTCGGCAGCGACAGCAATATCCTGTTCCACAAGATTCTTACTGTCCAAGAAAGCCTCGCTCTTCTGAAGTTCCAGCTCCTCCTTGATTTTGTCGTGACTGGTGCGGTCCACTACTTGAAAACGCTTGGTATTCGTGAGCATTTCGACAACCTTCTCCGTCACCAACCCGGCATACTTGCTATCGGTCTCGCTAGTAAACTGAGCAACCCCGACAACAGGTCTGATATCTGATGATATCTGTGCATAGACACAAGTTCCACACACAAACATCATCAAGATCCAAAAACATCTTTTCATGTTTCTACTCTATAAGTTATCCGATGTTTTAGCCGTTTCTATCATCTCGGCAATTGCCTTTGTCTGCAAGGCCGACTCCTCTACAAGAATAGGATAAGCATCTTTTGTAAAAGCCAACGCCGCAGCTATCTTGGCTACTTTCATCGGATTCTTTTCTCCCTTGGAGGCCTGCACGGCGGCTTCGGCCGACTTGGCTGCACTCGTAATCGAAACGGCCTGCGCAGCAATCGTCGCACTGAGACTGGTCAACTCTTCAAGAGTAGGTTTCTTTACCGTCACATCCGTAACTCCATCTTTCGATTCCCCTATCTGCCGGTAATACAAGCCTTGCAACTGTTCGGTTGTAGCAGCCGCAGCAACAGCCGACGTATAAACACTCGTCACATAAGTATCAACCTCCGGGATATTGGTCTTTTTAGGTTCTTTCTTGCACAGTTTAACCAATTTTTCATAACGTGCTTGAGATGCCTCCATCTCTTCTTTAGTCTGAGCGTTTGCTACATTTCCCATCAACAACAAAAGAGCAGGGATAATCCAGAATAATTTTTTCATAATACAATTTAATTAAAAATTTATTATGCAAAGAAATCTAAAATCGACTATTATTCCTATGAATAGCAAGTTCCCATTCATCGACACAACTGTATCCTTTTTCTTGTCAATAGTGTCACCTCGGGCCCCTCACTCCTCTTTCAGGTGGTCAGAAAAATATTGAAAAAAATCATAATCCAATATGCGCGAGATGCGCGTAAGCAACTCCGTATCGATATACTCCTTGCGGAATATCTTGTACACATTGGCTCGGCTGCAAGACAACTTGCGGGCAAACCAGGCGACACTGCGCTCCTCGGCTTGCAATCGCTCTCGAATAAGTTCCCCTATCGGTTTCATGGCCTTCAAAAAACCCTCTTATCGTCCCTGTAAGAGGCCTATATACAACAGACAAAGCGTGGAACTGCAATATATGATATTCGGGAAGCCGGATACAACCCGAAATGAAAAAAAGAGCTAAACATCTGCAAATATAATCATTGATTTTCTGTGCTTTATGTGGTATCAGATTCGGGAACGACTTTTTAATTTGTCTTAATCCGTTGCAAGTTTCTTCGGGATATATGGGAACATTTACGGGAATTTGTTATACCTTTGCCGCATAACCGAAAAAGCAACGCAGATGAAAGTCACCGTCTATCTGAAAAAGTGTTCCCCCGAGGCCTCGAACATCTGTTTCAGGGTCAGGGATAAAAATGTGGACATAAAGGTCGTTTCCACACTTGAAGTGCAGGACAGGTATTGGGACACCGATACCCTCAGCTACAGGCGCACGACAGCCGTGCCCGCCGCCGAGCAGAAACGGCTGCCGGAACAGATTGCCGCCATCATCGAGCGGGCGGAGAAGACCTTTTCGGACAAGGCGGACAGCCGGTGGATGAGACAAGTCATAGAGGATGTGCTGTACCCTGTTCGCGCCTTCGAGCGTAACCACCCGAACCTGCTCGCCCGTGTCCACGAGTATCTGGAAAAGTTCGACGGGGCGGAAAGGACCAAGGAGCACATCATACGCTTCGAGCGCAGGATGTCGCGCTACCATGACTACCGGCGGGAGATACTGGGCGAGGCTGATTTCACCCTCTTCGTGGAGACCGTCACGCTGGAGCAGATGAACGCTTTCAGAGATTATGTCGTGAACGAGTACAGGCTGCGGCAGGAGCATTCAAACTTCTATGCACCCCGCACGCTCATCAACCACAGGCCGAGGCCGCTTTCCGGCACGACCGTCATCAACATCATGAACCTGTTCTGCACCTTCCTGCACTGGTGCAAGAAGATGAAGTATTCCGACAACGAGGTCTATGTCCTCTACGGCTGCAAGGAGCCCACCTACGGCGACCCGTTCTTCCTCACTTCGGAAGAGAGGAACATCCTCTACGATGCGGACTTGAACGACAACCCGAAACTGGCCGTCATACGGGACATCTTCGTGTTCCACTGCTATGTCGGCTGCCGAGTGGGTGACCTTTATAGGCTCACGAGGGCCAACATCAAGGACGGCTTCCTGGAATACATGCCGCAGAAGACGAAGAAATGCCAGGCGAAGACCGTCAGGGTGCCGCTGCATGAGAAGGCACTGAAGATACTGGAACGCTACGATGCCAATGCCGACAGGCTGTTCCCGTTCAAGCAGATACACACCTACAACCTCGGCATACGGGAGCTGCTGAAGCGTTGCGGCTTAGACAGGATGGTCACCATCCTCGACACGCACGGCTACAACACCGTGCAGAAGCCCCTGTACGAGGTGGCCACCAGCCATACGGCACGCAAGACCTTCGTGGGTAACCTATACCGGCAGGTGCCCGACCCAAACCTGATAGCCTCCATGTCGGGACACGTGGAGGGCAGCAGGGCGTTCAACCGCTACCGCACGATAGACGATGACATGAAGCGCAGGCTTGTGGACATGATAGATTAGACAGAAAGGCGGACATACATATGAAAGTGACCGCATTCATCCGGAAGACCGCCGCCAAGAACAACATCACCGACCAGGCTCGGGTCTATTTCCGTGTCCGGGACATCGGCGGCGTGGACATCAAGGCCGCGAGCGAGCTGTCCATCAACCCCAACCACTGGAGCCCGGAACGGCAGGGCTACAAGCCCCGCGTGGCCCTGGTGTCGGAGGAGAAGAAGATGGGCTTCGACAAGGACGTGCAGCAGATCACCCATCTCATCACAAAAGAGTACCACCGGGGAGTGGACGGCAGCTGGCTCAAGGGGCTGATAGAGGAATACCACCATCCCGGCATCAACGCCAGGGGCGGCAACAAGGCCGACGAGTACCTGCTCTCGTTCCAGATACGGAAATACATCGAGGAAACACCGCTCGCGGACGAAAGCCGGAAACACCATCTCGACAATCTCAACAAGGTGCTGCGCTACGAGCGTTTCCGCCACGAAGTGCTGCACCAGAGAGGCTTCCACCTGTGCATCGACACCGTCACGGCGGACGACATCAGGGACTTCAAGTTGTGGATGCAGGAGGAACACAAGTACGTGGACATGTACCCCGTATTCTACCGGAATGAGGTACGCCGCAACGTCGAACAGAAGCGTTCCGAGAACAGCATGTCGGGCTCCCTCTACCGCATCCGCACCGTCATCAAGTGGTGCGTCAAGCGCGGGCTGACAAGGAACAATCCCTTTGACCAGTACCAGATTGCCCGGCCGATGTACGGCGACCCGTTCTACTTGACGCTCGAGGAGCGGGACAAGGTGTACTACGCCGACCTGAGCGGCATGGGGGCAACCTATCCGGTCTACCGTGACATCTTCATGTTCCAGTGTCTGATAGGGTGCCGTGTCAGCGACCTGAACAGGCTAACCAAGGCTAACATCGTGGACGGCTTCGTGGAGTACATCCCGCAGAAGACGAAGATGGAACATGCCAACACGGTGCGCGTGCCGCTCAACCAAAAGGCACGGGAGATACTTGAACGCTACAAGGATCTGGAGAACGCCCTGCTCCCCCGGTTCTCGCACTTCGGCTACAACAAGAAGATAAAGGAGATACTCAAGTATGTGGGCATCGACCGCAAGGTCATAGTACTCGACCCCAAGACAAGGGAGGATGTGGCAAGACCCCTGTACGAGGTGGCATCTACCCATACGGCACGCAAGACCTTCATCGGCAACCTCTACAGGCAGGTCAAGGACCCGAACCTGATAGCCTCCATGTCGGGACATTCGGAGGGCAGCCGTGCCTTTGCCCGGTACCGGAAGATTGACGACGAGATGAAGAAGGAACTGGTAAACCTTCTGGACTGATAATTTCCCTGTTTTTCCCCCCTCCACAGACAATGCAATATGAATATGGACGAGCAGAAACAGACATACGAACAGTTCAAGGCGGACATCCTCCAGTGGAAGGACGCACACAGGGAGGAATACACCCGCTTCGCGAAAATGATGGCGGACGGGAACGAGGTGCAGTACCTTGCCGTATGCCGGGCCATATTCAAGCAGCTGCCCGGCATCAAAAAGGAATGGCAGATATCATGGTGTGACGACAGCACGGACAGCTTCAGGAACATAGGTCTCCATTTCAAGGAGAACGCAGTGCCGGGGCAGATCGTGGAACTTTACAGGAAACAGAGGGAAGAGGATGCGACTTCTCCTCCGTCCTCCTTCTGGGGCAGGATGAAATACATTTTCAGACAGAGTCTGAGAAAACGCTTCGTAACCCTGTCCGCCCCTCTCGTGCTGAGCTGGCTGTACTACGGCAAAAGTTTCGAGGCGATGGTTGACATGGTCAGCAGGCAGGCGGGGCACCCCAAGGCTGGGAACGCCGAAAGGATGGGCTGCTCCATTGTCGTCAAACAGATTATTGAAGTGTCCATAAAGAACGGTTTCCGAACGCAGGAGGACTGGGACAAACATTTCGCCATGAAAGACGCCATCGAGAAAGGCAGCATCGGCGAATGGGCTTTGCAGTCCTTAAAGGACGGGATGAGATGCAGTGATACCGAAGGCAGCCCGGCAGCAACGGAGTCCGTCAGCGGTACGGTGCCACAGGCGCAGCGGACGGCCGGAAAAAAGAAGATACAGGAGCGGCCGCTTGCAGATTATCTCAAGTGCGGAAACAAGGAGGAAGTCCTGCAATGCATCCGCCGTTTCGTTTCCATAAACACGAGCGCGGTCCATCAGGCACTGCCGTTCTATGTGCTGAAAGAACTGGGGCTGGTGGTCGGGATGCACGCCGCCAAGGAGTACAGTGTGGGGATGGCACTGCAGTTCCCCGACCTGCCATCGCTGAAAAGCGAGAGTGCCATACGGCAGGCGGTCGGCTTCCTGAAGACGGCAAAGCACGTAATCAAAGACGGCAGGGACCAGTCCGCCCCGCTCATCGAAAGCGACGAGAACCGGGAATTGTACCGGACACTGGTACAGGAAATCAAGGAAATCACCACTGATGATGAAACGGAAACGGCAGCCGGATAAGGCAAAATGAGCCGTTTTACATGGTCATGCAGACTTGAATTGTCATGACAATTTAAGACAAATTATTATATATCAATCCGTTTCAATTCGCATATACTTTTGCACCGTCAATCCTCTTCCCGGGGATAGGCGGTGCTTCTCTTTTACAAGCCATCGGAAGCGGGGCATCAGGGAACTTTTGAAGATGGTCATCACAAAATTCAAAACTGATATTTATGATTACCATAGAAAGTCTGGTTGAGCAGGGCGCGAACGTGAAACTGGAAGTCACGCCAGCCGACCTTAAGATGTTTGCCGAGGCCATCGTGCAGCGCACGATGGCGGCCCGGCAGGAAGAACTGAATGCGGAGATGCGGCGTGTGGCGGAAGAGACATGGCTCAACACAAGACAGGTGCGTGAGCTGCTGAACGTGTGCGAGGGGACGCTCAACCTGTGGGCGAAGCGCGGCTACCTCGTCCCCGTCAAGGTGGGCAACAAGAACATGTATGCCAGATCGGATGTCCGCCGTGTGCAGACGGGAGGCAAGTCCGAGAGTGTGACATCCTATTGCAAGAAGAAAAATGGCTGACATGACAAACACCCGACTTGAACTGTGCAACATGATCCGCATGGAGGCGGAGCATGTCAGTGATACAGGCTTCCCTCTGGATGTCTTTCCGCAGGCCGTGCAGTCCGTCATACTCGACATGGACCGGTACGAGAACTACAAGACCGAGTTCATCGCGACGGCCATGCTGTCGGCGGTATCGGCCGCATTGGGAGGCACCTACCGTATCCGCATCAAAGGCGAGTGGCAGAGCAACGCCGCCCTCTACATCATCCTCGTGGGCAGGCCGGGACTGGGCAAGACACCGCCGCTGGAGGCGGCATACCGCCCCATACGGAAGCACGACTATGCCCTGTTCAAGGCGTATGAGTCGGAATTGGAGGTATGGAAAGCCGCCGGGGAAAACGGGAAGAAGCCCGTGCTGCGGCGTACCGTCGTGTCCGACTTCACCCCCGAATCACTCCTGCTGACGCACAACAACAATCCCCGCAGCGTGGTCATTCTGGTGGACGAGATAATGGGCATGTTCAACTCCGCCAACCGCTACACCAACGGGCAACTCATAGAGCAGCTGCTCACGGCATGGAGCGGCGGGGCACTGGATGTGACAAGGGTCAGCAACACTATACCTGTGCATATTGAACAGCCGTGCATCAACATCATCGGGACCACGCAGACCAAGCGTGTGCATGAACTGCTGACGAAAGGCTTCGAGGAAAACGGCCTGCTCGACCGCATCCTGTTCGTGCTTCCCAAGTCCCGTGAAGTGCCAAAATGGACCGATTGGGATGATGGCGGGGAGGACAGGGCTTCCATGGCGGCGGCACGATGGGAACAGATACTTGGCAAGGTACTCGCCTTGGACTATGACACGGGAGAGGAAGAAAGGATGCCCCATGTGCTGTCTATGGACAGGGAGGCAAGGGAATATTTCTTCTCTTGGTGGAACAGGAAAGTGGAATGCATCAACCGGATAGAGGACGACGCCCAAGTGGAGAGTCGCGAGATGAAGCATCCGGCGCAAGTGGCACGGCTGGCCCTGCTCATGCAGGTGTTGCGGTATGCCATCGACGAGAGCCACCTGCAGTCTGTGGATACGGCATCGGTAAAAGCCGCCATCCGGCTGAACGGCTACTTCGAGGACTCGTACCGCCGCATCCGCTCATTCGTGGCGGAGGACATGTGCGAGGAACCGCCCAAGGTACTGCTGTCGCTGCTGCCGGACACGTTCGACACGAAAACGGCCATCGCTACTGGCAGGGAACAGCAGAATGTCAGCGAGCGTACGGTGATGAACTACCTCAGGGAACTGTGCAGGAGCGGGCTGCTGCGGAAGTCCAAGGCCGGGCATTACGAGAAAATCATATATGATAAATCTGGAAAATTTGAAATTAACAAGGGTTTTACACATACAATTTATTTATAATCAGCATTCTAATATTTTCCACCCTCTGATTAAGAAACAACACAGAAACAAAACAATCAATTAAAGCAAATTCAAGCCTTTTCCATTTTCATTAGGTTTCATTCCCTTCACTTGTTTGCACAAGGAGTCCATACTTTACTGTGAGCAGTTATTCTCTCTACTCCAAGAGACATTTATTGATAAACATACTTGCAGCCAAAAAAGAAAAATCCCCGATCTCTCTTCAGCCTGTGCTTCCCTTTTATTGGCAACCAAAACCGCTTTTACCGTAATAGCCATAGGCATACTGACAAGCAAATATGCCTATCTAAATATAGTTTACTTTGGTTTAGCTTATATATAGAGCTAATAAACTAAAGTAAACTGAATTCATGTAGCTTCTACTCATTCAACAGGTGCAGCCAAAAGAGAAAATGGCTGGAACCAATAAGTCATTTGGCGCAGCCATCTCCTTTTTTCCCTTTATTTGACTTTACTTTAATGAACATATATAAGACGGGAATAAAGTAAAGTTCATATTTTTTCTTTTGGATGCAATCTGTTTTTTAATATTAGCATTCTTATATTCAATATATTGCCTATTTGCAAACACATGATGCGAAGATGAGATAAATAGTTTCTTGAGCTTATTTAGGCAGATCAAAACAATGTATCATCAACAACGCTTTCATCCATATAATTTTGTAAAATCTTATATTTAACTATTTTATCTCCCTTGCGCAACACTTCTATGTCTACGATATATCCCCTTTTTTGCCAATCTACCCCATCATGTGAAGTCGTCATCTCTGTTTTAGTCAAAGAATTATCATCCTCAAATATGACATTAACTGCTTCTGGTTGTATAGATTCTATAATACCCTTATTCCCGCTATTGGATTTCTTGTCATCAAATCGAGTTTGATACCAATAAAACAACTTCTTTCTATAAATATTAGTTTGCGGTTGAGCCTCATCCATCGTCCCAATTTCTTTTATCACCTGCGGAGATAGAGTTTTTACTTGCTGTGCTTCTTCACTATCAATAACTACAACTTTTTCATTACCCGTAATTATATTTATTGTTCCATGATTATGGATAATAGGTTGTGTTATTTCTATACAATTCCTGATACTTTGCTCATTTGGTTTTTGTAGAGAAACATTTGTTCCTACTATATAATCTTTTACTCTTTTTAGATGAGAGCAAAAATCTAAAATTGTGTTTGAATTCTCAAGAGCAGCGAATAATGATGGGATTAATACAGATATAAATTCTACTTCATAACTTCCCTTGCGCACCTCACATATCTGCAATTCTTTCTGATTACATGAATAGCGTTTATATTCATTGTTTATTGCAATGAGTGCTCTCGAAAAATCCTCAACGGATAATGGGCTATCCGTATCAACCTTATAAGTGAATCTTTGTTCTGCCATATAATTTATTCATTTTTTATAGACATTATATCCCAAAATCGATTGAAAAACGCAGTCAGTTTCTCAATGACGGTTTCGCGTTTCTTTGTTCGGTCACCCGTAGGGGTGAAACGGGATACAGGCGGCAGAACCTTTGTTATCGCTGTCCCTGTCGTCTGTACAAACCCGTCGCGGAAGGCGTTATCCATGAACTTGTAAGCCTCGTCACGGTTCAGGTTCTCATCAACAATAATCCGATCCAACTCGGCACGACGCTGCTCTTCAACATAAGCCAGCCAGTCCTCATCCACCTCTGATTCCGGCGTCAGAGATTCGATAAACCGTTCTATCAGCTCCTTTTTGTTGCGCAGGTCAACACTTGAGTCGATTGCCCTACGAATCATTACAATAATCTCCTTATCCTGCAAGTGCTCTTCGTGGTACTTGCGAATCAACGACAGAATATAGTCGATGTTGACCTCTACCTGCTTGATTAGTTCCATCTCGAAAACCAAATCCTCGTTGATTTGCTCTGCTTCATGCTTCTGAGGTCGGAACTCATTGTACAAGTCAATGTATGCACTGTGATAATCCTGCACATCGCGTTCGGTCAATATTTCACGTACGGCAAAAGCATCGAATGTCGAGAGGATATTCCGCAGTTTCAGAATCGCCCCATATAATCGTACGAAACTCTTTTTGTTCTGTTCTCCGACAATCTGCTCTCCGGCTGGATACTTCATCTGCAGTTCGCTGACTAAATCCGCATAACCGCGAACTTCCTTATCATTCTGCGTGTAACCGTTATAATATTCATCGAAGGTTTTGAACAACACGATGCCCGCAGCCTCCTTATCTCCAAATAGTGCAATACTCTCGTTGGTCGCCTTTTCGAGATTGCGGAAACATACAATATTGCCAAAGGTCTTGATCGAGTTCAGAATACGGTTTGTTCGCGAATAGGCCTGCAACAGCCCGTGCATCCGCAGATTCTTGTCGACCCACAACGTATTGAGTGTCGTTGCATCAAAACCCGTCAGGAACATATTGACGACAATCAGCAAATCCAGCTCCCGATTCTTCATCCGCAGGGATACGTCCTTATAGTAATTCTGGAACTTATCGCTCGACGTATCGTATGAGGTGGCAAACATCGCATTGTAATCCTCGATGGCGCTTTCGAGAAAATCGCGGGAACTCTGATCCAAGCCACTCGTATCTTCGGGATTCTCATCCATGATAAAATCGTCCGAATCCTCATTGACGCCAAAACTGTATATCGTCGCTACTTTCAGCCGCCGGTCACTCGGCAGCTCCGCCATCTGACGTTTGAACTCGGCATAGTACATCTTGGCCGTATCAATGGAAGAGACAGCGAAAATCGAATTGAAGCCCGTCAGACGTGTTCGTTGTTTTACCTCTTCGACCTTATTGCGACGACCGGCTGAAGCCACCTCGCCGATATTTGTCACGGCATGGAATTCATAAGATTTCGCCGTGCGCTTCGTCTTTTGATTGAAATGTTGGAGAATGTAGGCAACGATATTGGCAATGCGCCGTTTGTCGGCCAATGCCTCTTCACGGGCAATGTCCCAGACCATCGAATTCTCAATCTCCTCTTTCTCCTTGACGGTACGGACGTACTCGATGCGGAACGGTAATACGTTCTTGTCGTTGATGGCATTGACAATCGTGTAGGTGTGCAACTGGTCTCCAAAAACCTGCGCCGTTGTCCGCAAATCGGGCTTTCCTCCGCTTACGGCATTTTTGGCGAATATCGGCGTGCCCGTGAACCCGAACAGGAAATAGCGTTTGAATTTTCGGATGATGGCCGTATGCATATCGCCGAACTGCGAACGGTGACACTCATCGAAAATGATGACGATTTTTTGCTGGAAGACCGGATGTTCCGCATGACGACCGATAAAGACCGAAAGTTTCTGAATAGTCGTGATGATGATCTTCGCCGCCGGGTCTTCCAACTGACGTTTCAGAATCGCCGTACTCGTATTGCTGTTGGCTGCCCCTCGCTCAAACTTGTCATACTCGCGCATCGTCTGATAGTCGAGGTCCTTGCGGTCGACCACAAACAGCACCTTGTTGATGTAAAGCAGTTTGCTCGCCAACTGTGCCGTTTTGAACGAAGTTAGGGTTTTGCCACTGCCCGTCGTATGCCAAACATACCCGCCGCCTTCTACCGTACCGTAGCGTTTATAACTGTTGGCCACGTTGATTTTATTCAAGATACGTTCCGTCGCTACAACCTGATAGGGACGCATGACGAGCAGCATCCGGTCGGAGGTAAATACGCAGTACCGGGTCAGCAGATTGAGCAACGTATGTTTGGCAAAGAACGTGCGGCCAAACCCCATCAGGTCGGTAATCGGCCGGTTGTTGGCATCTGCCCACCACGAGGTGAACTCAAAACTGTTGCTCGTTTGCCGACTTTTGGAGCGGTTTCCGCCGGAGGCGGCCTCCTTGATATGGCTTTGGCGCGTGGTATTGCTGTAATACTTGGTGTAGGTTCCGTTCGATATGACGAATATCTGGACATACTCGAACAATCCGCTGCCGGCCCAGAAACTCTCCCGCTGGTAGCGGTCGATCTGGTTGAAAGCCTCCTTGATATCGACTCCTCGACGTTTCAGTTCGATGTGCACCAACGGCAGGCCGTTCACCAATATGGTAACATCGTAACGATTGGAGCGCATTCCGCCATCGACTTCGTATTGGTTGATGACCTGGAGCGAATTGTTGTGGATATTGACCTTGTCGAGCAGGTAGATATTCTTGACTGTTCCGTCGTCGCGCGTCAGCAACTGCACATGGTCTTCCTGAATAATGGCGGTCTTCTCTACAATTCCACTGTTCTTGTTGGCAAGACAACCCGTAAAGAAACGCGACCACTCGGCATCCGTAAACGTATAGTGATTGAATTTCTCCAACTGACGGCGCAGGTTGGCAATCAACTCCGTTTCGGTATGAATCGGCAGATAATCGTATGCCTGTTCGGTCAGCAGTTTGATAAATGCCCGTTCGAGATCGGCCTCCGACTGGTACTCTTTTTCCGTGCGGTATTCTGCCCGGTAGTCACTGACGACTGTACTTTCGGGATTTTCAGCAACAAGGTTGTATTTTTGCATCTTCTTTGCGCTTAAAAGTCAGTAGTTTGTCTCTGTAATACTCATATTGCTGCCGGCGGGCGGCAATCTCGGCGGGCAGTCCTTCCGAAATATCATTTACCAACGCCTCGAATTTATCGAGGATGGCAACGATACGTTGCTGCTCTTTCATCGGCGGGATGGGGATTACAACCTCCCCAAACCGTTTTTTTGATACATTGAAACGAGTAACACCGCTGGCCGTCTTTATTATTTGTTTTCGTATCTCTTCACTGCGAAATAAGAATTTCATAAAATCGGGCAATAGCAATGCTCTATCGTTCATACGAAATCCGAAACAAAAACTATTGAGATATAAATCCCCATCCGGACGTGTAGTCATTACGGAAGACATCCCGCAATCATCAGGTGTTTCCGATGAACCAGTAAATACAACATCTCCATACTCGACTTTATTTTGTTTCTCTCCTTCTGCAATCTGAACCATATCATTCATGTTGACATCTATCGCAATATTGGAGTATACGTTCATATAAGTGATAAACTTGGCATTTCCTACTATAAAATCGCGTTTGCTCTTTCCGGTGAGACCTCCATAGAATGTGCCTATATCGCTTAATTTACACCATTTTACATCTTTAGAATACCCCCCCCGAATTTGCTGAAATTCAACAACTTATTGCGATAGTATTCATACTGCTTCCGACGTGCCTCCAGTTCCGCCTCCAGTTCCGCCTCCAGTTCCGTAAACTTATCGAGAATATTTACGATTTCGTTCTGAATCGCAAGAGGCGGAACAGGAACAACGTAGTTTGCTATCATTTTTAAGTTTAAACCTCCACGGGTTCCATCTCCGGAAGAGATTTGGCGTAGGTCTTGATACCTTGAACGCAAAAAATGATAAAGGAAATCACTATTTAACGAATCATTCGTTACTATAGAACATAATGATTGATTTGTGCATAGCTCTATCCGAGTAATAGCCACAGTTCCTCGCGTCTTCCCTTGTCCAGCAAGTGCAATAACAACAGTATTAGGAGGTACAAGTTTGGTACTGGTTTTATCATACCCTAACTGGGTTATCTTTTTTTCAGTAGCAAAAATCTCCCCATAATTCACCTCGCCAGAACTCATCCAAGGTATTGTCCCATTATCCCAGTATTCACGAACAGTTGTTTTAGGGGTTGCCCCTGCATAACATTCTGCAACCTCACCAATACGTTTGAATTCAATTCCTTCCGAGCATAACTCCCGGATCATCTCCTCGATACGGTTCATTGCTCACCTCCTTTCTCCTTGTCGGCTGCACGCTCCTCCAGTTGCACGAAGCGGTCGAAATCGCTCGTATAGAGACGATCCTGAACAATGCGATATTTCTCCCATTCGCTCTCGGCATGGGCTTTGGCCAGTTCCGCCGAGATGCGGCCGGCATTGGCAAGCACCTCCCGATCCATCAGCGACAAAAAGCCGTTCAACCGTTTCTCCCAGTCCTCCATCGTCATGGGGATATGGCGCATGGCTTGTATCTCCGCCAGATCAAGGTAGGCCGAAACGATACGGCCAAGCGTCTGCAACTCCTCCTCCGTAAGGTAGTTTTTGGCAACCGTCACGTCGTATTTGTGAATTTTGCCCGTCGGCGCACCCTCCCAGGTCGTCAGTCCCATGTGCTCCTTGTCGGCATCGGCACGCTGATAGATTAACTCCGCCGCCGTGTGTCCATGTACGCTGTAATGCATCTTGTTCTGCACTGCAGCGAAAAAGCGCTGGGTGGCCTTTGCCGTCGGATCGTAATCGACGGCCGTAGCGTAAATGTCCGTAATCTTCTGGTAAAAACGACGTTCCGACAAACGAATCTCACGGATGCGCTCCAACTGCTTCTCGAAATAGTCTTTCGTAAGCACCGTACCGCCCCGTTTCAGCCGCTCGTCGTCCATCACCCATCCCTGTATGGTGTAGTCCTTGACAACCGCATTCGCCCACTTGCGGAACTGTACGGCACGCTCGTTATTGACCTTGAAGCCCACGGAGATAATCATCTGGAGACTATAATGTTTCACTTCGCGGCAGACCTCACGGCTGCCTTCGGTTTGAACTATCCGGAAATTCCGGACAGTTGCCGACTCGGACAATTCATTGTCGTCGTAAATCTTCCGGATATGCTCGTTGATGGTACGTACATCCACCCCATACAGCGCCGCCATCATGCGTTGGGTCAACCAAATGTTTTCATCCTCATACCGGAGTTCCACGCGGGAGGGATTTTCACCCGTAGCTGCTACGAAAGTCAGGTATTCGGCGGCCGAACTGCGGATCGTTATCTCTTTATTGCTCATACTCATTCCGTTTTTACAATGTAGCCACAATCGCGTCGATAGCCGTGCGCAGCACGTTTTGACGTGCGACAATCTCTGCAATACGCAGGTTCAGCGCCTCTATATCCACCTCCTCGCGCGTATCGGGCTGTTCGACGTATGACGAAACCGAGATGTTGTAATCATTCCCGGCAATCTTGTCGTTTTCGACCAGACGGGCAAAATGCGCATCATCCTTGCGGGCGACGAATGCTTCGAGAATCCGTGCGATATTGGCGTCGGAGAGTTTGTTCTTGTTCCCCTCGTGGATAAACTCGCCAGAGGCATCGATAAAGAGAGTTGCATTGTCCTTCTTGCTCTTTTTCAGTACGATAATGCAGGTGGCAATGCCGACGCCAAAGAAAAGGTTGGCCGGCAACTGAATGACGGTATCGATGTAGTTGTTGTCGATCAGGTATTTGCGGATTTTCTGTTCGGCTCCGCCTCGGTAGAGTACACCGGGGAACTCGACGATGGCCGCCGTGCCGTTGGTTGCCAGCCACGAAAGCATGTGCATCGTAAAGGCAAGGTCGGCTTTGCTCTTGGGGGCCAGAATACCCGCAGGCGAGAATCGCGGGTCGTTAATCAGCAACGGATTTTCATCCCCGACCCATTTGATCGAGTATGGTGGATTGGAGACGATGCACTCGAACGGTTCATCGTCCCAGTGTTTCGGGGCAAGCAACGTATCGCCCAATGCAATATCAAACTTTTCGTAGTTGATATCGTGCAGGAACATGTTGATACGGCAAAGATTGTAGGTCGTAATATTGATCTCCTGCCCATAGAACCCCTGACGCACATTCTCCTTACCGAGCACTTTGGCGAATTTCAGCAGCAGCGAACCGCTGCCGCAGGCCGGATCGTACACTTTGTTCACCTGTTTTTTCCCGACGAGCGTAATACGGGCAAGAAGTTCGGAAACCTCCTGTGGTGTGAAGAATTCGCCGCCCGATTTTCCCGCATTGCTGGCATACATCGTCATCAGGAACTCGTAGGCGTCGCCGAAGGTGTCGATTTGATTATCGGCCAGATTGCCGAGTTTCATGTCGCCGATTTTATCGAGAATCTTCACCAACGTCTCATTGCGTTTCTGCACTGTTGCTCCGAGTTTGTTGCTGTTTACATCGATGTCGGCAAACAGGCCTTTCATGTCATCCTCGCTCGCTGCACCCTTGGCCGAATTTTCGATGGCATGGAAGATATTATTCAGCGTTTCGTTCAGATTGGGGTCTGCCGCGGCACGTTTGCGCACATTGCCGAAGAGCTGCGACGGAAGGATGTAGAAACCCCGCTCTTGCACGGTCACTTCTCGTCCGAACTCGGCCTGCTCGTCCGAACATTCGGCATAATCAAAGTCCGCGTTCCCGGCCCGGTGCTCTTCCGCATTGATAAAAGCAGTAATATTCTCGGAGATGAAGCGGTAAAACAACATTCCCAAGACGTAATTTTTGAAATCCCAACCATCGACACTTCCCCGCAGGTCGTTAGCTATCTGCCAGATCGTGCGGTGGAGTTCCGCACGCTCCTGTTCTCTTGCCATATATTATCTGTTTATCAATTCCTTAATATCCACTTCCAGCAACTCTGCAATACGAATCACCGTATCCAGTTGCGGTTGCGACGAGTTGGTACACCACTTCGATATGGTCGAAGGGTCTTTACCCAACTGTTCCGCCAGCCATTTCCCTGTTTTATTCTTTTCCGCAAGAATAATTCTCAACCGGTTAATCTCTTTCATTCCTGTTACAAACTGGGATTGCAAACAAAGATATTGAAAATTATTCAATCAATGTAATTCGAAGAAAGGATTTTAACATTTGCAATGTACTTCTCGTATTATATTTTGTGACAGATTCCGTGGATATATGGCAACCGCTCACATTATCCAATACACCACAACTTCCGTCAAGCCGGATTTTATGCGGGCTTGCCCGTCTGCCAAAATATTTCTTTCGGGGGAGCCTAATACCCCGCCAGCCGTTCGGCGGCCGGAGGGATGCCACACAATCTGCAAGCAGGGGCTGTCTCGTTGTCCAATGTTGGCCTGATTATAAAGTGGCAAACAGGTTGGTATGGTTCGACGCAGAATTGCCATCAAAGTTTCTCCGGCATCACGCACATCTGTCAAGCAATAAAAGGGGAAAAGAAGGAAGAAACTGAAGCCATTATATCCGACTGGGTAACATTTCCAGCAACCTGTCCAGAGATATTTTTCATTGGCAGAGGACAACCCTGTCGACGACTTGTTTCCTTTTATACGGGGCGGCAAAAAGCCCGTATTTGGCTCAAACTTTCACCGCCGATTTCCTTTCAGTTGTTTGCACGAAAACGGTTTACTTTAGTTTTCCTCCCTTATATATAGATATTAAAGTAAACTAAAATATATATGCCCGCGCCGGTGCAAAGAACCGTTCGTGTTTCAGTCGAACAATCCGTTTACCAGATTGACCGCATTGTCCTTTTTCTGATTGATGATTTTGGCGTACACCTGCGTCATCTTCACATCGGCATGACCGAGTAGCTTCGAAGTGGTATAGAGGTCGGCGCCAAGCGTCAGCATCATCGTCGCGAACGTGTGCCGGGCCGTGTGGAACAGAATACAAGAAGCAAGTAGATGAAGGGATGAGAAAGAAAAACGTAATTGGTTGAATATGAGCAGAAGTTCTGTTTTTTGCTGAGATAATGGAAAGCAAAAATGGACAGGATATTGCAGATGTTCAGTTACCAGAATGTTAGCCGACCAGTTACCTGAACCGAATAGGTAACAGACTGAACAATAAAGAATCTGTCACAGAGGCTATTATTCACTGTATGTCAGTATTTTGCATATCAAAGGACGCTTATAAAATAGGTAATTTTGCCATTAAAAAAATAAGCGTATGAAAGTAGAAAAATTCAAGGTGCTGCTCTACCTGAAAAAGAGCGGTCTTGACAAATTTGGGAAGGCTCCGATAATGGGGCGAATAACGGTGAACAACACGATGGCGCAATTCAGTTGTAAACTGTCATGTACTCCGGAGTTATGGAATCCAAGAGAAAGCCGACTGAATGGAAAGAGTAAAGAAGCAGTTGATATTAATGCAAAAATTGATCGTCTCTTACTTTCTGTCAATTCTGCATTTGATTCACTTGTTGAACGTAAGACTGATTTTGACGCGACTGCCGTAAAAGAGCTTTTACAGGGAAGTGTAGAAACCCAGATGACTCTGTTGAAACGGCTTGATATGCATATAGAGGATATGCGCTCAAGAATCGGTATTGATGTAGCTAAAAGCTCCATGTCAACATACATTTACACCCGAAGGTATCTTGGCGAATTTATTCAAAAACGATTCAAGACAAGTGATGTTGCTTTTGGACAGTTGAATGAACACATCCCATGGGAGTTTCAGGATTATATACTGAAGGACAAAGGACTTGCGGTAGATACAGCAAGACATTATCTGGCAATCCTGAAGAAAATCTGCCGGATGGCATTCAAGGAAGGACATGCGGAGAAGCGTTATTTTGTGAATTTCAAACTACCCCAAGAGAACCGGAAACCACCACGGGCTTTGAGTCGTGAGGATTTTGAAAAGATTCGTGATGTTGTGATACCACCGGAAAGAATCACTCATAATATAGCCAGAGATTTGTTTCTCTTTGCCTGTTATACAGGAGTTCCGTATGCGGATGCAGTTTCAATCACTAGAGATAATATATACAAGGACGATAAAGGTGACTTATGGTTAAAGTACCTGAGAAAGAAGAATGAATATCTGGCCCGCGTCAAATTGCTGCCGGAGGCTATCTCTCTTATAGAAAAATATCGTTCGGATGACAGGAAAGAGCTTTTCCCTATGATACACCACCCCAATATAAGACGCCACATGAAAGGTTTGCGGGATCTGGCTGGTATAAGCTGTGATTTGGTCTATCATATGGGAAGGCATACCTTCGGAAGTCTGATAACCCTTGAGGCTGGTGTTCCTATTGAAACAATCAGCAAAATGCTTGGTCATACCAATCTGACAACTACCCAGCTTTATGCAAGGGTAACTCCTAAAAAACTTTTCGAGGATATGGACAAATTCATCGAGGCAACGAGTGATATGAAACTGGTATTATAAACCAAAAATGAAAGAATCATGAGAAGTACATATAAGCAACTGTATTATATAAACCGAAGTAAAGTCAAATCAGACGGGACCACATCAATTATGTGCCGTATTACAATAGACGGAAAGGCTGTTGTATTATCGACCGGGTTGTATTGCCAGCCGGAAGAGTGGAACAGCAAGAAAGGGGAAGTCAAGAACAACAGACTGAACGGGATGCTTTGCGAGTATAAAAAACGAATAGATGAAACTTATGCTGAACTGTTGAAAGTAAACGGTGTCATCAGTGCAGAACTGCTGAAAACAGCCATGACCGGAGCAGTCGACATCCCGAAATACATATTACAGGCAGGAGAGGTGGAACGGGAAAATCTGAAAATCCGTTCCATTCAGATAGATTCAACCTCCAGTTACAGGCAATCAAAAATGTATCATTACTATCTGGGGGAATACATCCGTTCTCTTGGCAAGGAGGACATGCTTTTTACAGATATTACCGAAGAGTTTGGCACCAATTTCATTTTGTATCTGAAAACAAATTACCCTCATAAGCCATCATACCGTAACCATTGTCTTTGCTGGCTGAAACGTCTGGTTTATCTTGCCGTGGATAACGGAATTTTGAGATATAATCCTTTGGATGATATAAAATATGAAAAGAAGGCACCTACAAAGCTCATGTATATAAGCAAGAATCAACTTCAGGAGATAATGAGCCATCCAAAACCGGATCCACTACAGGAACTTGCAAGAAGAACCTTTATATTTTCATGTTTTTGCGGTTTGGCTTACGTTGATGTCCGCAATCTCTATCCGCATCATATAGGTACAACTGCAGAAGGACGAAAATATATCAGAACATACCGCAAGAAAACAAGCGTTGAGTCATTTATACCATTGCATCCGGTAGCTGAGCAGATAATTTCCTTGTATAATACGACAGATGACAGTAAGCCCATCTTCCCGTTACCCATACGGAGTATGATTTGGTTTGAGATACATGAATTGGGATTTTCGCTTCAGTTCAAGCATAACTTGTCATACCATCAAAGCCGTCATACTTTCGGTACCTTGATGGTTTCTGCCGGAGTTCCTATGGAAAGCATATCAAAGATGATGGGACATACAAATATCAGAACCACACAAGGATACGCAAAAGTTACAGATGATAAGATTTCGGAGGATATGGATAAACTAATGGAGAAAAGATATGTTTTTTAAAACAAAGATGTTTTTGTACTACAAAATATGAAGTTCTTTTCTTTAAATAAGTATCTTTGTATCATAATATAATAATTTGACTCATATGGAATTACTGAAATTAAAAGAAAGACTTGAAATAGCAACACAAGTAGGTGAAAGTCATTTTAGAGAATTTAAAAGTGCTTTTCAAGGTCCACCCTCTGCAAAAAGTCAAAGAGATATAAAAGACGTATGTCAAGACATTTCAAAAACATTGGTCGCATTTGCAAATGCGGATGGAGGTGAATTGTTTGTTGGTGTAGAAGATGATGGCACTATTACAGGTATTCAATACGATGATGAGTTGATTAATGTTTTGCTTAAAGCGCCAACTACTTATGTACTTAAAACAACCCCATTACCTACGACAAAAGCGCTAATAATTAATTATGAAGGGAAAAAAGTATTATATTTTTCCATTCCAAAAGGGCTGGAGTATGTTTATGTAACTTCCGATGGTAAATGTTTAAAAAGAAAAGATTTAGAATCTATTCCTATTTCTCCTGATTCTATCCATATTGAACGAGAAGAGATTATTTCACGCGAATATGATAGAGCCTTTATTGATAATGCCAAAATAACAGATTTGGATAATGATTTACTGCAAGAAGTTGCACATGGATTCTCTAAAACAATTTCTGTCGAAAAGTATCTCCAACATCTCGACTTAGCCGAATTTAATGGCGATGATCTTAAACTAAGAAGAGCGGCTTTATTATTATTTGCTAAAAATCCATTGAAATGGCATCCTAGATTACAAGTAAGGATATTAAAGGTTAAGGGGACAAAATTAGAGGCGGGTAAAAATTATAATGTTCTTAATGATGAAACTGTAAGTGGTAATATTCTAACAATTATTGAATCTGCATGGGATAAACTCCGTCCTTTTTTGACTGAAACAAAAATGTCTTCTGATGCCATGTTTAAAACTCAAATAATATATCCGGATTTGGCATGTAAAGAAGCCTTGATAAATGCAATAGCTCATAGGGATTATAGTATAGAGGGACGCGGAATTGAGGTATATGTTTATGACGATAGATTGGAAATAAAATCTCCAGGTATGTTGTTATCTACGATAAAAATTGATGATTTGGAAAAATGTATTGGGATTCATCAATCAAGGAATTCATATATTGCCAAAGTCCTGAAAGAAGTTGGTTATATGCGGGAATTAGGAGAAGGATTTAGACGAATTTATGAACTTATGGAAAGTCACGAATTATCAAAACCAACTTTATTTAATGAAAATAAATCTTTTACTATCTCTTTTAGTCAAAAACTAGTTTATACCGAAGACGAAAAAATTTGGTTAGATAATTTTAAATCATTAGATTTAAGCAGAGAAGAGCGCGCTATAATCAGACTTGGGGCTAAAGGGGAACTATTGTCTCCAAAACAGATATGGGATACTGTTGGTATCGTTGATACAGATGTATATAGAAGTTATATTGAAAAACTCAGAAAAAAAGGTGTGTTAGTAAGCGAAATAAGTAAAACTCGAGCTGTATTGTTGGCGAAAAAGACTCATAAGGACAAGAAATCTATACCAAGATTTAGAATTATTATTCCTAAAAATGAGTCTGAAAAAATGAATATTCAAGCTGAACCTTTAGATTCGTCTGATTATGCAAAGATTTTTGTAGAAAATGTTCATTATGATTGTCAGGAGGAGGATATATTTAATGAATTTTCGAAATTTGGAGAAATTGATTCTGTTATTATTCCTAGGGACAGAACTTCCAAAAAGGGAAAAGGTTTTGCATATGTTGAATTCTCAAATAATGATAGCGTACAGCTAGCGTTAGAATATCAACCCCCAATCTTTATTAAAAATAGAAAAATAAGAATAAAGAAGTACAAGCGCAACATTAAGTCTGAGGCAAAATCATGAAATTTAAGTATAGAATGATTGAATTATGATTAAATATTACAGTCGCCCATTTCCTCGCCGTCCATAGAAGTTAGTACAGACTCTATTGAAAGCGAAAAGGTCTGGCGGCTGTGCCGTTTCGGGCAGAATCTTCCTCTTTCAGAGCGTATTCAGCCCGAAAACCTTTTCCCTTTCACGTCTGTACAATGGACGCCGACGGCAGCGGAAACAAGCGACTGACGGAAAAGTCAGAAAAAAAGACAAAACAGCATATAGATTGGTTCAAATAGGGCCTAATTCTATATGCTGTTATTTTATCATTTGGAAAGGCTATTTTTTAGAAACACAAATAAAATGGGCAGGCGGTCAACTGCGCTCCCTCCAGAAAAATCAAAATCCTTGCGTGTTCTTTGTAGAGCGTTTTGCGTGTCAGTTTCTTTTGTATTTGTACGCCTCCTTATACCCTTTCATCAGTGTCTTTTCTATGTCGGAAGCCCGGTAGAGAATCTTGCCGCCTACCTGTGTGTAAGGCAATATGCCGTTGTTGCGGTAGTCCTGTAAGGTTCTCCGGCTCACTTTCAGCAGGAATGCCACTTCCTTGTCTGTCAGCAGTTCATCGCCATAGGCAGACGGTTGCCGTTTCTCCAATAACTTTTCAAGCAAGGCCAGCAGCCTGTCGAAATTCGAGTGGAACGCCTTTACCCACTCGTGGTCCTTTTCTCTGATTTCATTACTCATACGCGTTTGATATAAGGTTATAATTATTCTTGAAACTCGTTCAAATGGTCTTACCTTTCCAACGGGCTTCCTTACGTTTCTCCTCCACATTTCCGACCACACGCTCCACATCATCGGGACGGTAGTAAGTCCGGTTTCCGATTTTGGTAAAGGCAAGCGTCCCATTATCCCTCAAGGTCTGGAGGGTTCTCGGACTGATACGTAACCTGCGGCAGACCTCGTGGTTGTCCATCCATTCACTTGTTTCCTTTCCGCCATGTTCACGGCACAGACTTTCCACCCGCTGCACGAAACGATCCAGCTTGGCGGCAATCTCCTCGAAAGTCCTTTTTTCAAAGCTGATGATTTCCATTGTCTTCTTTATTTTCAGTTAAACATATATTCAAAAATCTGGAACAGAACAGTTCTTTTACAGCCAATATACCATCATGTCTCATCGTCCATTTTCGGATGGAAATGTGACCGTTTTATCCTGTTTCCACTGCAAATAAAAGCAGTAGAAATCACACTGCAATGGATTTTCAGACCGGTGGCGATGTGTTACCCGGAATGACATCATGTTACATATCAACTGCATACAATGAGCCTTCTTTATAAACGGAATCCGCTTGAACAAACCGGTATGTAGAAATCACTCCGGCAAATCACGGCAGACAGCACCGACTGTCCAATCGATATTGTGCATAGGGTAACATAATTGCCACGGTATCTCCATTTGCTTGATTCTGTTCACTATACACATTTCCTTTGCTCACGACAATGAGTCAAGGTGCGCACCGAGACCAGTGAGTAAACCGATTAAAATCAAAAATGTATGGTAACAAAAAAGAAATTGACCAAAGAAGAATGGGAGGCTATGACAGGTACTGATATGTCACTCATACTCCCGTCAGATGGCAACATTGAAACTGCCATAGAATCATCCTTGAATGATACCGGAAAAGAGAAGTCAGAAGAAACGGTAGAACAGACCGACTTCACATCCGAGAATCAGGAACTGTCAACCGTAAAAGAGGAAGCCGTTCCTGCGTCTCAGCGACGTATAAGCAGCAGGCAGAGAAAACTTTCTCTGGACGAATACCGGAAAACCTTTCTTCAGGTTCCGAGAATCGAAGACCGCAAGCCCGTGTTTGTTAGCGGCGAGGTACGTGACAGGCTGGACGAGTTTGTCCGCAGGTTGGGAGGACGCAAAATGAGCGTTTCCGGACTGCTTGAGAACATCGCCCGACAGCATCTTGAAATCTACTCGGAAGACTTCGAACAGTGGAGAAAACTGTGATATTTTCCTGAATGACAGACTTACTGACTTCAAGTATCATAGTATTCAGACAGTCTGCAGCGCCCCGGCGGAGTAACGGACAAAACTTCAGTTTTGGGAGTTAGCGAGGTTATCTTTCGGGCATCCCGAAAACCTCGCTCCACTCCCGAAGAGTGGAGGCAATCCGCTCCCGGTGGTCGCAGATTGTGGGAAAAAGAATAATCAAAAATCAAACAGAGAAAATATGAATGACAGAAAGAAAAACAGACCGAGGGGACGCCCCAGAGTAAGCGGAGTGTGCAAACTCAGCAAAGCCGTTACAGTGAAATTCTCCAAGATAGACTATGAACGGTTGTGCCGACGCAGCAGGCAGGCCAACCTCACGCTGGCGGAGTTTCTCCGCGTATCAGCCTTTGAAACGACGATAACGGCCAGGCACTCTGCCGAGGAAACTGCCGTCATACGCAGTCTTACGGGGATGGCAAACAACCTGAACCAGCTGACCCGTCTGTCCCATCAGGCAGGATTCCACCGTACACAAAAGACAGTGACAGAACTCCTGCAGAAACTCAAGGAGATTATAGTCCGGTACAGGAACGGAGAAAGGAGGCAATCATGATTGGCAAGATCAAGAAAGGGAAATCCTTCGGCGGCTGTATCCGCTACGTGATGGGCAAGGACAACGCGGAAATCATCGACTCAGACGGTGTATTGCTGGGAAATATCCGGGAAATAACGGACAGTTTCAACTACCAGCGTGAGCTTAATCCGAAAATCAAACAGCCTGTCGGGCACATTGCATTGAGCTTCAAGCCGGAAGACAAGGCATTGCTTACGGATGAATTTATGGCTAAAATAGCCCGGGAATACATGGAGCTGATGGGGATAAAAAACACTCAGTTTATTCTGGTAAGGCACCATAACACGGACAATCCGCACTGCCACCTGGTCTATAACCGTATCGGATATGACGGAAAGGTAATCTCTTCCCAAGGCGATTACAAGCGCAATGAAATTGCCACAAAACTGCTTAAGAACAAGTACGGGCTGACATATGCGGAGGGCAAGGGCAAGACTAATGTGGAGAAACTCCATGCTTCGGAACGTGTGAAATACGAAATCTTCAATGCTGTCAAGGCAGCTTTGAAGTGCTCCGGAACATGGAAAGAGTTCAACGATTATCTGCTTCGCCGGGGCATCAGGCTGGAATTTGTAAAGCGTGTCAGGGAGATAAAAAGGCCGGAGGATATACAGGGAATCCGGTTCACCAAGGACGGGCAAACCTTCAAGGCTTCGCAAATCAGCCGGGAGTTCAGCTTTGCCAGGCTGAATGCCTTGTTGAGTTGGAAGACTTCGGAGTCCCAACAGGAATCCGAACGTAAGGTGCAGCAAGGGATACCGGACGGAGGCCATCTTCTCGTAAGTACAGGACCGGGACTGTTCAGTCCGACAAACGGCACCGTTCCCGAAGAGCCGTTACATCAAGAAGAACTCTTGCGCAGACGCAAGAAAAAGAAAAGGAGGAAAGGATTCGGGCTGTAGCCAGTCCTTTCTTCATTCAAATTATTCATGAACATTAAAATTGTAGGAATATGAAATTGGAAGAATATATCGAGAGCATCTTCGGATGCCTGGAAAGAATCGAGAACAAAATCAACGGGTTGTCCGTTCCCTTGCCGGAAGGGAATTGCCCGACAGTTAACAATGAAAAGGATGAGTCCGTGCTGAATGAAGTCCGGAATGGTCATGAGACATTTCGCAAATTGTTGGCTCGCATGTGCGAGGGTCTTGCCGCCATCAAGAACGATATAGTTTCCATGGACAGGAAGAACTCGTCACAGGAAAGACTTGGACAGGTCTTGTCAGAAATACGGAATGAACAGCGGCAGAACCAGGAGAAAGTGGAAACCCTGTTTTGTGAGACCAATGACACAATCAGGAAGAATGCCGTCAAGACAAGCAACATCAACCATCATTTCAGCCTGAGCTTGGAATCCCCGTACATCCTTGGGAGTTTTTCCGTAATGTTCGCGGCAATCGTGGCCCTGTCCGTGGCGCTCTATTTTTCGGCGAGAACAGATAACGCACAGTCCGATAATGATCTGAAGTACCGTTATGTCAAGATGAAAGGAGAGGCTACTCCCGAGCAACTTGTGGAACTTGAGAACCTTTTTGGGCCGAACCGGGATAACGGACGGATCGGACAGATGCGTGAGGATGTGGAAGCCTACGAAGAAGCGGTACGGAGACAGGCCACCCTGACCGAGCAGGCTCGGCTGAAGGAACAGGCCGCGAGAGAACTGGACAGCAAGGCGAAGTCCATCAAGGACAAGTCTATTACGGACGAACCCAAAAAGTAAGCCCATGGCCAGTGTCAAAGTGAAATTCAGACCTTCCACCATAGAGGGAAAGGAAGGTACCGTCTATTATCAGATTATCCAGAACCGTGTAATCCGTCAGTTAAAGACGGATTACCGGATATTTACGGAAGAATGGAATGAAGCTGGGAACTGCATCATTGGCGGTAGTTCGGAACGAAGCAATCTGCTTCTTTCCTTGCAGGAACGCATGGAATGGGACCTGAAACGGCTGGACATGATCGTCCGACAACTGAATAACCGGAAAGCCGGATATACGGCAGATGATATTGTCGCTTCTTTTCAGAGCAATATAGAGGGACAGTCGTTTTTCAACTTCATGCAAGGCATCATAGCCCGTCTCAAACAGATGGGCAAGATACGCACGGCTGAAAATTATTCCTGCACCCTGAAAAGTTTCATGCAGTTCAGAGGAGACAGGGATATTCTGCTGTCCGAAATCGATTCGGACCTGATGCAGCTATATGAGGCTTACCTTCATAAAAAAGGTGCCGTACGGAATACCAGTTCATTCTACATGCGTATCCTTCGGGCGGTATATAACCGTGCCCTGGAAAAGGAACTGATGGAACAGTGCAATCCTTTCAGGCATGTCTATACGGGAGTGGACAAGACCGTCAAGCGTGCCGTTTCCTTATCTGCCATCAAGCGTATGAAGAATCTGGACTTGTCCTTACAGCCTAATCTGGAATTTGCGAGGGACATGTTCCTGTTCAGTTTCTATACCCGTGGCATATCATTCATAGATATGGCTCACCTAAAAAAGAAAGATCTTCAGAACGGATTTTTATCGTATCGCAGACGAAAGACCGGGCAGCAGCTGGTTATCAGGTGGGAAAAATGTATGCAGGAGATTGTCGGCAAATACCCGGAAGACAGTTTCAGTCCTTATCTTTTGCCGGTATTGAAATATCCTTTTAAGGATACGCACAAGCATTACAGGAATGTCATGTCCGGAATAAATCGGAACCTGAAAGAAATAGCCAGACTGGCCGATATATCCGTTCCTATTAGCATGTACTGTGCCCGTCATTCATGGGCAAGCGCAGCCAAAGGCAAGAATATTCCGATTTCGGTTATCAGTGAAGGAATGGGGCATGATTCCGAGGCGACCACACAAATTTATCTGACCTCATTGGACAATTCCGTAGTGGACAAAGCCAACGCACAAATTCTGAAATGTCTGTAGGATTGGAGAACGTTTAGCAAAAGCATTCATTTCTTAGACAGAGGGACTCACTCTTGCGCAAAGTTATACATTTTATTGAAAATCCTGCAATTCCGGTCGTTGGATTTTCATCCGGAAGTCATTGAATTTCAATTGTAGTTTAGCAATCCTACATATAATTCATCAGCAAATCAGCCTTATAGCCTGAAATCTCCCTCTGTCTAAGAAAGACGCAGACACCGGGACTTTCTCATCCCCTTTACGCACAGAAAGAAGATGAAGAAAACAACCGGAGAAGCCGACATACAGGAGAACAAACTGAAAGAACTTTCACCCGACTTACTGAATACCTTGCTCAAAGATCATACAACGAGCAAGGAAGGAAAACAGTGTAATATATTCTGGGCTACTTCCGATTATGAACAGCTCGGCAAAGGTTATGAATACGGGTCACAGATTCTCCCAGAGTTGATAACCGGAGAGAACGGGCATGTAGTCATGCCCCGTGTTCTGAAACACAGGGATACCCAAAGCACACGTTCCCGGGAAATGGCGGAGGTATTTACTCCATCCTGGATCTGTAATGCCCAGAACAACCTTATCGATGAAGCCTGGTTTGGCAGAAAGGATGTATTCAACCATGAAGTGACATCCAAAGACGGTACACATTCATGGGAAATCAATCCTGATAAGATTGCTTTTCCTGAAGGCAGGACATGGAAAAACTATGTACGGGAAAACCAGTTGGAAATCACCTGTGGAGAAGCTCCTTATCTGGTAAGCAGGTATGATACGACTACCGGAACATTCATTCCTGTGGAGAAGCGTATCGGCCTGCTTGACCGTAAGCTCCGTATTGTCAGTGAGAATACTACGACAACGCGTGAATGGCTGGAGGCAGCCAAGGATGCTTACAGAAGTATCTATGCCTATGAATGGCAGGGCGACAGTCTTCTTCTTGCCCGTGAAGCACTTCTCTTATCCTTCATCGAATATTACCGGAACAAGTTCGGTAAAGACCCGCAAATTAAATCCATCAACCATATAGCCTATATCATCTCCTGGAATGTATGGCAGATGGACGGACTGAAAGGTGTTGTTCCGGACAGTTGCGGAGAACGTGTGCGGATGGAACCAAGTCTGTTCGGTACGATTGAAAGACGAGAGCCGTGCGAGGGCTGTCTGAAAAATGACCTGACCAAGCACAACGGAATTTACTGTATTATCAAGGACTGGCGGGCTACAGACAAGACAACAGGCAAAAAGGGGAAACGAATCCGATTTATCGACCTCATAAATGAAGAAGCATGAGATTCACATCGTCCCTGAAACTAAAACTGATCTATGTGTTCCGTATCAATGATGCGGCACACCGTGAATGCCTGAAGATTGGCGAGGCAACCTGTGAGGATGAAAATGTGTTCGGCCTGTCTCCCAACAGCAAGGTGCTCAATGAAGCGGCAAGAAAGCGTATCAACCAATACACACAGACGGCAGGCATCGCATACGATCTGCTATATACGGAACTGACTGTTTACAACCGTGGCGGACTCCGTTCGTTCAACGACAAGGAAGTACATAATGTCCTGGAACGCTCCGGTATCAAAAAGAAAGTCTTCGATACAGTCAACAAGGCCAATGAATGGTTCATCACCGATCTGGAAACCGTCAAGCGTGCCATTGCGGCTGTCAAGGAAGGCAGGAGCTCTCTTTCATCAGTGGAAGTTACCCAGGAGTATTCTCCAATTGTATTCCGCCCGGAACAACAGGAAGCCATCAGCAAGACCAAGAAACAGTTTAAGAAAGGCAACCAGATGCTCTGGAACGCAAAGATGCGTTTCGGAAAGACCCTTTCTGCTCTGGAGGTTGTCAAGGATATGGAGTTTCAGCGTACCCTGATTCTGACTCATCGTCCTGTGGTGGATGCCGGATGGTTTGAGGATTTCGGTAAGATCTTTTACGACCGCAAGGATTTTGCATACGGTTCCAAGAACAACGGGGATAGTTTTGCCAGTCTAGAACGGCGGGCAGAAAGCAACGGGCTTCATTATGTTTATTTTGCATCCATGCAGGATTTGCGCGGTTCCGAACTTGTGGGTGGCAACTTTGACAAGAATAACGAGGTGTTTGCTACCGATTGGGACCTGATTATCGTGGATGAAGCGCACGAAGGCACCCAGACCGAACTGGGTAAAGCGGTTATGGGAGAGCTGGTCAAGGAACAGACCAAAGTATTGCGCCTGTCAGGTACTCCATTCAACCTGCTGGATGATTTCAAGGAGGATGAAATATATACATGGGACTATGTGATGGAACAACGGGCCAAGATAAACTGGGATGAGCTCCATTTTGGTGACCCCAATCCGTATGCCTCACTGCCTACACTCAATATCTATACCTACGATTTGGGACGGCTGCTTCATGACTTTGTAGATGAGGATGTCGCCTTTAACTTCAGGGAATTTTTCCGAGTCAATGAGGCTGGCGGTTTCTGTCATGAAAAAGATGTGCGGGCTTTTCTGAACCTTCTTACCAAGGAGGACAAGGACAGCCTTTATCCATATGCCAACGAGGAATATCGGAATATTTTCCGCCATACACTCTGGATGGTGCCCGGCGTGAAGGAAGCACGGGCACTGAGTGCCATGCTCCAGACACATCCGGTGTTCCAGCATTTCAAGGTGGTCAATGTAGCCGGTGACGGTGATCAGGACGAGGAAAGCCGTGATGCCCTGGAAGCCGTGGAAAAGGCTATCGGAAAAGATCCGGATGCTACACGGACCATTACCCTCTCTTGTGGACGGCTAACGACCGGAGTAAGTGTAAAGGCATGGACTGCCGTATTCATGCTGTCCGGATCCTATAATACAGCCGCATCCAGTTATATGCAGACCATCTTCCGCGTACAGACACCGGCCACCATCAACGGACGGATGAAGGAGCAGTGTTACGTTTTCGATTTTGCTCCCGACCGTACCCTAAAAGTGATAGCCGAAACCGCCAAAATATCGGCCAAAGCCGGAAAAACTTCACAAAGCGACCGTAAGGCTATGGGTGAGTTTATCAATTTCTGTCCCATCATATCCATAGAGGGCTCACAGATGAACCGCTTTGATGTACCCTGTATGTTGGAACAGTTGAAACGGGTATATGTGGAACGTGTCGTCCGTAACGGGTTTGAAGACAACAGTCTGTATAACGATGAGCTGATGAAACTGGATGATCTGGAACTGCAAGAATTCGATGACCTGAAAAAGATTATCGGACAGACCAAAGCCATGCCCAAGACCAACCAGGTGGACATCAACAGTCAAGGTCTGAACAATGAGGAATACGAGGAAAAGGAGAAGCTGGAGAAGAAACCCAAGAAGGAACTTACGGAGGAAGAACGGAAACGGCTGGAAGAACTGAAAAAGAAGACCAAGAACAGGGAAGCGGCCATTTCCATACTTCGTGGCATCTCCATCCGTATGCCCCTGTTGATTTATGGTGCGGAACTGAGTGATGAGAGTCAGGAAATCACGATTGATAATTTTGCCTCACTCATTGACCCACAGTCATGGGAAGAGTTCATGCCCAAGGGAGTGACCAAGCAGAAATTCAACAGCTTCAAAAAATACTATGATCCGGAAATATTCTGTGCTGCCGGAAAACGAATCCGTGCGATGGCCCGTGCCGCGGACAAACTGAGTATTGAGGAACGAATCGAACGAATTACGGACATCTTCAGTACTTTCCGTAATCCGGACAAGGAAACGGTGCTTACTCCGTGGCGCGTGGTAAACATGCACCTCGGAGACTGTCTTGGAGGCTATAACTTTTATGACACAGACTATCAGAATGTGATTTCTGAACCACGGTTTATAGACAAAGGAGAGGTTACCTCAGAAGTTTTCTCCCCTGAATCCCGTATTCTGGAGATCAACTCCAAATCCGGACTGTATCCGCTTTATATGGCATACGGCTTTTACCGGGCAAGGGCAAAGGCTTCTCTTTTCGCTGTAGAAACAGTAGAAGAGCAGCAGACTGTATGGGACAAGGTCATAGCTGAGAACATCTTTGTCATCTGCAAGACTCCGATGGCAAAAAGTATTACCAAACGTACGCTTGCCGGATTCCGTAAAGCAAAGACAAATATGTGGGCTCCGGAAGATCTTATCAACAAAATAAAGAATCAATCAGAATTATTCATTAAAAAAGTACATGACTTAATAGGCAAAGACATGAAGATTAATGCTATAGTCGGTAATCCTCCATACCAAATCAATGATGGAAGCGGTGCATCTGACGATGCTGCAAATCCTATATACCAAATATTTGTACGGATAGCAAAACAGATCAGACCTGAATACTTTTCCCTGATTATGCCTTCAAAATGGATGATTGGAGGAAAAGCTGTACTCAAACCATTCAGAAAAGAAATGATGGAAGATAAACATATTGCATCCATCTATGATTATGAGGATTCTGGTGAATGTTTTAACGGGCAGCATATAGATGGTGGAATCTGTTATTTTCTTTGGAGTAACAAGCACAATGGTAAGTTGCGTTACACTTATATTTCAGCTAATAAAGAGTTTTTTGTATCTACAAGATTCTTATCCGATGGAAATTCTGATATCGTTATACGTGACAACCGTCGTCAATCTATTATTGCTAAAACTTCTACAAATTGCTCCTTATTTAAGGAGATAGTCTCATTAACCCAGCCGTTTGGAATCAGAAAGGATTTATTTAATTCGCCAGAAAGATATCCACTGTCTAATTTACAAGCAGAGCCTTTTTATGGGAGCGTAAAAATTTATGGTGTGAAAGGAATTAAAGGAGGAGCAAGAAGGACCATTGGATATATTTCACCTGAAATTATAACAAAAAACAAAGCAGCAGTAAACAAGTATAAATTATTTTTTACAACCAGTTATTCTACAAATGCTTTCAATCCACCTGAAACCATCATAGGAGAACAAAACTCAGTCTGTACAGAGACTTTCCTTTTGATTGGACCATTTGACACTGAGATAGAACAGAAAAATTGTTATAAATACATTTGTACAAACTTTTTTAAGGCATTATTGTTTTTTGGTCGAGGTACTATGCAAGTATCTCAAGATGTTTTTAGATTTATTCCACTACAAGATTTTAGTAATCAAAGCGATATTAAATGGAACAAATCTATATCAGAAATAGATCAACAATTATGCATAAAATATGCTTTTACCCAGCAAGAAGTATTATCTATCGATAGAAATCATTTATAAAACTCTTTTACGAATATCAGTGAAAGGCACTATAAAATATTTTGTGTAAATGGAAATACGGGATTCAGAAATGAGTCTCGTATTTTTTATTGTATACATTTGCAAAATGAAAAAGATTATGAAAGAAAAAAATCAAGTAGTGCCTGATGAGGTGTTAAGCAAAGAGTTCCTTAGCCAGTTCAAAACAGAAGCCGATGTAAGCAAGTTCCTGAAGCAATTGCATGCCCAGGTATTGGAAAAGATGCTTGAAGGTGAAATGGATGCCCATTTGGGCTATGAAAAGAATTCTGTAGCCGGTAATAACAGCGGTAATTCACGTAATGGCAGCTATCCAAAGAAAATTCAGACCGAACATGGAGAAGCAGTCATCTCTATACCCCGTGATCGTAACGGTCAATTTGAGCCAATAGCCGTACCCAAACATGAGAGTCGTGGACTTTCTATAGAAAAGCTTGTTATCTCCCTATACGCCAAAGGAATGAGTGTTTCTGATATAGAAGAAGAAATGCGTGAGATTTATGAGATAGAGCTCTCTACATCAGCCATTTCCATCATTACCAACAAGGTAAACCAGGCCGCCCAGGAATGGTAGAACCGCCCTTTGGATCCTGTTTATCTGATAGCCTGGATGGACGGTATTGTTTTCAAAGTACGGGATAACGGCAAGATCATAAACAAGACCGTTTACCTTTGCGTCGGACTAAAACAGAACGGCCTGAAGGAAGTCCTTGGCATGTGGGTCGGCAAATCGGAAAGCTCTTCTTTCTGGATGGGTGTTCTGACCGATTTAAAGGCACGTGGAGTACAGGATATACTGATTACCTGTACCGACAACCTGAATGGATTTACAGATACCATCCGCACCGTATTCCCTCAGTCATCTACTCAAATCTGTGTGGTGCATCAGATCAGAAACTCCTGTAAATATGTCGTTGACAAGGACAAGAAAGAGTTTACGGCGGATATGAAGAATATCTATAATGCACCCAACAAAGAGGTTGCGGCCACAGAACTTGACAATCTGGAAAAGAAATGGGGAGGAAAGTATCCATACGCCATACTTTCATGGAGAAACAACTGGGATGATTTGACAGTTTTCTTCCAGTTCCCGCTGGAAATCAGAAAAATAATCTATACTACAAATCTCATTGAAAATCTGAACGGGAAAATCAGAAAGTACACAAAATCAAAGCTCTCATTCCCTTCGGACGATGCCGTAAAAAAGACCGTGTATCTTTCACTTATGGAGATTGAGAAGAAATGGACACAGCCTATTCATAACTGGGGCTTGATTATGAACCAATTTATGCTTATTTTTGAAAACAGAATCCAGATATAAGAATAAACTTACAGCTGAATCCTGTTTCCATTTACACAAAATTTTGGACAGTGTCCAGTGAAATAACAAGCATATGATATGGTTATGGTGTAAATATAGAGTTTTGTTCTATATTTACACCATAATTGTATCTAAGATTTCAATGATTTGAATAGCCTCAGAAAAACGATCCTTCATATCATTAAATGATAGTGTGGAATTAGTCCCATGAGCAACATTATTTCTTTCTCTATTTAATACAGAAAATGCTTCTTTTAAACTTTCACTGTTTGGTAAAGTTGTTATTGCTGACTTGAAATTTTGATTTTTGTTATCATCAAAACGTTTTAATGCTTGACATATGTTTTCATAAGTAGGATTCATTGATGCATCTCTTAAATGATATCCTATAAATTGTCCCAGTTGCGGTGCCGCATTTTCATAATAATCTGCAATAATTGTTTTATAACAGACTTCAAGAGTTCCACATATGCGGATCAAAGAATATTTGGTCAGATATCCAGAGAGTGGGCTAGTACTCCCAACCCCATTTATAATACCTGTAATACGGTCTAGCTCGGCATTACAGTCATCGATAGCAGCCTTGGCATTAATATTATTAATCATAGTTTTATACCATATAAAAAATGGAGTGCGCAAGAGATGCGTGTTCGGATATTATCTATTTTCATAGTACCTTGAGATATACTTTCCCTATATGTCGCATCTCTTAATAATGCAAGGCGTTTCTCTGGTAAATTTTTTACTACATCAATGCATCCTTTTTTTAATGCTATTGAAGTTGCAATCATTATAGAATCAAAAACTGTAGGGTATAGTCTACGTCTTATTTTAGAGAGATCATTTTGTAGATTAAAAAATGCTTCTTCTCCCATATTTGTATAGATAAAATCTATAACAGAATAAAATTCACTTTCTTTTTCAGCAATAAAATCTGTAGAGGCATTAATATTTGATTGCATATATTTATTTAGAGTCTGCTTTAAACTTATTTTCTTTTTGTCAGAATTATATATTTCTACAGAATTTAATGCGTAATATCTAAGGATTAATTCTAAATCCATCATCCTTGGATCTTCTTCTTGTTCTCCATACAAATAACGCCATTGTTGATACTTATTTACTTTAAATAAAAGGGTATTCATATTACCTTGATATACGCAATTACGAATTTCTTGATTATTTAATGTGGTACCACTAGTATTAATTCTTTCAAAAACTTGAAAGAGCCCAGAATCATCAGATGGATGTTTTTGTTCAAAAACAATTGCATGAATAGTGTAGTTTTTCAGTCTTCTTTTATCTATTTCAGTTAGCTCTTTAAAGGCTTTTCCTCTCCAACGTTCGTTTATAAGTTCTGAATTAATTAATTTAAAATCAGAATCGTCACCATGCCATATACCGTCTTCAATATAGTCGTATAATGTACGTATTCGTTGATAACCATCAATAATAAGGCGTTTCCCAGATTGTTCAATGTTTGCTAAAAATATACTAGGAACAGGAAGTCCAAGAAGTAGCGATTCTATAAAACGGCTAGCATCTTTTTTCTTCCATACATATTTTCTCTGCAACTCAGGTTTTTCAATATCACCTTCTTTATATTGTTGGATTAATTCTCTAACAGAAGGATCTGCGCCCCATGAGGTAATATTAAACAGGTCATCATTAGAGAACTCTTCATTTTGCTCTTCTGAAATAAAATCTATATGTTCACTCATAGCTATGATAATTAAATTTTCTATACTTAATTTGTACGCTCTAAATCTAATACGAAATTGGCTTTATGTTAAATTAATGTTTATTTTATTGCATAACAGGTAAAGCTGCACCACATATTGGAAGGCAACAATATTTAACATAGTCCTAATTTCTTAAAAAATATTTGATTTCGCATTTTTGCATCATCAATTACTTTTTTAAAGCTTTTAATTTCAATATATGCATTATACTTAGGATTATAGCCAAAGTACCCTTGTTTATCTGGACTTATAGAAAGTCCTGATAAATCAGCAAACTCCTCAATCTTAGGTACGATATCACATACAATATATATGTAAACAGGAGTTACGTTTTTATCTACAATAATCTCTTCTAATCCTTCAGGCATCTCATATTTTCCTGCCAGGATTTTACCTGCATAGCGTAATGCCTGATTTATTGGATTTTCCTCATCTGAATAATTCGTTCGTTTAGGACGTTTGAATTCAACAATAGCGATAGGGGATGTGATAGTGTTATCTCCATTTCGATAAAACAAACCACTTTCATAAAATATAGCAAGATCTGGCTCCTTGTGGTCAGAACTAGAAATCACTTTATCTGATGCTATATATTGAGTGAAATTAAATCTTTCATCAAGTAACCATAAATTATGTTCTTCATATTCAATCTCCCTATCATCCTTTATCATAGGAAATATTAAATTATGCATTTCACTCTCTTTGTGAGATTTTCCTCCATCAATCCTTTTACGTAAATCATCGAATAATTCAATGATTCTACGTCTCTGACATACATAATGAGCTAAATCGTTTTTTGCTGTTTCTGTCACATTCTTTAAAATATCATTTACTTCATCCTCAAAAGATATATCACTTTCATCTTCAGCATCAGAGTATTTGTCCTGCAACTCCTTTAATGCAATCCTTGCATTTTGTTCTTTGTCAAACTTTATCTTCTGGAAACGCATTTCCAAATCAAAATCTGAAATACCTATTGGAATAGATTCCATATCTACATCCTTTAATAAAGTCTTATTCCAAGGTGCTGTATTATATACATAATGTTCGACTTTTTGCTTCTTATCATTATATCGTTTTTCTATATCATCAGAAAAATAATTTTTAATAATAGATGAAGTGGCTTTCATTATCTGCTTTTCAGATAAATCTGAATATATATCATCTTCTTTACCGAAGTTGAAACCATCTCTTTCTGTTGTTACATTGTCATCAAGATATTTACCTTGAACATACGCTTTTATCATATAGTTCTTCTGAGTCCCATTTGCTGTTATCTCGAACATTGTTTCTTTAAACTCAGGTACATAGTTATGCAATGCCGACTCTGTAACCTCTCTATAATTTGCTGTTAGACAGATTTTATTTGTTATTGCGGAATAGTATATTTTATAAATCTTTACTACAAAATTCCATTCATTATCACGACCTTTTATCGTAAACTTTTCTTCTTTGCCAATCTGTTGAATATCGGAATTTTCTCCAATATAATCGTTTAAGACTATTGAATTAGATTCATCCTCTTCTTTAATTGTAATTTTGGGAGTATACTTCCCCCCAGTAACAAAGAATACCAGCAAACGCTCTACAAGCTTTCTGGCAATAACTTCAAGTCCTTTGTCCAAATCAAAAGACTTGATAGAAGAAAGGTGCAAAACTGTACCTGTATGCAGGTCAGGGGTGGATTCAATATCTATTATTTGTTCATTTTCTATTATTTCATCTGCATGTCCGAACGTAAAACTTCGTTGTTTATATTTACCATCCTCGCAAAAAACACTTTCAATAGAAACATTATTAAAGTATTTTAGATACATAAATCGACCAAACCCTTTACCGCCTTTAGACATCTTAAAGCCACTTCTATAAGTATCAAAAGAGTCTTTGTTTTCCTCTGTAAAACCGATACCATTGTCTATTATATCTATCGATACAATGTCAGACAGAGTATTAGTATTGTCTAAATTTAAAGACCGCTGACCAGTTCGCTTTACTATAATATCAATAACACCATCGGTTCTTTCAGTACCGATGGCATCAATAGAATTACACACAGCTTCAATGACAGGCGTTAAACTTGTCGTTTTAGACTTAATATCCTTGATGATTCTATCAATATTAATCTTACTCATCTCAAATTGATATTACATTCCCTAGTTTATTACAAATATAGCGAATAAGTCTCATTTCAGATGGATTGTATTGGATTTTTTATCTGATAGAATGAATTTAAGGTTTTAATATTAGAAAACACATCAAAATCCTTTTCCGGTTATTATATTATTGAATAAATCACTACCTTTGTATCAGAATTAAGTGTTCTTTTCAATAATGCAGAATAAAACAGATAAGGGAACTTTGCTCGTTTCCAGATCGTTACCTGTCAAGATTCTCAATTTCATAAACTGCTTGTTTTCAGAGAGAAATGGAAACTGTTATGCCTACTCAAATGGAATGAGAAACGCTTGTCTATGCCTGCCGCTCTTGCCCACGGTTTGAGCAGCAGGTTTATCATCGTTGGGCTCGGCAAGTCGAAGACGTGGTCTTCTGCCATCTTGTCTCCACGCTCCGGCATCCACTTTAACGCTTCCGGTGAAAGCGGCAGATAAATCGGCTCTTTGGTTTTCTGCATGGAGACCGCCAAACGATACTGCCCCCTATCGACAAACACATCTTTCCATCTCAAACCGATAATGTCGCTTATTCGCAATCCACAAAAGCAGGAGAACAAATAAGCCTGTTTTACGGCCTCATTCTTCATCGGAGTAGCAATCAATGCCCGAACCTCCTCAATGGTCATATACGAGCGCTTACTCTCCGGCAAACGTATTTTATCCGAGTTATTAATCTTCGTAAATGGGTTGGACTTGATAATATCAGCACGAACGGCGGCATTCAAAGCTCCGTTCAGAATACGGTAATAAGTGTGAAGCGTAAAGTTAGACACCCGTTTTCCTTTGGGGCGGTATTCCGTCAGCAGATAGTCGAGATAGTTCTGGCAAAAGGTCTTGTCGATCTGATCCATCATTACCCGATCTCCCGCAAAATCCTTCAGGATACGGATCGTAACATTGATTTGATTGCCGTCTTTCTTTCCCCTCTTCGCCTGATTCTCCTTGTAGGTCTCCATCCAGTCCAAAAGAAAAACCTTTTCCCTGTGTTCGATTCCGGCTTCACCATTGGTAAGTTGGATAATGCGCTTCGACTTGAGAGCATTGGCGGCAGCCATTGTCGCTTGATTCTGTCTACGGGCATTATGGTCGATTTCGGGGATAATATAGAGCTTCAAATACTCATACGACCGTTTGCCGTTGCGGTAAATATCCAGATACAGGCTTTTGTTTCCGTTGGCCAGTTCTTTCATCCGCAAACGAACAGGTTCTTTGATTTTCGAAGGTTTTTTTATGCGCGGCATGGATTCTCCCTTATTCTTGTTATTCTGCCGTAAAGTTAGAAAGAATCCCGCGAATCAAGAAACAAACAAGAAACAAAAATGTACCGAAAAAGAACCAATCAACTGAAAAGAATGAAAACAATAGAAAATATTAAACACTATATAAAGCACTGTAAATTAGCGTATTTATTTGCACTTGTTTAGCTCTTGTTTTCATTCTATATCTTTACTTTGTAAATCTGGTAAATTTAAGGCGCAAACGAGAGAGGCATACGCCATATTATGCACGCAAAAACACAACTCAAACAAAAATACAAATATCAAAAACACATTTTCCGTGTTTTTTGAACGCAAACACTTGTGTAAATCGAAAAAACATCGTAGCTTTGCATTGTCAACTCGAAATTAAGACCCTGGCCAAAGGACCAGAGAGTTGACATTTCAAATATGAATAATTTCTACTATGTGAACAAAGTTGCCCAACCTACGGGAGAGCATGAAGTGCATAAGTTAGGTTGTCGGTATTTGCCTTCGGAGGAAAATCGACTCTTCTTGGGAATATTCTCAAATAGTAGTGAGGCGATAAGAGAAGCAAAGAAACACTACTATAACGTAGATGGATGTTTCTATTGCTGTCCTGAGTCGCACACAAGGTAGGCAAAGGGAATTGGTATGTAACACCTAAGTGCACCGTAGCGGAATCGGGAGGTCACCGTATAATATTAACCACAAAACGTCTCAACTATGTCAAAAACAATAGACAAAGGCAGAAGTGCTAAAACAGGACAATTTGTTCCCATCTCCTATGCTAAAACGCATCCGAGCACAACTGTTATTGAAAAGGTCAAAGTTGGCCCAACCAAGCATAGGAAATAAATTTTGAAGAACCTGGACGACTCTTATCGTCTAGGTTCTCTTCTTCACATTACCTGATAAAATATTCTTAATAAAATTTCTCCAAGCGCTATTGTGTAAGGACATCCACTGATATCCGGTCTATTAAGCCTGCAAAATCCTTTCCGTGTCTGATCTCGCATTCCCAAACGATGATTACCCTCCAACCAGATTCTTCAAGCTCGCGTTTTACAACTGCATCCCGTTCCTGGTTGCCTGATATCTTGTTAACCCAAAATTCCGTATTGCTCTTGGGGGTGTAAGCATATTTGCAGCCGGGATGTCCGTGCCAGAAACATCCATGAACGAAAATGACCGTCTTGTATCGAGGCAGAACGATGTCCGGTTTTCTGGGAAGAGTCTTGACATTAACACGATAGCGAAATCCGCGGGCAAAAAGGGCCTTGCGAAGCGTAACTTCCGGCTTCGTACCCTTGTTCCTGATTCGGGACATGACCTCCGATCTTTTTTCGCTGCTCCAGATATCCATGGCTCTCGTCAATTGGGGAATCCAGCCTTCTTAAGCTTTTGCAGGTTGAAGTAGAAGGCATATTTCATTCTGTCTGTCAGTGGCTTAATCCCATCGGTGACATCCTTCATGGCTTTCCATTTCCAGCCTTCAAGAATTCGTCGACGTTTGTCCCATTCCACCATGGCCTGTATCAGTTCCAAGGTAATCTCGTCTTGACCGTTTACCGGAGACATGGTATCGGAAGTCTCGGCTGCTTTTGCACGATCCTGCTCGGCCAGACTGTCGGCTTCCTCAAGAAGTTCCGGATTGTGTTGCCAGACATTCTCGTAAATAAGATATCCTCTGGAGATGTCGCTGTCGTTCAGCTTTCGGTTGTTCTTGATTTTATATGCGATATCGCTGGCCAGGGAGGCCAGGGTCGGCTGCAACATCCCCGTGTCGCGCCCCCACGTCTCTATCTTTTTCCAAAGAGAGAACGGGATTGCCCGTATGATACCCTCCTTGTGCCGTCTGTCCGACTCTTCGTTGCCAACATCGCTTTTGTGGTTGCGTTTGGGAGGATTCTTCTCATCAATAAAATCCTGACGAATCTCATCGAGATTGTAAGCCCATTCATTTGAGCGGACTTTTAACCAGCACTCTTCCTTTTTGGCCCATTCGATATAGTGCGAGACGGGAGATTCTTTGAGAATAAATTCGTTGACCTGCTTCATCAGATCGTATATGAAATCCGACAGGGCTGACGATATCGACTGGTTTTTCCAGATTCGATACAAATCCAGTCGGCCCTCGGTAATGATATTCAGAAGAGACAATGTATACGGAACGACAACCTGTTTCAATTCACCGATATGATCTCCCGTGAGTTTGGTCCCGTATCGTTTGTCGGCAGCCTTGAAAAGAATGGCTTTGGCAATCGTGTCCTCAAACCAGGCAACGTCGATATGTTTGATGTCTGGGAGATTGTAGTTTATGAAACGAGCATAGTTCTTTTCATTTCCTCGCACCACGATGTGAGGTCCGATAGCCAAACTCCGGCCATAGTATGTTTCTTGCCAGGCATTAACATATTTGGCAAGTTCCACTTTCGTAACGACCTGCTTCTTTGGGTATTTCAGATCAAAGGCCTTTTGCCGTGATTTCGTGAATCCTTCCTTGGCCCGCAAGGTCTTGTATTGTCCACGAGCTCGTTCAAAGAACCATGCTGTCTGCAGATTGTTGGTCGGAGTCGCGGGTGCAAATATGTATCTTGAGATTCGCTCGATTTCTACAAGAGCCGGATTATTGGCCGAGAAGTCGGCATCATTGACCTTGTTCTGGGTATTGGCATAGCGTGATATGCGTGAAACTATTTCCGCATATTGATCTTTGTCCTTGATGACTGACAGCTTCACCTGAACAAGAATATCTGAAATGTCGACTTTATCCTTTTTGGCCGTATTGTAGATGGAGGCCGTAGTCTGACCTCCATTTACAATCTGGAGGTTGCTGATATGTCTTATGAAATGCTTTGTCTCATCCAGTTCGATGTGATCGGCTGTTGCAGCAATACCGTTGTTGTATGCCAAGAACATGTGAGGCTCACTCTTGATGGTTTCCCGTATGCCCTTGTTAATCTTTCCCGTGAACTGAAGGAATGAACGCACATTCTGTTCCAACAGACGGGATCCATAGCATTCATAAAGTTTTGCCAGACATTCTCCTGATATAATGGCAACATATGCTTCGTAATCGGGATTGCTTAAATTGGCGGCAAGACATGGAATTTCATATTTGTGTCCGTCAAGATTCTCAAAATCCAGTTCTATGGGAACTCCGGCCTGTTCGGAAATCTTGTAAAGATACTCCACGTCTATAACCTTGTAGTAGATGTTGTATCCGCAGATGACCTGGCTGGCCGGCGTTCGCCCTTGTATGTGCCGTTTGTCAGGATGAAGGCATTTACGCGAATCAGATTTTCGCGCAATTCGGCATAATTGGCCAGCGTATTGGCGAATTCAAAGATTTCGGAAGATTCTGCAAATTCATTTGCATCCACGTTTCCTTCAATATAGAATAATAGTTATTTTATTAATCTCCATGCGGAGGCAGCCCCTCTTTTTTCAGGTACCCTTTCTATATACCCGCCTTCTCTCAATTTATAAAACTCATTTTTGACTTGGTTTTCAGACTTTATTCCTGTTATGTCTCTTGCTTGTTTATTGGTTATTTCGTTATTATTTTTTAAAAATTGCAATATTAAATCTGATGCATTTGCTAATGGTATATGAGGTATGATAACGCATACGCAATCATTTTCTTCTATGATTCGAGGACTTTGTAGTTTCCATTCTTTCATCTTCTGAAATGCTGTATTTAGGCCTTCTCCTATGTCTTTATTGGGTGCGTCTTTATATTTATTTAAAATTCTTACTATTTTCGCATTCCTAGCGTAACGTCTCTCCAAAATATTATCAGGTGTGATATTTGCAGGTAATTTCCCTGGACTGATAACCTCAATGCGATTATCATAAATTAATACTCTAATATCATCAGAAATAGAATAATCTCGATGAATTAACGCATTAGTAACAATTTCCCAAATTGTTTCTTGAGGGTATTCCATTGTTTTCAATTTCCCGTTTGTCCCCCAAACTTTAATTTGAGACATTATTTCACTAATTTTATCACATGTATCTTTAATTAAATTATATAAGGGACCTTCCAATGTTATAGTATATTTTAGATTATCCCTATCTGGATCATCATCTTTTGTCTCGTACCTAGCTATTTTTACAGCACATTTTCGCGGAAGAATAGAAGAAGGATTAGTAGAGAATAATAATAAACCAGCAACAGTTGGAATACATTTATTTTCATCAATTAAATTTTCACTAAAACAGAACTCTAAGTTATCGGTTTGTGGAGATAAATTTTTTAAGAAGGATTTTAATATTTCGCTCTCATAAATAGCTTCTGGTTTTACATGCGGAACAAGTTCGTTTTCATAGGAAGTAGTACCTTTGGCATATCTTAAATTATCAATTTGTTCCAGATTTTGTAATGGTATAGATTGAGCACCTTGACGTATATATATTTTTTTTGCAGATGTTTGATGAACTGATAAGCTTTTATCTATTTTTATATCAAGAAGATAGCCTTTGTATGAATCACATTTTAAGAAACAACATTTGTATTCTAAACAAGGAGAAATAGATAAAAAATTAGACAATATAGCATTATATTCTTCCATTGTATCAAAACCGTCCCATCTGTTTTCTGTTATAGGTTCATCTTTTTTATCTTTAATTCCTATACAGAATTCACCTCCATCGGTATTTGCAAAAGCAACCGAAATTTTTTGGACCTTATCACCGGATATTTCTTTCGCTTTTTGGTCAAAGAAATGACTTTCTTCTTTTTCTATTAGCTTATCAGCTTCTTCCTTTGATATGTTTTTGATATTCATTTCGTAGATTGTTTAATTTTATATTCAAAGACATTAGTGTCCCGTTAAAATGGGACGAGTTAAACAATTAATCAAAAAGCCCCGGAATCAGGGGATCATTTAGATCTTTGACATCATTGAAATTAGTCTTGTCGAACAGGTCACGCAAGTGGGTTTTGTCAGTCAATGATATACTGAGAATTTGCAAAACTTCATAGGTTGAACGTTTCAACTTCATATCATGTTGGACAATAGCCACAAGACAGTACGTGATAATAGCCACACTGATTTGTATGCGAACAGCGTTCTCTGTTGTGCCCCAGAATTTCTTTATCTTGAGATGCTGCTTGAGCCATTTGAAGAACAGCTCGATTAACCATCTTTTCTTATAAAGATTGGCGACATCCAGTGCAGAAAGTTGTTTTGCATTCGTCAAGAAAGTGAACTCACGGTCATCCTCTTCGTCGTAATATCGGACGAGTCTGAATGAGTCAGGATATTTTTTCTCGGAGAGATATCCGGTCAGTTTCACTTCCGCATCTGTCATTATGTTCTTTGGCATTCTTCGCTTCCATTTGACTGTCTTATACTTTAAGTTCGTCTTGGCTCTGACAACAAAGAAAGAGTCTGTAAGATGTATCCTATAGAGTTCTTTAAAGGAGTCATAAGCCCTGTCGAATATATAATAAGTATTTGGTTCATAATGGATTGAAGACATTGCTGTGGAATCGTGCTTTGATGCAGTGGTTACAGTATAGAAGGCAGGAACTTGTGCTTCAATGTCGTATAAGACATGAGCTTTCACCCCTCCTTTCTTGCTTCGGAACTTTGCCCATGGGAATGTTGCAAGACACAACGGAATCGTTGTTGAATCAAACGCATATTTCTTTCCGGAAATGTCAAGGATGTTGGTCGTCCGCTTCTCGCAGGCTTCCTTCATCATATAGAATGCAAAATCTTCGAAGATTCTGTAATCACGGTTCTGGTTCGCTGTCGCAAGAGTTGTCTTGGCTATCGGTTCACGTCCTAAACCAAGATGATATTGCTTGGCCCTATGCGCCTCGAAAGCAACGATTAAGTCTCGCAGGCTCTCACGGTTACTCAGTTGTCCAAACATCATCGCGAGCATCTGATTCCAGCAAGTGAAATGTTTCACATATCTGTTGCCATCATACTTGCGAACATAGTTGTTGAACTGAGTCCTGTTCAGAAAAGCGGTTAATTGAGAGAATACGTATTTGTCTTGGAACATAGCAGCCATTTGTATTAGACTGCAAAGTTGCAAAATCAAGTCCGTTTCATTTCAAAAGACCGTGTAATTGACTATATTTCAATAATTTCAAAGAACTATTTATCCACTTTTACGGGACAGTAGTGAAGCAAAGATATAAAATATTGTGTTATAAAAAAGTAAAAGGGGAGAAGATTTTCCTCTCCTGTACGAAGAATCCTATGTTATTCATCACAAATTATATTTCCTCTAGTCCTATTGACTTGAGGTATTCGTAGGTGCCGTTATAAAACTCAGGTAGTCGGGTCGCATCTTCCGGGAAACCGCCGATGGTTTTATTAGGATTGCCTTCTGGAACGCAAATGACCATGCCGATACGGGCACGTGTCAGGAGGACGCGGTAGGCATTCAGCATGTATTTCCTTCGTTCAAGGCTGCCTTCGGTTTTACCAGCTTCTTCGCGCCAGGCTGTTCGGCCATTGAAGTTATAATATCGCCATTGTCCGTTTTCGCATCTCAAGTCAGCATCCCAGAGGACGCATGTATAATCCAGCTCTAGACCCTGAACCTGAATCTCGGTTGCAGCGTCCTCGAGGAAATTAGATGAGCGGATGTCGTTTTTATCCTCCAAGAACCAGTGTACGGCATTTTCGTCGCCTTGATCCAGAATATCGACGGCTAATGGTTTGAACCGAGCCGCAGCCTTGCTGACCAGCACACCTGATCGTTGCGAACCTCGGGTGTTCTTACGCAGCCAGGCCCTTGCCTTGGTCATATCTCTTGTTAGTACAATCGGATAGCGCTCTTTTATTGTGTTGTACCATGTAGAAGCATCCGGATTGAAAGAGAGTAAAGAATGTACAAATGCAGAGAGATTTTCAGCTCTGAACGAACGCAGACTAACTCCCAGATGGAGTTCTGGAGAGAACGTGACCTTGTTATTGTCGGCCAATAGTTCATTGACCCGACCTTCGGCATATTCCGCTTCGGTCAGTTTGTCGGAGATATAGATTTGCCAATGTGTAAATTTCTCGTTGAGAGCCTTGATCCACTCTGAAATGCCGGCCTCTCCGGTGTTGATCTCCTGACCGCCACCGACCAGACATACGATTGTTGCCCAATCTTCCCGCTGATCCAAAGACCAAATTAGGAATGCCGCCTCGGAGTAGGGAAAGTTCGGCACCTTGAGTTTGTTTCCATAAGTACCGCCTCGTTTGAGGTAGTCCGCAAGCCTTTTATGCGTCCATGAACGCTGGGCTTCATCAAAGATGGCCACATGCTCTACTTCTCCATAGCCGGATTTTGCTAGCTTCATCGCTTTCTGCGGGTCAATCTCGAGTTCTCCGTTCTCGACGGGGTTCTTGATTTTGGCCAGCATGTTGTCGCGGTAGCGGTGAATCATTTGTATGAACTTACCGACCTCTCTCCGAGAGTCTGACATATTCTTTTTCTCGCCCCGAGCTTTGCATTTCTTCTGATTGTCAATGGCCAAAGCCTCGGTAAGCACTGCGACCAGTGGTCCGTTGCCGGATAGGTAGACCGCACCCTCGTCCTCGACCAATTTATCACCATTCTGATAGGACTGTTTGACGGCGACATCTAGCCCGACTAAGGTCTTCCCCGCTCCGGGTACACCGGTTACAAAGCAGATGCTCTTCTCTCCTTTCTCACGACTTGTCTTGATCACATTGAGAATATACGCAATGGTGCGATCGGTCGATACCTTGTCGGCTTCGTGGCGGGTGATGTCCTCTACCGAGTGGCTTTCATAGAGCTTCTTGGCCGCTTCAATGATGGTTGGGGTGGGTGAATAAGGGCTAATAATCCAGTCGGCTCCCAGACTGGGATCCGGGGCTATTGCTCCGGCATGAGCCAGAACATCTGTAATGAGCTTTTGCAATCCGTTGGCTCCAGTCACCAAAGGATTGTATATGGAATCATCGTATACCGAGGGAATGAATTCGCTTGAACTTGTTCGGAATCTGGTAGGCACGAGAATCGGGACAATGATCCTGTTTTGGCTCAGCAAATGAAAGTTTTTCAGGTCAAGGGCATAATCCAGGACCTGCTCTATATTGGATTGAAGCATGTCCCGCTCTCCGACCTTGAACTCGAGGCAGAAAATCAGTCCTCGAAGCAGTAAAACGACATCGATTCGCTTCCCGAGCCGTGGTATGTCGTACTCGAAAATCACTTGTCCATCTTCATCCATCCACGGTTGCAGAACCTCCTGCATGATGTGAATCTCGTTGGCCCATGCTTCATTGGTTGTGGTAAGTGCAGCTCCGTGGTAATTGTTCACGAAACGTCCTAACAGCGCCTCGGGGGACAACTGCAGGAACTCGCGGATTGTGGAATTATATAGACAACGTGCCATATCAGTGTATAAGATATATGTTTGAGGCCAGTAAATAGGAACACTAGTTCAATTTTTGTAGTATCGATTATGCTTTAGGGACCTGGTCCCAGAGTTTTCGCCCGTCAGTCCCTTCTTCCTTGTGCTTGAGGTAATCTTCATAGATCGAAAGCATTCCATTTTTCTGAAGATAATGAAATGCCGATCGTGTTTTCAGCGTGTTACAGGCGTCCTTGTTCATCTCGATATGCGCAATTGGCGTATACCCGGCTCTGATGAAGCCTTCAGAAAGTCCTCCTGCCCCGGCAAACAAGTCTATGAATGTATATGATTTTGTTTTTTTCATTAATTTGGCCATAATATATTGTTACAAAGTTAACATATTTAGTTGATGATCTGGATATATATTTTGAATTATTGGCTTCGTTATCGCAGATTTTTACCACGGCCTTTCTTAAACACTACGAATTGCAATACCCAAATAGGTCGTCAATTATATTTAATTTCAAAACTATGGCCTATTTCAACCAGCTATACTTTATTTTTTATTATGGTAATGCCATGTGGGATAGCACTTCGAAGTTCTTGAATATTAGGAAGATCCATTAGCGCCCTACAGAATATCATCTTTTTATTTATTCACTCCAAACGAACGATCTCATTAATACATAATCGCTTAAATATTTGTTCCTATTTGATTGACGCAACTATAAAATAAAAATTGCCCCATTTACGGGGCAAGTAAAACTTATATTTAGGCTCTTCTTACAAATCATTCCATAATATCGTCTTTATACTTAATAAATATCTCTATTTTACGCATTAGTTCATCAAGTTGTGGGGAAACTTCTTTTTCGTAGGTTTTATAAAAACTTATTGTTTTATGCAAATAGTCTCTACGTCGGACGTAGGTTGAACCATGCTCATCTTTTTCAAAGAGTCTTACAGCATCTCGCCTTAAGAAATCAGCATTAAGTAACGAAAGATCATGAGTTGCAACTATAAGCTGACAATTCTCTGCTATGGTTAAATACATTTTCAGAATAAATGCAAGTGCTTTAGTATGTATACCATACTCTATTTCATCAATACAAGTGGATTTCTCTCCGACGACCACATCATACAAAACCACCAATAATCTGATAATATTCTTTGTTCCCAAAGATTCCAGATCAAAATCCAATCCACTTTCCCCATCTTTTGTAGAATGGATAAACCGTAAATTTTTATGGGTAATTACTCCTGAGGGATATTGTTCCATCATAGCTTTAATCACAATATCCGGAGCTCCATTTGCTATAAGTTCTGAAATATTTAAACTCGCTTCTTCTATAACATAATCACAAATATTGGTTCCAACATCATTCAGCAGTCGCAAAAGCAAATTTTTTAAGACTCTATCTTTTTCAGGATCACCCGTTTGCAGCTTATCTGCCAAACTTTTATCCGACCTATGAATCATACTTATATGATTCTCAAAATAATCAAAATTCTTAGATAGAATTTGACTTTCCAAGTTCAATGCTCCAAATGTCGAAAGCACACTCGCATTAGCAAGGGTATTAACTTCTAAATCATGTTGATCAGATTTAGATAAATCACATGCGCTACCATAATTTATTACAACTTTATCTAATTCTTTATTGTGATATCGGTAAAATATACGCGAGCTTCGTGATTGTACCAATTTGAGCTCTTCCTCTTCAATACACTCAGACGATACTTTTATATCATAATTAAAACAAGTACCATCAATATAATATATCAACGAAAGTTCCGTAGGTTGAGTTGATGAAGATTTATCTAATAGAAATGGTCTGTATTCAGGTTTATCAGAGGGCTTTTGCGGTTTGGCGGTTGCAATCATTCGCAAATAATTCAATGCAGAAAACATCTTGGATTTACCCGTTCCATTCAAACCCACACACAAAAGCAGACGTAATATACGCTTCCCATTTATTTCTTTATACCAAATAGGTGGTAAATCGTTGGTCTTACTTCCTTCTTTTTTCGAAGCTACAAATGACAATTCAGCTTTATCTCTATAGCTTCTATAGTTTTTTACGGTGAATGTTTCAATCATATAAACTCCTTTTGAGTACAAAAATACACCAGTGTCGTCAAAACAACAAATATTCCAACAATAAAAACTAAGTTTAGCGTGAAAAAAACTCGCAAAGAAAGCTGCAAACTTCAACAACCTCTTGACTTATCTCTCAAACAGTGAAATGTAACCTATTTCTTGGCTCAAGCTTATCCACTTGCAATTAGCCTTTAATCAATGCCACAATAATTCCTTATAACAATTAGAAAAAAAGCTTCTTTTATCATTGTATTCCTATATATTCAATAAGTAAAGTCAAAATAAGGGAAGAGGAGAGATGGCTGCGCCATAAAAATGGTCTCAGCCATTTTTCTTTTGGCGGCAAAAGATATTTCCGAGCAAAATACACCAAACAACAAATTTCACGACATATAAGTTGACTACCACCTAAATCATCCCTAACAAAGTTTCATTTATGGACTTTTATTCTTATATTTGCCACAACACGTATCACATTTGAGATGTTGGGCAATATATACATACTGACAGATACCGAGCTTTGCAACAGGATTGCAGCCAAAATAAAAACAGTACGTCTGAAGCAGAACATGTCGCAGGCCGAGCTGGCAGACAAGAGCGGTGTTTCCATCTCCACCATAAAGCGCATGGAGGACGGGGAGGTAAAGAACTTCGAGTCGCTGATCCGCGTCCTGCGCACCCTGGGCAAGCTCGACATCTTCGTCCCGCTCGTCGAGGAGGAGCAGTTGAGTCCGAATGAATACTACGAGTTGGCCAGCAAAGCAAACAAGCCCAAGCGCAAGCGGGCATCCAAAAGTTACACAAAAGAGAATAAGGAGGAATCGGAATGGTAGATGTAGCTCGTGTCAATCTATACGGCCAGCCCATAGGCTCGGTACGTTGGGATCAAAGATATGAAATCGCACAGTTCGAGTACGATCCGGACTTTGTGCGACAAGGCATAGAGCCTTCGCCGCTGATGATGCCCGTAAGGGAAGGACGTGTGTACAGTTTCGGGGAGCTCGACAAAACGACCTTCAAAGGCCTGCCCGGGATGCTGGCGGACTCCCTGCCGGATACATACGGCCGTGCCCTCTTTGAGAAATGGCTGGCCCTGACGGGCCGGACCAGCGGCAATGCGATCGAGACGCTTTGTTTTTTAGGCAAACGCTGCATGGGAGCCCTTGAATTCGAGCCGGCCATCGACGCAGTCGATACGGATATCCGGATAGAGGTCGATTCGCTGGTGGATGTAGCCAGAGAAGCCCTTGCCGACAAATTAAGTTTCAACGTGAACATCAGTTCCGACAAGAAGGCTGCCATTGCGGAGATTCTGCGCCTCGGCATCTCAGCCGGCGGGCAACGTGCCAAGGCAATCATTGCCTACAACAAAGCCACCGGAGAGATCCGTTCGGGACAGGTCGAGGCTCCCGATGGGTTCGACTACTACATCATCAAGCTGGACGGCGTATCCGCCACGGCCGGATTCAGGGAGACGGAGAACTTCGGGCGTCTGGAATACTCCTTCTCACATCTTGTGAAGGAATGCGGCATCGACATGGCGGAATGCTCGCTGATCGAAGAGAACGGGAGAGCCCATTTCCTAACAAAGCGGTTCGACCGGATAAACGGGGCAAAGGTGCACATGCAGACGCTCTGCGGCATCGCACACTTCGACTACCGACTCCTCAGGGCCTACTCCTACGAACAGGCGTTCGCCGTGATGCGCGGTCTGCGGCTCACCTACAAGGAGGCTCAGGAGATGTTCCGCAGAATGGTGTTCAATGTCGTTGTGCGCAACCAGGACGACCACACGAAGAACATCTCTTTCCTGATGGACAAAAACGGGAAATGGCGCCTTTCTCCGGCCTACGACATGGGCTACGCCTACAATCCCGACGGCCAGTGGACCTCGGCCCACCAGATGTCGATAAACGGCAAATTCAGCAGCATCACCAAAGACGACCTGCTCGAATGCGCGGCCAAGAACAACATCAAGAATGCCGCACGGATTATCGACGAGGTTTGCCAGGCGGCATCCGGATGGCCGGAGATCGCCCGGGAGTGCGAAGTACCGCAAAAGATGATTGAAGAGATCCTGCCAAATATGGTTTTCTTCTAATCGATACAAGAAATCCTAACTACAGTAATGTCCTTTTTATCCTCATGCTTTTTGTATATATATCAGCCTCTAGGGGCCAATTCACAGATAGATAACCTTCTTATTCTTCATACCTAAAAACACCAGCCATGAATTGGATTAAAAAGCATCAATTATATTGTGACATCCACTATGCAATCGAAACATGCATAACAGGATTATCTTCAAAACAAGAACCGGATTATATAGCCGCATTAGTGACACGGTTACCATCTAAACTTTCGAACATATTAGGGCGTCAATATAATGTCGGTGGTTGTTTCATCCACCAAAAACCGTGTGCAAAATTTTGCAACCCTGCATTACAACACTATAAAAGTCCAGAAATTGGAGATCTCCTAATCGTATACAAAGAAAATAGCCCTAAAGGGGAATTATACAACGCATTGTTATTACAGGCAAAAAAGACGGGTAATATTTACAATACAACAATATCTGCAGGAGATACTCATCAACTGATATTATACACACGATGGCCCCGATTTCAATATTGCAGAGCTGGATATCTTAATGGACAAGAAAGAAGTATAAACCCCAAAACAATAACAACAGGTGCCCAATATTTATTAATAGACGAAAATAAATTTTATAATACTCCCTGCGGACATCATACCTTTTGGTGTGCCTATGCGGATGAGCACTTAACTGCATCCAAGTCCCTCGCATTGCAAATAATTAATTTACTCGAATTCCAAACGGGACGACCTTTTGTATCTAAAAGACTGCATATGGATCATTGGTCGCAAATGATATGGGATCTGTTACAAATCTCGGCAAACTCCTACTTCAACAGACGTCATGCTGGATTTAACAATACCCCAAGAGGTTCTGAGATAATGGATTTCTTTACTGAAATTTGTAATCAAGATTCAAATCAAGATTTAAATCAAGTCCTAAATCAGGATAAAGAAAATTATGGGATATCCACACTTCTTATTGTACGAAATTCCCAAGAACAAGAATAAAATACACTGTCTTACCACTCGTTAATACAACTGTTTGAAATAATTCTGCCACAAATATTACCAAATTAAAAACATCATGCTTTTTCTACTTTCCAAATCTTCCTCAATTCATCACAATCAATTTTGTCAAATCGATCTTGCTGGATAGCAACACATAACATATATCGAGGCCGGCTCATACCTACATATGCGACTCTTAAGTTTTTGAGTGTATCCGCATCTGTTCCTGTATAAGCAACGCCTTTAAATTGTTCTGCTAAGCGGTCTGATTCATGATGTCTATTGTAAAATGTTTCCAGATAGAGTGTCGCAGCATGAGTCTCTCCTTTGACAGCATGGACTGTGGATACCTCAATGTCTATTGTACCACTATCACCATGGTAAACATTCCTATGTTCCGTTGCTTGGCCCTTGGGGAGATTTTCGTTTATTGCATTAAAGAAACTGAGTGCATCTGGAGTCTCTTCTTTCCTATATAAGGGCAATATTGTTTCTATAATATATTGATGTATAGTGTTTCTTATTTTGTTTATATCATCGTCGCTATTGCTCTTGGCTATGAGTAAGGCCCAATTCATGACTTCTTTTAGAAAGTTCTCTTTTTGCTCAATATTCGTTGCGGTCAGGAATTCTAAAAAGGAGGTCTTGGTGTAACGTCGATTACCATTTCTTATTTCACATAAATCCAGATATTTTAATATACCTTGAATGATAGATGTGGCATGTTCCTTAATGGTTCCATGGAGATTTTTGAGTATGAATTCATTGAAAGAAACTCCTTCCACTTTAGGTCCTGCATTCTTCTTTTCAAACTGAGGAAAGTATGACTCTATATATCTTTTTTGAGCACTGGCCCCTTTCTTTCCGACCCATCCACAAGCCTTAACATTTATTCTGTGTAGTGGATCTTCTCGTTTCTCTTGATTTGCAATATCCGAGATTGAACGATTATTCATTTCTGGAATCAATGTAGTATTGAGCAGTTCCACATATTTGGGAAGAACAGATAAGGGATCCTCATAAGTAATGATGATAGGGGTTACAGATGGAATCTCATCATTGCCTACAAGTTTATCATTCGGTACCATGCATAACGATCTCAACGGTTTGGCGATTTTTTCTCCGAACCGGATGCTGTCGTGCATATGTAAGACTTGCTTATCTTTCAATTTGTCATTTTCCGGTCCGCTACATTCGTCTCTCTCATAGATAGCTTGGCAGTAATCTCCAAAACGCTGAATGACCACTTTATTCTCGTCAAATATCTTTTGGATTAAATCTACTTGCAGTCCGTCACAGTCCTGAACTTCATCTATAAACAAATATTTAAACCTCTTGTCAGAGAAACGGCTGAAATCGAGTTCCTTCTCCCAAATATACCGAAATGCCAGGTCATAAGCATCCTGGAAGGATAAAATACCTTCTCTAAACATTTCCTCTTTTATCTTCATATATTCAGCCCCGGATGGAGAATCTACTCTTATCGAGTCAGAATCAGTTATAATTTTATTGCTATTCCAATCAACTCTAAACGAAAGAATTAGACTATTTTGGATGCTATTTCCCTTTGTTTGAATCGAAGATCTGTATTCTCTAGGAATTTGGCTCCAATTATAACCTTTTAATTGAAAAATATATTTGTCAACCCTCTTTTTCTTCTTAATAACATTTGCAGCCGTTAGCATATCCACGCCACCCAATGCTTCTATCTCGGCAGCATTAATAGTATGTTCTTTTAAAGTGCTTCGTTTAAATATCAGTCCTCTAAGTTTACTTTCACGGATGGGTAATTTATAATACTTTTTCAAGAATACAGCATTACTCATTTCATCATCCACATATGTTATTTGACTACCATAAAAATAATGAAGGGCTGCGGCTGTAACATATTTGTGTAAAAAAGTTTGTATGGTTCCAAAAAAATTAGGATACCGGAAAAGCACATCTGCTTTTGTGCCAAGTTTTGCTTTTATCTCATCGATAGCTACATTTGTATGTGTCAGTACGCATATGCCTTTCCCTTCAGGCAGAGGCATTTTATTGGCAAGAATAATCAATTTTGCCAGCAATGTCGTTGTCTTACCACTTCCAGGACAAGCCTGAACATAGCAACTGCTATCTTCTTTGATAATATTTACCTTGTCAGAATCAAAAGGTTTCTTATCTTTCAACAGAATATCGTGGGCTATTTTTATTTCTTCATCAGTAGCAAATGGCATAATCTTTCTTTTTAGATTTATTCCGTAACATATTTGATGGCCTCCACAAGATACTTCAGTTTGTCGTCATTCTCAACGATAGACTTCACTTTATCTCGATTTACAGTTCCATCACTAACAGGAGCTAGCTCTCCTGCCAGTATTCCTGCTAAATACTGCGCAGTGATGGCTTTACTTACGGTTCCATCATTCAAAGGTTCAAATATCTTATATGCCACTTCTTTAGTTGGAATGCCTTCGTCTGGAAACTCATTCGTTACATCATTCCATAATTGATTCAAAATTTTATCTGTTATTTCCAGCTCTGGATGGTCCTTTTCCTGTTGGGCTGCTTTTATCGCTGTAGCCAATAACTTATACAAGCCACTTCCTGCAATCTCGTATTCCAGCGTCCATGCTTGTGGTAGGAATATTTTGATTTTATCTGCATTGATGGCATTTTCTAATCGCGTTCTCTTTTCCTCTCGAATCCGAGCTAATATATCTTCATTTAAGGCCACTCTCTTATCTTCTGTTAGTATATCCTTCATGCGGTCTATTGTTTCACCAATAGGTTTAAAATTCGCGTTCTTATGCTTCCTAACTTCTTCCTCAAAGGCAGATTTACTCTCGAAGACAGTTGACATAGCATCATAATCTACTTCGGTTGAAATTTTCTCTAACTCAGGCCTTAGATCATCTCTCAACCAATATTTCGGAGTTTTTCGATCTTTACTATTGTCATCGTAATATTCAAAAGCTCTGACATCCAGATCAGAAATAACAGCTATAGGCATTCCAAATGATTTTCCATCTTTGCGTTTGAATATATTGACATATCTTTTATATGCTGTACTTCCCACGTTCACAACGGATACGCCATACTGATAAAGATTCTTCCCAATCAATTGGGCTATAGCAGGTATTAGCAGATTTTCTGCATCACCCTCCACCATGATTAGCCCTCTGGCAAAGAATAAGTTGGCTTTTGTTGCATCGAGGAATCTTTCTAAAAATTTGTAGTCGGCTGGCTTCATTTTTGTATATTCTGATGACATGGGAAATGCATCATTACCTTTCAGCACAATCATATTCGCCAACTTTATCTTCGATGCCAATGTAATGCTATGGGTTGAAAGGATAAATTGCTCATTTTTCTTTTGGGAAGAAATATATTCAATCAGTCTCAATTGATATTGAGGATGAAGGTGAGCCTCCAATTCTTCCACAAGAGCTAATTTCAATCCTTTCTTCTGGTTGTTAAAGAGCAGCATTTCAGCCGCTATGCATAGTAAGTTGAGAGTCCCAAGCCCCGATTTATTACCTTCCATAATCAAATCGAGTAGTCTCAATATTTCTGTCAGTTCCCCTCCTGTCAGTTTAACCTCAGCTTTCCGCGGGTCACCTTTCAACAGAAAATGATCTTTTAGGAAACTGTTGATTTCGCTTGTTATACTTTCTCCACTACCTCCAATCTTGAAATAGTTCTCAATTTCCTTTTTCAGTTTTTCATAATCTGTTTCAAGTTTATGTTTTGTAATATTCCCTTGAACGTCTTTCTCCGTTTTGAAAAGTTCATGTGCACTCAGTATCTGTGCCAGCCTTGACTTGTACCCGTGAGTCATGTCTGTGAGCGCATCCCTAAGTGGCTTAAAATATACTACTTTTAGAAGTTCTCTTGCTTCAGAATCCATTCTATCAGTTTGACCTTCGATCCCTGCGGAGAAAGTCGGCATTATTACGTTATCTTTTCGCTTAACGTATAGCCATACTTTTAGTAAATATTTTGTCTTGTCTTCGCTCCACGACAACCATTCCCAGAATAAGCCAGCGTCTTGCTCATTTATTCCGTCAAATACGCACTCTATTTTGAATTCATCCTTTCTGTTCCCAGCAGGGTCTTGATAAAAATCTTTATCATCAAATTGAATAAATTCTCCGCTTTGAGTTCTCAGCACATAACGAATGGCATCCACAATAGCTGTTTTACCTGAATCATTCTCTCCTATCAGGACATTCACTCCTTTTTGAAAATGGATTTCTAATCCAGGCTTTCCATCAGCCATAGCACAATATTTTCTAAAATTCCAAAGTTTAAGTATCGAAAGGTACATCGTGAGCTAATTTAGTTGGTGTATTTCACATATAATACGCATCAGTATCAATCTTCAGTTCATTATAATCTTTTACACTATAATCTTTACCATCATATCTAATTGTCCCTTTAAATTTGAAAGGAAACGATATCCGCATTGGCTTATCTCCAATTTCTTGTTCAGAATCAGAGCCATACTGAAGTGACACATCTACCATTCCATTACAAGTGATATAAAAATTTCCTTGCTGAATACTTATTGCATTTATGTTAACTTCATGCACTTCATCTATTCTTGTATGAGAGGAAAGAATATCAAGATCTGAGGGTACATTCATTGTAAAAAAATCACTCAATACGGTCTCAATCTCATCAAATTTTATTTCCTTTAATTCTGGAATACGTGAAATAGCTACTATAAATTTTGCATTTGGCTCATATTTTTTAAAATAGTCCACCATAGCTTTTATCCTTCGCGTTGCCTCGGGATTTTCACTATGAGTCTTTAGTTCAATATATATAGCTTCATCGCCTTTCGTGGCTGAAAGATCTACTTTGTACGGCCCCACCCTTTCACCTCGTTTTATGGTGTATCCCTTTTCTCGATAATCATCTGCAATCTGTTCAAGTGTTGACTTCTCAAAATTCTTGATTAAATAATCTTTCAATGGTTTCATACGTTTCCCCCTCCTATTTTTATCATTGATTCTTTAAACTTATTGCATTCTATATACAAGCACTTAACTTCTGTTTCTATTAATCCTTGCATCAAATCAGCCGCCACTTCACTCTCAATAGAAGAGGTATCTATGATGCTAAATGGATGAATGTTTACATCTATAACAGCTGCAGTTCGCATCACTATCTTACGGTCATCCACATACACTAATGCATTCACTGCATCCCAAATTGGTTTACTGATATTATCACAATCTACGTTTACTCCACTACTTGTGAAAAAATATACTCTGGCGTATAATTCTTCATTCGCAGGAAATGTTGGTACCCGGCCCTTATATTTTCGTTGAAATGCTGAACGTATCTGTTCTCGATATTCAGATTTCTTCTCTTTATCCCGAGAATTATATGATAGCGGAACTAAACCACGAATTACTAATTCCATTTTACAAAATTCTGAAAATTTATAAAATCAAGTTTGTTTTTCATCCGTTATAGGATTTATCATTGTGTTACAAATACTCTCCAGCTCCCTTCCTTCTCGCCTCGCTCCACATACTTTTTTGAAATCAATTGATCCAACAATTTTTGTATAGCAGTCACACTAATACCAGTTTCTTCTTTCATATCCGCAAGAGTCAATGTCGGTTGTGTTCGCATAGCGTTCAAGATCTTTGTATAATTGGGCGTTCGGAATGTAATCCGCTCCCCATCATACCACCACACATTCTCATTCTTCTCGCTCACAAACAGAACATCATTATACACCTCCGTAGCCACCAAGTCATTGAAATATTTCAAAAAAGGACGGATATCCTTGATCCCGGCATGTGCACCATCACTAGGAATAGGACCTACTTCGAGATCTGTCTGATGCAAGGCTTCCAAATATTCACTCTTTCTGCGGCTTCGGACAACAATCATCGGATAATCATGGCGAGTCAGAATGTAGTTCACCATTAGTCGGGCAATACGACCATTGCCGTCCTCGAAAGGATGAATGCGTATATAGCGATAATGAAACAGTGCGGCTAACTCTACCGGAGACAACTTCCCCTCTTTCTCTGCGGTATTATACCAATCCACCAAGTCTCCCATTAATCCTGGAGTCTCCTCGGGTGAGGCATATTCGAATCTGTCTCCATACCGAGTAACAACGCTGTTAGGCCGTGTCTTATACTGGCCGGCATGAATCACATAACTCGTTTGCATACCACCAGGCAAATTACGATAAACAGTATAGTCCTCTCGTAATATGGTTTTATGTAATGTTCGGATAAAATTCTGTGTCAATGGCACTCCCTTCTCCGCAGCCTCTTCCGTCATCATTCGCAGACCTACGTTACTTGCAGTCATTTCTTGTACGTCACGAACGTCAGCTTCTCCAATCACCTTTCCGAAAAGTAGAAGAATTTCCGTCTGCCCGTAAGTTAACGTGTTACCCTCAATGTGGTTACTATTGTAATTGAAATCTACTGTAAAACGCCGGCTAAGCCTTTCTCGATCCTTCTCCGACAGTGGCTGCAAATTCTGCCATGCCGCCAAAGCCTTTTTTATATTAAGATACTTCATACGGTTTGATATTCATCAATAATAATACAAAGATAGCAAAATTCCGTAAAATGGTTATACACATACAACCTTTTTGAATTCTTTTAGAGAATGCTATTACTAATATATTCAACATTAACAATCTCCTTCATGTTATAGGATCTTTGATGATAACACGCATTATTTAATCGAAATAAATAATCTTTACATCCTTGCAGCATATCGTCACTGTTTTTGAAGAAACTGCACCTTCAATACGACAACTTACAACTATTAATAACCAGCACTTTACCTGGCACCTATACATTTTACGCAGTGGAGTGCTTATTTTTACGCAATGATGCCTAGAACTCAACTCCTGCTTACCCAAGATGACGGATAACAACCCCGAAAATATCCGTGAATCCAGCCTCAATTTTACAGCCCTTTTTGGCGAAATAAACCCCATCTGCCCTATCTTTGTAGATGGGATATATCGGGGCTCAAAAGAGTTGTTTTTGCATCTTGCTATTAGGAGGGTGATAATGAAAGAATAGGTAAATTCTTGAAGTCCCTGTAGGAAAAGAAGCCACGTTCTGGTTCAATGGATAATTTGCGCATGAAAAACAGGAATAAAGATTCAAAAGTGATGGAAATACATAACCTACTGGATGTCAAATCAAGAGTTGAGCTGCGCGAATGGCTGATAAAGAATCATAGAACGGAAAAAGAATGCTGGGTAATCGTCAAGCGTGGAAGGCCAACAGATGACACCACTTTCTGGTATATTGATGCCGTAGAAGAAGCCCTATGCTTCGGCTGGATAGACAGTACTACAAAGAAAATAGCATACGGAGTGACCGCCCAGAAACTTTGTCCCAGGAAACCACGAAGCAACTGGTCGGAACTGAACAAGGAAAGATGCCGCAGAATGGAACGCATGGGACTGATGACCGATGCTGGAAGAGCTGTTCTGCCGGATATGTCGCCTGATGGTTTCAACATTGATAAGGATATACTGCAAAGACTGCAGTCCGATCCGGTAGTGTGGAACAATTTCTGTCAATTTCCCTATTTATATAAGAGGATCAGAATTGATACGATTCAAATAAAACGGAATAATCCAGACCTTTACGAGAGTCGGTTGGTCAAATTCATAGAGAATACGCGGAAAGGATTACTCTATGGGGAATGGAATGATAATGGAAGATTACTAAAATACTGAACGATATTAATACATCTCTATTTTTTACTACTATTGCACTACATACAGAAACATCTGGCTCATCAACTTTCCTGTCATGATGAGCATACTTATCGAACAGCTCATAAATATAACTGATGCCATCTTCTTGGGTCATGTTGGTGAGATAGAATTGGGGGTATCGGCACTTGCCGGGATATGGAATCTTCCGTTATTCAGTACCTTCATTTGTACCGACCTGAAAAAGTAGACTTGTATTGGTGGCTTTACTTTATCCCCGTATTCATATATACGTTCATTAAAGTAAAGTCAAAATGAGGGAAGAAAAGAGATGGCTGCGCCATGAAAATGGTTTCAGCCATTTTTCTTTTGGCTGCAAATCTTATAAGCAATCCGGATATGAAGGGCCATCCCCTACGGCCACTCAAATCAAGCTCCAAATACATCACTTGGAATCCGAAAATATCCGTGAATCCATCCTCGATTTTGTAGCCCGTTTTGGCGAAATAAACCCCGACATGACCTATCTTTGCAGACGGAGTCTGTCTGGACCCCAAAAGGCTGTTTTTGCCTTTTTTCCCTCTGTTCGGAGGAAGTCGATGAAAAAAACGTTAAATCTTCGATTTTTTGCGAAAAAACAAGTAAATTTTTGAGGTTCCTATCTTTTAAGCCGTAAACTATTGATAGTCAATAGGCATTTAATAGTGCATCGGCAAATTCTTGAAGTTCCTGTAGGAAAAGAAGCCACGTTTTGGTTCAATGGAGAATTTGCGCATGAAAAACTGGAATAAAGATTCAAGAGCGATGGAAATACATAATCTGCTGGATGTCAAATCAAGAGTTGAGCTACGCGAATGGCTGATAAAGAACCATAAGACGGAAAAAGAATGCTGGGTGATTGTCAAGCGTGGAAAGCCAACAGATGACACCACTTTCTGGTATATTGATGCCGTAGAAGAAGCCCTATGCTTCGGCTGGATAGACAGTACCACAAAGAAAATAGCAGACGGAGTGACTGCCCAGAAACTTTGTCCCAGAAACCCACGAAGCAACTGGTCGGAACTGAACAAGGAAAGATGCCGCAGAATGGAACGCATGGGACTGATGACCGATGCCGGAAGAGCCGTTCTGCCGGATATGTCGCCTGATGGTTTCAACATTGATAAGGATATACTGCAAAGACTGCAGTCCGATCCGGTAGTGTGGAACAATTTCGATACTGTTCCAAAAAGTGTGTCTGAGATAGAGGAATAAAAAAGTCTACAGATTTTTTAGATTTGTAAAAGCAAAAAGAAACAAAAACTAAAAAAGGAGTAGACTTTATGGAGTTCACAAAGGAACAACTTTCCGAACTAATATGCAAGCATACGGAGAAAGAAAACGGATTACATGACCTGATGGAGATAATGCTTGAGAGCCTGATGGTGTCAGAGCGCAGGGAATATCTGCGAGAGGATGGTCTTTCCGGGAACAAGTGCAACGGGTACCGTCCGGGCAGGACCTACGGACACGGCAGGACATTGACATTCCGCATACCCCGTGACAGATACGGCAACTTCCATCAACGGATACTGGCGATACTCAGGGATCAAGAGGAAGAGTGCGAGCGTCTTGCGGGGACACTGTACACCAAGGGGTTGACGCAGGAGCAGGTCGGGGAGGTCTTCAACGACATCTACGGGGAGCATTACAGCAAGGCGAGCATATCGCGTATGCTGGATTATCTGCGCAAGGATGTGACGGAATGGCTGGGGCGGTCACTGGAGAGCCATTATCCGGTGGTGTTCATCGACTGCGTGCACATCAAGATCCACCGGAAGCGGAGTGTAGATACTGAAGCCTTTTATGTGGTCCTTGCGGTGAAGGAGGACAAGACCAGGGAAGTGCTCGGGATCTTCAACAAGCCCACGGAAAGCGCCCTGGGGTGGGGCGAGATGCTGAATGAGCTGCGAGAGCGGGGTGTCTGCAGGATAGGACTCATATGTGCAGACGGACTCAGGGGACTGGAGGTCGTCATCAGCGAGGTGTTTCCCGGCACGAAGCTCCAGAGGTGCACCACCCACCTGAAGCGCAATATCATCAGTGATGTGCGCAACGGCGACAAGGGGGATGTCGCAGAGGATCTGCGGCAGGTGTTCCGTACCGGGGACAGGAACTATACTGTGGAGCAGGCATGGAGCGAGTGGCAGGGGTTCTGCTCCAAATGGGGCAGGTACTACAGGAGCATCCGCAAGCGCGGCGAGGACGCCTCCTACAAGGCGTATTTCACATACCTGAACTACGACCACCGCATCCAGTCGATGATATACACCACGAACTGGATAGAGCGGCTGCAGAAGGACTTCCGGAGGGTCACGAGGATGCGCGGTGCGATGCCCAACGAGGAGTCCGTCATCCTGCTCATGGGAAAGACGGCCATGGACAAGAAGTCATACCTGAGGCAGGTGCCCAAAATCGATCTTGACAAGGACCTGTTCCCGGACGAATGAAAAAATCTTCATTGGCAGGCCCTGCCAATGAAGTAACAGATAAATTGATATATTTGCAAAACTAAGAGGTCTGAAGGCTTACTCCGGACACACTGTTTGAAACACTACCACAATTTCTGTCAATTTCCCGATTTATATAAGAGAATCAGAATTGATACAATTCAAATAAAACGGAATGATCCAGGCCTTTACGAGAGTCGGTTGGTCAAATTCATAGAGAATACGCGGAAAGGATTACTCTATGGGGAATGGAATGATAATGGAAGATTACTAAAATACTAAACGATATTAATACATCTCTATTTTTTACTACTGTTGCACTACATACAGAAACATCTGGCTCATCAACTTCCCTGTCATGATGAGCATCCTGATCGGACAGCTCATAAATATAACTGAAGCCATCGCCTTAGGTCATGTTGGTGAGATAGAATTGGAGTATCGGCACTTGTCGGGATATAGAATCGTCCGTTATTCTGTACCTTCATTTGTACCGACCTGAAAAAGTAGACTTGTATTGGTGACTTTACATTAGGGACTGTCGTAAAAAGAATAAAACTTTATAAAGAATTGATTGCTAATGTAATATAAAATCCGTATCTTAGCTAAAGATAAAAAGAATACCCCCAAGCGCCCTGGAAAAGCCAAATTTGGAGGTATCGCAAAAATTAATCTGCATGGCTAAGGTACAAAATTTCTCTGGAATATCACCCGATCTTCCTTTCACGGAGTTCGATTTTTATGAATTGCATAGGCAGACATTCGCGACTAGCGAGCTGGGAAAAATCAGGAAGAGGCTGCCGCTACGTGAGATGGCAGAGAACTTTGGACTGATAAGCAAGAGCATGAGAGCGAAGAAAGGACGAAAAACATACTTCACCCCGGAGGGCAAGGTTGCGCTGATGTTCCTGAAGATGTACACAGGTCTGAGCAGCCCGAAGTTGATGGAGCATCTTAACGGTAACGTCCACTATCAGCTCTTCTGCGATGTGAGAATAGACCCGATGCATCCTCTGACGAACTACAAACTTCTGGACGACGTGTTTTCGGAACTGGCCCGCGGGCTGAAGATCCAACAGCAGCAGGAGATACTGGCAAGAGCCTGGAAACCGTACATGAAGGACCTGGACACGATGTATACGGATGCGACCTGTTACGAGAGCGAGATGCACTATCCTACGGATCCGAAGCTTCTGTGGGAAGGAATAGAGAAGTCATATGAGATAATGTGCACTCTGAGTGCCAAGCTGAATGTGCACCGTCCGAGGACGAAGTACGTAGACGTAGAGAAGGCCAACCTGTCGTACAGGAAGCGGCGCAGGCATACGAAAGTCCAGACCAGGAAACTGACCAGACGCCTGCTCAACCTTTTGGGGAAGATACTGAAGGAGACCCGCACACTGGAGAGGGAGAATGCAGGTGCGGAGAAATTGCTGACAGCCAGACAGAAGAGCGATATTGAAATCATCACAAGGATGTACCGTCAGCAGAAGGCCCACTTCGAGAACAACAATCCTCGCGAGAGTGTCAAGGACAGGATAGTGAGCATCAGCAAGCCGTATGTGAGGCCGATCGTGAGAGGCAAGGAAGTGAAGAGCGTAGAGTTCGGTGCGAAGTGCAACAACATCCAGGTTGACGGACTCTCATTCATCGAGAAGCTGTCATTCAATGCCTTCAACGAGGGAACCAGGCTTACGCACTGCCTGAAGATGCACCGAAAGCTCTTCGGTGTGGACGCGAAGAAGGTCGGAGGAGATGCAGGCTATGCCGGCAGCGCCAACAGGGGGTACTGCAAGGATAGAGGAATACAGACGTCATTCGTCAAGCGTGGCCGTCCGTCCTTGGAAAAGAAAGAGAACGACATCATCCGCAACGAGCTGGCGAGGGTGAGGGCAACGAGGATGGAAGGCTCGTTCGGAACGCAGAAGGAACACTATGGCCTGAAACGCATCAAGGCAAGGACGAAGTTGACCGAAATCCTGTACATCTTCTTTGGCATCCACACGGCGAATGCAGTACAGCTCGTCCGGCGGGAAGTCAACGAAATTGCTCAGGCTGCCTGATGTTCGAGGTGAGTGAGAAACGGCCCTTTCACTGGAGTATTGGCTCCAGTTGGGTCCAAAAATGAAAAAAGGGGCTCCGAAACGGAGCCGAAAATATAAAAAGATGAGTTCGATCGGAAAAATTACCGGGACGGTCTGCCGATTGACTCATAATGACGGAATTAAACGACTGTCCCTATTGTAGTCCTGTCCATAATCAATGCCTGATGACGGAGGTGATTCAGAAGGATATGCCTCCGTTGACAGTTCCCTGGGACTCCCATCCTATGATCTCCACTCCGTCCATTCTGATCCCGTCCGAAGAAATCTCAAGCCGCACCGTCAGCATTTTGCCTCCTTCAAGCTGACTGAGCGCCTGACCGTCCCCGGTGGTGTCCGGAAGAGTGAACGTCTTTTTCATACCCTGGAAAGAGACCTCTACAGTGACATCGTCTTTCTGCTGCGGAATCAGCATATATGACACGGAATTCCCCTTCTTTTCCATGTATCTTGCCGGACGGGCAGCAGAGCCTGATTCAACTTCGCCCTTGCGCAGATCCACCGTGCATGAGGACATCGCATTGACGGATGTGGCTACCTGCGAAAGATCGGAATCGGAATAAGTGCCGACAGACACATATTCTATGGCAAGCCTGTGGAAAGCATGAGAGAATTTCAGCTCCACCGCCGACGCCTGGTACGCCACCGGAACAGCCTTGGCAAGCAGAAGATCCGTCTCGCCGTCTGCCGGCATGTCAAAACGGAAACTGCCGTCTGAAACGGCATCCTGATCAGGATAACATCCTGAAAAATACACCGTACCGGAATTATCCGGAAGCTCCAAATCCGACCAGAAAAGTTCCGTTTCTCCCACCGTATAGATCTCGCTTATATCATCAAAGCCCTCTCCTGAAACCGTAAGCCGGAACATGTCTCCGCTTACGAAATTTCCGGAGCCGTCCTGTCCGAGCTGAGGCGACTTCACAATGGGGCCTACGGCAGTCCTTATGTCGATTTTTCCCGTCACTTCATCGCTGCCGCCGTCCCCGCCGGGAAGGACGGATCTGTCGCATGAGACGGCCGCCGGCAGAATCGCCGCAGCATATAGAAAAAATTTATAACTCTTCATAATCATCATAATATCTATGTCAAATAAAATGTCTGCAATCCTGCCGGGCACTGCCCGACATCATTTTTCAGCTTCAGTCGTCTGTGCGCACTTCCGGAAAGGCGTTCCGCCATACGTCACGCATAAGATCCATCGTAGTCACTCCGACTATCGCATACGATGTACCCTCCCCGATCAATATCTTGAATCCGCTGCCCTCATTGTAGGTGATCTTCTTGCGGATCAGGCGATGCCTCTGGAACGGAGTGCTGCTGCCTGTGACCTGAAAATTATAATAGTCGTTGTTGTCGACATAATATACGGCCGAGATATATCCTTCATCATCGAATTCGACACCATAGAGAGCCATGACATGCGTCAGTCCGTGTGAGCGTATGAATCCGAGTCCGCGGTCATTCTCAAGGGCGTCTTTTATGAGCTCGTTGAACGTTTCCTTGCTGAAGCCCCCGAAAGAGTCGGCTATCTTCATTCCCTTGAAAACCTCCGTAAAATAGCCTCCGAAGGCATCGTCGTCGAAAGTGTCGTTTAGACCCAATCCGGGAGTGTGGTTGATGAACCAGTTGATGCCGTCCCTCGCATCCCCTCCGCGGTTACGGCTTGCCTCCCTGAAGAAATTGAATATCTCGCTTTTTTCAGTGCCAGAAAATTCAGATGAAGGGCGCGGATATTTCGGGCACACATCTCCATATTTACGGTCATACGCGGCAATATAGTCGCTGTTGATGTTCATCCACCAGTGGAGCATGCATGCCGAAGCGGCCGCCCAGCACATGTTGCTGTCATGATAGCCGGGACGGGAGTTGCTTTCGTCCGGATTGTCCTTGTCGCAGTCATACCAGCGGAAGCCCTCCTGCCAGTTCAGATAGGCTGTTTCAGGATCGCTGTCAAACTTGAACCATACTCCTGAAGGGAAGTTCCACGGATAAAATTTATCCGTATCTGTCAGCACTTTCACGGTCTCCTCATTGTAGTCAGGAGTTTCCGGCGTCTTGACTCCATATACCCAGCATATTTTCCCAGCATAGTCGGGATCAGGCTCCGGCTCCGGCTCTTCCCCGGGGCCGACGCCGCCCTGATTCAGACTCAGGTTCAGCACAGTCTCCTTTCCGCTCTCCAGAAAATCCCTGCCGCCGATTTCCGACGGCGCCTTGAAGGTCGAGGTCTTGCCGCCTGCAGTTATTTCCACCCATCCGTCGGAATAAGGGCCCAGACTGCCCGGGAAAAGTATTGCGGAAAACTTGCCCTGACTCCCTTCCGCTTTTCTGGCATCTATTCTCACCTTTTCACCGGACGGATCATTCAGACTTCCGCTATAGATTGAAAGCGACCCCTCGGTCTCATTGAGGACCTTTACTGAAAGGTCTTCGGGCAATGTACCGTCAGAGCCCGTAATGTTTATGACAAGCCTGTGCATGGCATGCCTGAAAGGGAATTCTATCCTGTTGCCTGAAAGCGAGCCAAGATCAATGTCGAGATGGCTCCACAGAAGATCCGATTCCATGTAGCCGTCCCCGCTCTGGTCGGTCTGCACCTTATGGCGG